>DBXN01000124.1:2356-2964 GCA_002309585.1 Verrucomicrobia bacterium UBA1211
ACCTGGGTCATCCCAACTTTTCTGCCAATTAAGCCATTCATGGTGTCACCACTCCTTAGATCCGAATTGTGATATCCACGCCAGCAGGCAGATTCAACTTCTTCAGCTCGTCGACCGTCTTGGCCGTCGGGCCCACAATGTCCAGCAACCGTTTGTGCGTGCGCATCTCAAACTGGTCCATGGATTTCTTATCCACGTGCGGGCTGCGGTTCACCGTGAAACGCTCGATCCGCGTAGGCAGCGGAATCGGCCCCACGACCTGCGCACCCGTACCCCGGGCCGTATCGATGATCTCACAGACGACCTGGTCCAGGACCCTGTGATCATACGCTTGCAAACGAATGCGAATACGTTGACTTTGCATTCTAACGTTACCTGTTCAGTAGTTGTTCCCTTACTGTCCTTGGCACGACCGCGAATTCGCCAGGTTCCATCGTATAGCTGGCGCGGCCGCGGCTGAGCGACCGTATCGCGGTTGAGTACCCGAACAGTTCTGCCAACGGCACCTGCGCGCGAATGACCTGCATGTCGCCATGCGAACCCATTTCCCGCACCGAACCGCGGCGGCCGTTGATATCCCCCATGATCTCGCCGACGTAGTCGACGGG
>DBXN01000050.1 GCA_002309585.1 Verrucomicrobia bacterium UBA1211
TCACCGAGTCCGACCTGCGCGACTATCCCGGCTGGAACCTCTATCGCGAGGGGAAGAACGACCGGGCGCTCTCGCCATGGCTGGCGAAGTATCCCGTTCTCAAGACGGTGACGAACAACCAGCGGCAGCGCCATGTGCATGACCGCGAGGCGTGGCTGGCCGAGACCGACGGCGCGCGGGCCTTCCCGTGGCGCGTTTTCATCATGGCGGATCAGCCGATCAAGATGGTCGAGTCCGACATTGTCTTTGCGCTCGCCGCCCCGAACCGCCTGAAGGGCGATCTGAGCTGGATCAAGCCCGGCAAGGTGGCGTGGGACTGGTGGAATGACTGGAATGTCACGGGGGTCGATTTTAGGGCGGGTTGCAACACCGAAACCTACAAGTATTACATCGACTTCGCGCAGAAGAACGGCGTCGAGTATGTTATCTTTGACGAGGGTTGGTCGGTGCATCTGCGGATCATGGAGATCAGCCCGGGCGTGAACGTTCCCGAGCTGATCCGGTACGCCAACGAGCGTGGCGTCGGGATCATCCTCTGGTGCGCCTGGTCCCAGCTGGTCGATGAGCCGCGCAAGGTCTTCGAGCGCTATTCCAAGATGGGTGCGAAGGGCTTCAAGATCGACTTCATGGACCGCGATGACCAGTTTGTCGTGGAGTTCCTGGAGAAGACCGCTGCGATTGCCGCCGAGTACAACCTGCTGGTCGATTATCACGGAATGTACAAACCCACGGGAATGCACCGGACCTATCCGAACATCATCAACTACGAGGGTGTCCATGGTCTGGAGCAGCTGAAGTGGGAGCAGAACTCCGACTTCCCCGCGAACGACTGCAAGATCATCTTCACCCGCATGGTCGCCGGACAGATGGACTACACCCCCGGGGCGATGATCAACCAGACGCGCCGCTCCTTCAAGGCCAACGGCTCGCAACCCTCTTCCCAGGGCACCCGTGTCCACCAGATGGCGCTGATGTCCCTCTTCGAGGCGCCGTTGCAGATGCTCTGCGACTCCCCCACTCAGTACATCAAGAACCAGACCTGCTTCGACTTCATGGCGAAGGTCCCGACGGTTTGGGATGAGACGGTCGGTGTCGCGGGCGAGGTCGGGAAGTTTGCCGCGATCGCCCGCCGCAAGGGCGACACCTGGTACCTCTCGGCGATCGGCAACTGGGACAAGCAGACGCTGAAGCTCGATACCGACTTCCTCAAGAGCGGCACCTGGCAGGCCGAAATCTTCGAGGACGGCATCAACGCCGACCGCGACGCGACCGACTACAAGTGCCGCACGGCGGAGATCGAGGCGGGCAAGCCCGTCACGGTCAGGCTGATGCCCGGCGGCGGCTGGACCGCGAAACTGACGAAAAAATAATCCGTTTAACGGTTTTCACATCATCGAAAAGGAGAAACGTATGACTTACACGAATCTGTTCACGACTTGCGCGGCGGTTGCGTTGCTGACCGGGTGCGCGGTTTTCGACTCCACGGCGAAATGTACCTGTGACCCTTGCGCCTGCGGCAAGGACGGGAAGGTCTGCGAATGTGGGAAGACGGCGAAGACGTGCACCTGTAACCCCTGCGCCTGCGGTAAGGACGGGAAGGCTTGCGGATGCGCGACAGCGGCCGCCCCGGCCGCGAAGAGCGTCCATCCCGACTCCAAAGCCTGGATGCCGCTCTTCAACGCGGACCTCGGAAACGCGCAGTGCGACAAGAGCGTTTGGTCGGTCGACGCCCAGGGCGTTATGACCGCCAACAAGGATGACGCGATCTGGACCAACCGCGATTATGAGAACTTCATCCTGGATCTGGAGTACAAGTATGATCCCGCCGCCAACAGCGGCGTGGTGATCTACTGCAGCGATATGGCGAACTGGATTCCCAACGCGGTAGAGATCCAGATCTTGGATGACAACGATCCGCACTGGAAGAACGAGGCGCCCCATGCGAAGAACGGCGGCCTCTACGGCCATCTGCCCCCGAAGGTCAACAACGGCAAGCCGGCGGGTGAGTGGAACCGGATGACGGTGACCGCGAAGGGCAAGCATATCATCGTTGCGGTGAACGGCGAGATCACGGTCGATGCCGACCTCTCCGTCTGGACCGATGCGAAGAAGAATCCCGACGGGACGGATATCCCGTCGTGGCTGAGCCGTCCCTGGGCGGAGCTGCCGACCAAGGGCCGCATCGGCCTGCAGGGCAAGCACGGAAACGCCGCGCCCTACTTCCGGAACATCAAGATCAAGGAACTGTGATCGGGCGGCGCGGCGTATGCCGGGCTCCGCGTCCGGATAACCCGGGAAGTCCGGGTTGTCCGGAAAACCGGATGGGCCGCGGCTCCCGCGCTTTTGTTCACGGGATCGTCGAAGCGGTGTCGGGCAGATGCCCGGCACCGTATTTTGTGTTATCCTGCGAGAGGAAGCCGGTGCGGGCGGGGCCTGAGACCCAGCCCGCGTTTCCGGCGGCGGTGTAGGGCTGGATGATCCCTTCAACGTGGCCGTCGCAGAAGGCGACATTGGTGTGGCCGCGATGGCGGAAGGCCTGCGTACCCGCCTCGCGCAGGTTGGTGGCGGAGTAATCGTATTCCCGGGAGGCCTTCGGCGCGCGCATGAACTTGTTGGGGCCACCCGCGTATCCGCCGTCGCCAAAGAGGGCGACCTCTGACGGGTCCTGGAGATCGAAAAAGCGGGCCGGCGCATTCCGTCTGCACCGCGTTCCCTCGACAAAGCCGAGATAGGCGCAATTGTAGTTGTAGCCCGTAAAGGCGTTGCCGTCCCAATTGTCGTAGGCCTTCCGGCAGGCCGGGCATTGGACCACCTCGCCGACCTCGACCCCCTCCCACATCTCGCCCGGCTCGTAACGCGTCTCACCCTCCCGTTTGCGGAAATCCCAGCAATAGGAGGTGTAGCCTTCGACCTTCCGCTCGCCCCACGGGAAATGGTCGTGATGCATGGCATACTGGATACAGGTTTGCGCCATCAGCCGGAGGTTGGACTTGCACTTCATGTCCCAAGCGGAAGCGATCGCATTCCCGCAGACCGGGACCAGAACCACGGCGAAGAGGGCGATGATGAAAACCACCACCATCAGTTCACTGAAGGTGAATCCCCGGTCTCCCACTTTGCGCATCATCCCCATTCCCGTTTCCCACTTTCATTCTGAAATTCTGGAATTATGACATTAAGCCATTATGAAATTTCACACCGCCACATTGCCATAATGCCACATTGCCCCGTTCAACCGTTGAGCGTTGAGGGTTGAGCGTTGAGTTTTTTGACACGCGACACGCGGACGGCATTCGACAACCGTCACCTGTCACTCTCTCTTCCCCGTTCCCCAATTCCCGACAGTAGGCTTTGAGAGGGAGAGAGCGTAACAGATACGTTCGGTGGCATCAAGGCGAATTGACGGGGAAGAGGGACAGGGGTGACAATCTGTCGCCCTTTTCTGCGTCCCCTTGTCACGATCTCAGGGGATGATGCGGGGGATGGGTTCCGTTTTGCGGTGTTGGCATATGTTTTGCTTGAAATGGAAAGCGAGAAAGAGGTCCTGCAAATGGAAACGAAGAGTCTCAGTCGATTTTGGAGATGGTGCGACGGCGTGCTGCTAGTCGCGGTTTTTGCGTTGTTGGGGTGGAGTCTTTGGCGGGATTCACGGTCCGTGCCCTCCGAACCTCCGCCCCCGCCCCCCGCGATGGAGGAGCCGGAGGCGATGCCGGAACCTCCGCCCCCGCCGAGCCGTTCCCGTGTTGTGGACGGGATTCGCGTGGGGACGCGTCAGATGCCGCAGATCGCCCGTTCGCTCTCCTCCGGGTGGGAAAAAAGGGACGGGGCGCCGGCGCTGGACATCCGTGAACGGGACCGGACGTATGAGATCGCCATCTCCCTGCCCGACGGGATCGACCGCGAGAGTGTGCGGATCGCGACGGCCGGCCATGTGCTGACCCTCGGGATGGCGACCCGCACCGGCACGCTCAAGCGCCGGATCCTTCTCCCCTGCGAGATCACGCGGGAGAGCCAGGTCACCCATTTGCTGACCAACGGGATTCTCCGCATCCGGGTCACGCCCGAAACCGGGCCGCACGGCCGGTAGGTTTTGACAGGGCGAAACCGCTTTTGATAAGATGAATATCCACGTTGAGCGGTTATAGGGCGGTGGCAATCGCCTTCGGCTTTCATCCGCCGGCGTTTGACTTCTACATAAGGATTGTCGATGAGGTTGGGATTAGTGGGATTGGTCGGATGGTGTTGCGTCGCGGCCCCGGTTTTCGCGGATGGGGTTTCGCTTGACGTGACGGCGTCGCGCCGTGAGATTTATCAGGGGGAGTCATTCAACCTGACGGTCGCCGTCAACGGTGCGGACCGCAACGTCTCGGAACCGGACCTCTCCGCCCTCACCGATGCCACGGTCCAGTTTTTGGGGTCACACAGCAACAGCCGCTCCAGTATCCAGATCATCAACGGCCGGATGACCCGCGAGGCGTTCGAGGGTCGGGTTTTCTCCTATTCGGTCCAGCCGAAGCAGGTCGGTACCTTCCGGGCGGGGCCGATCCAGGTGACGGCGAACGGGAAGCGGTATACGCACAACGGGGTGGCCGTCCGGGTAACCGGCGTCGAACAGCAAGACAAGGTCATCGTCTCCCTTCAGGCATCCTCCACCTCCGTGCTGGTGGAAGAACCGTTCACCATCACCCTCTCGGTCGCCGTGCAGGAGCTGCCGGAACCCTATTCAAAAAACTTTGAGCCGCTTCCACCCCGCGACATTCCCCGGCTGACCGCCGATTTCCTGGAGCTTCGCCAGCCCGATCCCGCCCTGAAGGGACCCGACCTCAACCAGATCTTCAATTCGTTGATCCAGGCGGCGCGCGCCAATGGCGGGTTGCCCGCTTTCGCCATCAACAACTATCAGACGAGGAACATCGATCTCAGCGGGTTCGACAGCTTTTTCGGAAACGACGACCCCTTCCGGCCCCAGCCCTACCGGTTCCGTCTGGAGCCGAAGCGGATCACCCTGAACGGGAAGAAATACCGCGAATATACCCTCTCGCTGACCTACGTGCCGATGAAGGAGGGGGAGCAGACCTTCGGGCCGCTGACCTTCAAGGGCCCGATTCTGACCGGGGTGGAGCAGAACCATTTCACCACCCAGACCATCTATACCATCGGCCCCGCCGTGACCGTCCGGATCGTGCCGCCGCCGGACGAGAACCGTCCCGACACCTTCATCGGCGCGGTCGGGAAGGATATGCAGGCGAGCGCGACTTTCGATACCAAGGTCTGCAAGGTCGGCGATCCGATCACCCTTACGCTGGAGGTCACGGGACCGGTCAGCGTCTCGAACATGCGGGCGCCGCTCCTGAACCTTCAGCCCGCCCTCGTCAAGGATTTCCGCATTTACGACGACACCGTCTCCAGCGACACCCTGCCGAACGGCAAACGGTTCAAATACCGCGTCCGGCCGATGCGGGAGGGCACGCTCGAATTCCCGCCCGTCGAGCTGGCCTATTACGACACCTCGAACCGGACCTACGCCGCGATCGCCACCCTCCCGATTCCGATCCAGGCGAACGCCACCACGCAGATCGCCACGGATGATCTTGGGGACGATGAGGCGTCCGCCGATTCGGGCGGGACGCTCTTTGCGGTCGAGACGCCGAAAGCGCCCGGCATGACCTTCACGCCCGCGGGGGCTTTCGCCGAGTCGCTGCTGCCGTCCGCCGACCGGATGGGCCTTCTCGCGGCGGCGGGGCCCGTGCTGTGTCTGGGCGCGCTGCTCTTTTTCCCGTTGCTCCGGTTCGCGCGGAAGTGCCGGGAGGCCGGCCGCCACTCTGGCGCGCTCGGCCGCGCGCTCGGCGCGTTGCGCGGCGCCCCGGATGCCGAAACCGCGCTCCAGGCGGTCCGAGACTACCTCGGTACGCGGCTGGATGTGCGGGGGCAGACCCTGACCCCCTCCGAGGCTGAACGGCTGCTGATCGGCCGGGGGGGCGCGTCCGATTCCGCCGCGGCGTTCCGACGGGCGTTCGGACAGCTGGAGGAGGCGCTTTACCGTCCCGATGCCGCTTCGGATCTGCTGGCGGAGGCGAAGGGCGGGCTGATGACGCTGCTTCCCGCGATCGACCGCGCCATCTCCCGGGAGGAGCGGATTCAAAAGCGGGGCGGACCCTCCGCCGAGACGCTCGGATTGGTGATCCTGCTGGCCGCCGGCCTGCTCCGGGCCGCCGAATCCGATGACACCCACCGCTTCCTGTGGGACCAGGCCAACGCGCAAGCCGCCACGGCCTCTACCCCCGACGCCTACCTCAAAGCCGCCGAGACCTACAACCGGCTGGTCGCCGACGGGATCGGGAACGGTCCCCTCTTCCTCAACCTCGGAAATGCCCTCGTGATGGCCGGGGACGGGCTGAACGCCGTCGCCGCCTACAACCGCGCCGAGCGGTACATGGGGGCCACCGCCGACACCCGGCAGGGGTTGTCCGCCGCCATCTCCCTCCAGACCGGTCAAAGCCGCGCCGAGTTGCCCTGGTCCAGGACCGCCTTCTTCTGGCACTACCTCTTCCCCTGCTCCGTCCGGGTCACGGCCGCCCTCTGCGGCTGGTGTCTGCTCTGGTTCGGGCTATTCCTCAAGATCCTGCTGCGTAAACGGGGCAAGCCGACCCTCTGGCGGAGCCTCGCCAACACCCTGCTTGTGACCGGCGCGCTCGCCCTGGTGATTTTCGGCGCCTCCGCCGCCATCACCTGGACCCATGAGCGCCACGACGCCGCCACCTGGAGCGAGCGGCGGTTCCAGTCAGGCGAACGGGAATGAATGGAGGGGGGATGATGGCTGCCGAGATTTTGGAATTCGCGATGTTGTTTGCGTTCGGTTTCTCCTGGCCGTTTGCCATCTGGCGTACCTATCGCGCCAAGCGTGTCGACGGCAAGTCGCCGATGTTCAGCATCATCGTCATCATCGGTTACCTCTGCGGTATCGCCGCACACCTCGTCGAGGGGACGAAGCTGTGGCTCGTCCCCGTCTACCTCACCGATATCCTGCTCGTCTCCACCGACCTCGCGCTCTATTTCCGCTATCGGCGAAATAGCGCTTGCCGCGAAAGAAGCGCGTGAATCACGAAATGTGCAAAATGTCATTTTGGTGATTGAACCTCTCCGTAGATTATGGTACGCTCCTTTCAAGTCAATGGAAAGGGGAGAACGTAAGTCATGTTCTACGGCAGGGAAAACGACATTGCAGACCTTGACGGACTGTGGCGCAAGCGCACGGCCTCGCTCGTCACGTGTCGTGGCAGGCGGCGCATCGGCAAATCGACGCTGATAGAGGAATTCGCCCGTCGTTCCGGTGCACGGCTGATTGAAATAGCGGGCGAGGCACCGCGAAAGGGGATGACAAATCACGATCAGCTGCGATCCTTCTCCCGCCAGCTGGATGAGCAAATCGGAACGCCGGCATCGCCTCCGGCGGTAGATTGGCTTGAGGCGTTTTCACGCCTCGACAATGCCATTGACAGGCGGAAGACGGTTGTGCTCCTTGATGAGATTTCGTGGATGGGGCAGTTCGACCCGGACTTTGCCGGTGAACTCAAGACCGCCTGGGACATGCGGTTCAAGAAGCATACGCCTCTCGTGTTTGTCCTCTGCGGCAGTGTCTCGACGTGGATTTCCGAAAACATCCTGAACAGTACGGGCTTTGTTGGGCGAGCCTCTCAGAACCTGACGCTCGGTGAGTTGCCACTTGACTGCTGCGCAAAATTCTGGGGCAAGGTTGCGGAAAGGATTGCCGCATCCGAAATCATTGATGTCCTGTCGGTGACGGGCGGAGTGCCACGCTACCTCGAGGAAGTCGATCCCGCCCTCTCCGCCGCAGAGAACATACGCAGGATGTGCTTTCTGCCCAAAGCGATACTCAGGGACGACTTCTCGAAAATTTTCAATTCTGTATTCGGCGAGAACGCCGTAACCAAGCGGAAGATTCTTGACGCGCTCGCTTCCGCCCCGAGGACGCTTTCCGAAATCGCCGCGCAAATGGACGTGGAGCGCAGCGGCGTGATAAGCAGGCATCTTTCGGAACTCGAAATCGCTGGTTTTCTCGCGGAGGATGCCGGGCTAAACCCGACAACCGGACGGGACGCGAAGTGCGTACGATATAGGATCTCCGATAACTACACGCGATTCTACCTACGCTACGTCAAACCGAACGGGAATACGATCGACAAGGGCGCGTTTCGGTTTTCAAGCCTTGAGGCGCTGCCCGGATGGGACACGATCATGGGGCTTCAGTTCGAGAACCTTGTCACCAGCAATCTTCCGGCACTCCTTTCGAGACTGGGGCTTGATCGAACCTTCATCAAGTCGGCCGCTCCCTGGCGGCAACTGCCTACGGCTCGGAAGAAAGGATGTCAGATAGACCTTCTCATACAAGGCGAAAAAACCGTGTATGTTGTCGAAATGAAACGCCGTCGTGAAATAAGTCCGGACGTTTCGGACGAGGTCGCGAAAAAAGTGAAGGCGCTCGCCATTCCTCGCGGTATCTCTGTTCGGACGGCTCTGGTGTACGATGGGTATCTCTTGCCAAGGGTGGAGGCGGAAGGTTTCTTTGACACTCTTGTCTCTGCCGACGAACTGCTCGGATTGAAGAGGTGATTGGATTGAGGAGAAGGGTGACGGATGAAGATTGAAGAATTGATTGACGGAGGGGAGCAGACGGCGCAACGTGTACGGGCCGTTCTGAACATCCTTTTGGAGTCACCGTACTTCTACAAGACGGACGATGAGCGGTTGTTCCTCGTTCTGATGCAGCACAAGCGCGCGTTCGAAGCTTTTTTCGATAAATTCTACGGCTGGTCGCTGGTGATGGACGCGAAGTGTGCCCGGCTCTACAAGCCGAAATGGTTCAACGAGAAGATCACGCTGCCGAACCGTGATATGTTCACCTTCACGAAGCGCGACGACTGCATGGCGTTTCTGCTCGTCCTCGAGTTCTTCGAACACGAGTGCCGTGAACAGGGCGTAACGGCGGATGACCGCGACAACCTTCGCTTCCGCTTTGGCGATCTGTTGGAATATGCAGCGGTACGCTTCCGCGCACTGATGTCTGGAAAAGAGGAGAACTACACAGACGAACGTACGCGGCAAATTCTGAAAGGCATCATGCCGCAGCTCGAGAAGTACCGTTTCCTCCGTAAAGTCAAACCCTCCACCGATGACAGCGTGAGCGAAGCCGAGACGATCTTCGAGTGCCTTCCCGCGATGTGGCATTATCAAGCCGCCCAACTTGCCCAGCCGATTGCAGAGGAGGAAAGCGAAACGGCAAGGTCGCCGACAGGGAAGGATGATTTGGTATAATGTGCGCACCGAGAAACGGTGGTTAAACTTGAAGTGGCAGGAGGATAATCCATGAAGAAGATTGAGAAAGAGTTTGAGCAGATCAGGGCGTTTATAGCCAGTAGCCGCAATCGCGCCGCCGGTTTCTTGAACTATGTCGCAGTGGCTACTTATTGGACTATTGGAGCTTATGTTTCAATCCGTCTTGCAAGCAAGGATTGGGGCATGAAATCCGTAGAGCAGCTTTGCGATTACCTGAAGACCCGCGAGCCTATGTTGCGTGGCTTTGGACAACGGCAGATTTACAATATGATGGAATTCTTCAAGGCATATTCGAGTGCGGAATTTGCCGAAATGTTCGTTCGATTGAAATTGGATGAATTTGTGCAGTCATTGACTGCAAAATTGCCGGAGGGTAGTGATTTGCATTTGTCAAATGCAAAATCATTTCCTGCAGCTGTTTTGCATTTGCCAAATGCAAAAAGCGACGAGATATGGTCACAAATACCGGAATGTCCGGCATTCCTATCGCTAGTTAACTTTACGAATCACGTTATCATCATAAACCGTTGTCGAAGACTGGACGAAAAAGTGTTCTACATACTTTACGGAGCGAGAGAACGCTTGAAGAACGAGGAAATGAAGCGGTGCATCATCAATGACACCTATACATCGGTGATGAGCAAGGAGAAACTGGTGACGAAAGCTTTAGGGGTGACTTATCCTGCCTCTGAGTTTTTGCTGAAAGATCGTGCGCTGTTGGATTTTCTTGGCCTTCCTCAGAAACATACCGAATACCAATTGCATGCGGGTATTAGGGAAAACATGAAGAAATTTATCCTTGAATTGGGGAAGGACTTTTTGTGGATGGTATAGTCACATCGAAAATGGCCCTTCAAATGACGATTGGCAATATTCCCACATTGGCAACATGTGACATGTCTGACTGTTGGGCGATGCCAAATCCGTACTGGGACGAATCG
>DBXN01000166.1 GCA_002309585.1 Verrucomicrobia bacterium UBA1211
TTCCGGTCGCGGCTCCCGCCTTCCAGCCGGCCCCCGTTCCCGTCGCACCCGCCGCCGCAGCGGCTCCCGTGAAGAAACTGGTGATCTCCCCGCGCGCGAAGGCCGCCGCGAAGGAGGCGTGCATCGACCCCGCCAACATCCGCGGGACGGGGCCGAACGGGCGGATCGTCGAGAAGGACGTGAAGGCGTATCTGACGGCGCATGGGTATGAGGCGCTCCGGATCACCCCGGCCGCGAAGCGGCTGGCGGCTGAGAACGGGATCGATATCCTGACGGTGCGCGGTTCGGGCGACGCCGGCCGGATCATGGTGGACGACATCCAGCGCGCGATCCGCCGCAAGCCGGTCCCTCTGACCAAGATGCGCCAGGTGATCGCCCGCCGGCTCCAGGAGAGCAAGCAGACGGTCCCGCACTTCTATGTGACGGTAAAGGTCGATATGACCGACCTGTTGGCTTACCGCGCCGAGCTGAAGGCGGCCGGCAAGAAGTTCAGTGTGAACGATTTCGTGCTGGAGGCGGTGATCCTCTCGCTGGAGGAGTTCCCGATTGTCAATTCCGTGACCGACGGCAAGACGGTCGCCTGGCGCGGCGATGTCGATCTCGGGATGGCCGTGAGCGTGGAGAACGGTTTGGTCGTGCCGGTGATCCGGGCGGCCCAGACCCTGACGATGGACGAGCTCAAGGCGCAGACCTCGGCCCTCTCCGAAAAGGCCCGCGCGGGCAAGCTGATGCCGGATGAGATGACCGGCAGCTCCTTCACCGTGTCGAACATGGGCATGATGGGGGTGGACCAGTTCATGGCGATCATCAATCCCGGCGAGGCGGGTATCCTGGCCGTCGCCTCCGCCCGCCAGGTTCCGGCGGTCGTCAACGGCGAGATCAAGATCCGTTCCGTGATGGCGATGACCCTCTCGGTCGACCACCGGATCGTGGACGGCTCCGTGGGCGCGGCGTTCGTGAACGCGGTCAAGAGCAAGCTTGAGAATCTGGAACTGTGGAAGACCTTGGTTTAACCGCACGGGAGGCAGAGCGATGTTTGACTTTGATGTGGTGGTGATCGGCGCCGGTCCCGGCGGATATCCCGCGGCGATCCGCTCGGCGCAGCTGGGCAAGAAGACGGCGATCATTGAGAAGGAAGCGGTAGGGGGAACCTGCCTGAATTGCGGCTGCATCCCGACCAAGACGCTCATCGCTTCGGCGGAGCGCTACCGCACGGCGATCGACTCGGAGATCTTCGGCGTGACGGTCAAGGGCGCGAAGGCCGACTTCGCGCGGATGGCCGAACGGAAGGGCGAGGTGGTCAAGAAGCTGAACGGCGGCGTCCAGGCGTTGCTGCGCTCGAACGGCGTGGAGCTGATCACCGGTACCGCCCGCTTCGAGGGGACGAACCGGCTTTCGGTTCTCCAGCCGGACGGCACGACGCGGTGGTTGACCGCCGGCGCGATCATCATCGCCGCCGGCAGCGATTCCGCGATGCCCGGTTTCATTCCGCGCGCCCCGCAGATCATGGAGAGCCGCGCCTTCCTGGAGTTGAAGGCGTTGCCGAAACGGCTGCTGATCCTCGGTGGCGGCGTGATCGGGTGTGAGTTCGCCTGCATGGCGGCGGCTCTCGGCACGGAAGTGACGATCGTCGAGATGCTGGAGGATATCGTGATGGCGCTGGACCGCGATGTCCGGCGTGTGCTCCGCAAGCGGATGGAGGGCCTCGGCATCAAGATCCTGACCGGCGCGCCGTTGACCGATATCGAGGCGAAGAAGGGCGTCGTGACCGGCAAGTACAAGGATCAGACGCTGGAGGGCGACCTCCTGCTGGTGGCGATCGGCCGGCGGCCGAACACCGCCGCGCTCGATCTCGCCCGCGCGGGCGTGAAGGTCGATGAGCGTGGAACCATCCCCGTCGATGCCCATTGCCGGACGAACATCTCCAACATCTTCGCGGTCGGCGATTTGGTGACTGGTTCGATCCAGCTCGCGCATGCCGCCACCCAGCAGGGCATTACGGCGGCGGAGAACGCGGCGGGACTGCGGACGAAGGTGGAAGCGATTTGCCCGGCCTGTATCTTCACCTCACCCGAGATCGGTTTGGTCGGTTTGAGCGAGACCAAGGCGCAGAAAGAGGGACGCGCGGTGAAGGCTGGCGTCTTCCCGTTCGCGGCGCTCGGCAAGGCGATGGCCAGCGGCGAGACCGAAGGGTTTGTGAAGTGGATCGCCGATCCCGCGACGGGGCAGCTGCTCGGTGCCCAGGCGATCGGCAGCCATGCGACGGATCTGATCTCCGAGGCGGCGATTGCGATCCGCAACGAGCTGACGGTCGAGGAGGTCGCGCGGTCGATCCATTGCCATCCCACCTTCGCCGAGGCGTGGATGGAGGCGGCGCACGCCTGGTCGGGCGCCTGCATCCACCTGCCCGCGTTGAAGCGGTAGGGGAACCGCGCCACTGCGCGGCATGAACGAAACGGCGCGGGACCGGATGGCCCCGCGCCGCTCTGTTTTACGCCACGACTTCCGCGAAGCGGTGGGT
>DBXN01000175.1:0-128 GCA_002309585.1 Verrucomicrobia bacterium UBA1211
TTCGCCGCAGGGGCGGGGGCCGGAGCGGGCGCGGCGGCTGGCTTCGGGGCCTCAGCGGGCTTCGCAGCAGGAGCGGGGGCTGGAGCGGGTGCCGCAGCGGGTTTCGGGGCCTCGGCGGGCTTCGCTTC
>DBXN01000175.1:194-7222 GCA_002309585.1 Verrucomicrobia bacterium UBA1211
GCCGGAGCGGGCGCGGCGGCCGGTTTCGCAGGCTCAGCGGGCTTTGCCGCAGGTGCAGGTTCTTGGGCATGAAGATAACATACCGAAAACGCAAACACCAAAAGGAACAACATCCGTTTCATGCAATCCTCACCCCTGGGTATTCCTTAGGCACTAGCCCTCCATTTGGGATAAGAAAACACCCCCATCGGCATACGTCCCCCAACGCAACCGCCGATCATCCCAAATGTTTGTTTTAATATTACCGCTTTCCCCGCCCTCCCGTCAATGACGCAATCGGGAATAGTCCATTTCTCCAAAGGGGTCAGGGGATCCCTCTCACGTCCCATCGCTCACCTCTCCCGCCTTCGGCCTCCCCAACCCGCCACGGGCCAAGGTCAATCAGGCATGCGGCACGGAGACTTTTATACTCGAATCTCTCCCCCGTTTTTGCTATAAAGGAATTTTTATGCGCTATCAGACCAGACATGTGATTGAATACGGGCTTCTGAGGGGTGCGGCCTTTTTTTTGAACGCGATCCCCTATCGGCTGGCCCTGACTGTCGGATGGTGTTTCGCCTTTCTGGCGTTTCACGTCGTCCGGTTCCGCCGCCGGGAGACGGAGCGGCGGATCCGTCTGGTCTTCGGTCCGGAAATGAGCGGGAAGCGGGTTCGGCAGATCGCCTGGCTCTCCCTCCGGAACATCGTTTTCAACGCCATCGAAATCATGCGCGCCCAGAAGATCGACAAGGAGTGGATCGACCGGCACATTCCCGCCTTCCAAAGCGAGATCCCGGTTGTCCATGAGCTGCTTCAGAAGCACCACGGCGTAGTGATCACGGTACCCCACAGCGGAAACTGGGACCTCGCCGGCTGGGCCTGCAACCGATACGGCGTCCCGATGTTCAGTGTTGCGGCGAAACAGAAGAACCCGCTGGTCAACGACTGGATGAACCGTCAACGGGAGAACGGCATGACCGTACTCGAACGCGGCAGCGGTGGCGCCATGTTCAAGCAGATGCTCAAACTGCTCCGTTCCGGAAACGTTTTGGCGATCCTGCCCGACGTGCGGATGAAGACGCCGGATCTGGAACTCCCCTTCCTGGGCGGTACCATTAACGCGGGCCGGGGCATGGCGATGTTCGCCATCGCAGGGAAGGTCCCGATCGTGCCCGCCATCTTCCGCCGCGAAGGGTGGACGCGGCACATCTTCACCCGCCTGCCCACCCTCTATCCCGACCCGACTCTCTCGAAGGAGGAGGACGCGAAACGGCTGACGGAGCTGGTCCTGCAGAATGTGGACCGCGCGATCCGGGAGACACCGGAACAATGGTTTTGGTACAACAAACGGTGGGTGCTGACACCCGTCAAGCGCACACCCCCCGCTGTCTTGAAACAAGAAGGAGAATCAGATGATCCACGTCAATGAGCATTACGCGAAGTTGCAAGCCTCTTACCTCTTTTCAGAGATCGCCAAACGGGTGAAGGCCTATCAGGAAGAGCATCCGGACAAGCCCGTCATCCGGCTGGGCATCGGGGATGTGACCGAACCGCTTCCGCCCGCCTGCATCGAGGCGATGCGCAAGGCCGTTGATGAGATGGCGGTCCGGGAGACCTTCCGCGGTTACGGTCCCGAACAGGGATACGCCTTCCTGCGCGAAGCCATCGCGAAAAACGATTTCCAGGCGCGCGGCGCGAAAATCGACGCCAGCGAGATCTTCGTGAGCGACGGCGCCAAGTGCGACACCGCCAACATTCAGGAGCTGTTCGACACCAAACTGACGATCGCCGTACCCGATCCGGTCTACCCCGTCTATGTGGACACCAACGTGATGGCGGGCCGTACCGGCGCATGCCGTCGCGGCCGTTACAAGGGGTTGGTCTATCTCGACAGCACCCAGGAGAACGGTTTCGTCCCTGCGCTTCCCGATGTTCCCGTGGACCTTATCTACCTCTGCTTCCCCAACAACCCGACGGGTGCCACCGCCTCCCGGAAGCAGCTGACGGAGTGGGTCAAATATGCCAAAAAGAACAAGGCGCTCATCCTTTTTGACGCCGCCTATGAGGCGTTCATCCGCGACCCGAAGATCCCCCACTCCATCTATGAGATCGAGGGCGCGCGGGATGTCGCCATCGAATTCCGCAGCTTCTCCAAAATCGCCGGTTTCACCGGAACCCGATGCGCCTACACCGTGGTTCCCGATTCTGTTGTGGCGTACACCAAGAAGGGCGAGGCGGTCCCCCTGCGGCCGATGTGGAACCGCCGCCACACAACCAAATTCAACGGCGTCTCCTACCCCGTCCAACGCGCGGCGGAGGCGGTCTATTCCGACGCCGGAAAAGCCCAGACCCGCGCCCTGACCGACTTCTACCTCGGCAATGCCGCGATCATCCGCGCCCTCTTTGAAAAGGCGGGATTCCCCGTGACCGGCGGGGTCAACAGCCCCTACATCTGGATCAACGTCGGCAAGGATTCGTGGAAGTTCTTCGACCGCCTCCTGAAACGGGCGCAGGTCGTGACGACCCCCGGCGCCGGATTCGGCAAGATGGGCGAAGGCTATATCCGCATCTCGGCCTTCAACAGCCGCGAGAATGTCGAGAAAGCCTTGAAACGCATCGCCAAGGTCCTCAAATAGCCTTCAACCGAAAACAGGGAGATCCCCATGTCATTCCATCCTTCACGGCAACCGAAATTCTGGATGTTCCTCGTTCTGGCGATCCCTCTGTTCGCCCTTTTCGCGGATACAACCTACCCGCCGGCCGGTTGGGTCGATCAGCCCAACCCGCTGGCGGATCCCCACGCGAAAAAGGGCGGAACCCTCCGGTTCAGCGCGTTCCAGGCTCCGAAGAGCCTGAACTATTACGTGGACAGCAACACCTACACTTACCAGGTGTTCGGGATGATGTTTGAAACGCTGTTGGGGATCGATCCGGTCACCACAGAGTTTATCCCGTGCCTCGCCTGCCGCTGGACGGTCTCGGACGACCTGCTCACCTACACCTTCGAACTGGATCCGGAGGCCAAATGGAGTGACGGTCAACCCGTCACCGCCGAGGATGTCAAGTGGACCTTCGACCAGGTGATGGACCCGATGAACGCCACCGGCGCCTCGAAGGTCACGCTGGGTGTCTTCGAAAGTCCCGAGATCGTCAATCCGCGCACCGTCCGCTTCCACGCCAAACGGCAGCACTGGCGGAACCTCATCTCCTCCAGCGGATTCGAGATCCTGCCCAAACACGCCTTCAAAGACCAGAACTTCAACCGGCTTGACTTCACCAGCAACCTCGTCGTGTCGGGCCCCTACATTCTCTCCGAAACCAAGGAGCAGATCGAGGTCCGGATGCGGCGGCGCCCCGACTGGTGGGCCATCGACAGGCCCTCCTCAAAAGGCACCATGAACTTCGATACCGTGATTTTCCGTTACTTCACCGCCCCGGAAAACGCCTTCGAGGCCTTCAAGAAGCGGTATGTCGATGTTTACGCCGTCTATACTGCCCGGCTCTGGGCGAATGAGACCACCGGCGAGAAGTTCGACAAGAACTGGGTCGTGAAACAGCGTGTCCACAACGCCGAACCGGTCGGCTTCCAGGGGTTCGCGATGAATATGCGCCGCCCGCCCTTCAACGATATCCGGGTGAGAAAGGCCTTTGCCCATCTGGTCGACCGCGAGACGATGAACCGGACCATGATGTTCAGTTCCTACTTCCTCCACCGTTCCTATTGCGAAGATCTTTATGACCAGCAGCATCCCTGCACCAACACCCTCTTTTCGTTCAACATCGACCGGGCGAAAGCGCTTTTGGCCGAGGCCGGCTACAAGCCCAATCCCCAAACCGGAATCTTGGAAAAGGACGGTGTCCCGTTCTCCTTCCGGTTCCTGACGCGAGACGGCAGCAGCGAGAAGTTCTTGGCCCTCTGCAACCAGGCGTTTAAACAGGTTGGCATCTCGATGCAGATTGACCGGAAGGACTTCGCCGCCTGGATGCGGGATATGGACGAGTACAACTTTGATGTCACTTGGGCCTCCTGGTCAAGCGTCATCTTCCGCGACCTGGAGCCGATGTGGTCCTCCAAGGAAGCGGACCGCCCCTCCGGCAACAACATCACCGGATTCAAGAATGACCGGGTCGACGCCCTAATTGAAAAGATGAAGACCACGCTCAGCGTCACGGAACGGAATGAGCTGATCCGGCAGGCGGACGCGATCATCTCCAGCCAGGTTCCCTATGTGCTGCTCTGGTACATCGACGCGACCCGCCTGCTCTATTGGGACACCTTCGGAATGCCGAAGACCGTCCTTTCCAAATTCGGCGACGAACGTTCGCTGATCTCCTATTGGTGGTACGATCCGGATTCCGCCGCCGAACTGAAGGAAGCGGTCCGCAATGGCACGATTCTCCCCCGCAAGGAACAGGAGATCTACTTTGACCGCTGTTTCAACGTTTCACCTTGATTGAAAACAGGACATCATCATGTTTCCGATTAAACTCGATCGCCCGTTGGTAATCTTCGATATCGAAGCGACCGGCCTCAGCCCCTATGCCGACCGGATCATCGAACTGGCCGCCATCAGGATCAACGAGGACGGCACGGAGAACCGGGGTTATTGGCTGCTGAACCCGACCGTCCCGATTCCGATTGAGACCACCGCGGTCCACGGCATCACCGACGCCGACGTCAAGGAGTGCCCCACCTTCGGATCCAAGGTACTGGAGATCCTCGGCTTTTTCGGAGATGCCGATCTGGGCGGATTCAACCTTGGCCGCTTCGACATCCCGATGCTGGTCGAGGAGTTCAACCGCGTCGGCGTGGAGTTCAAGGTCAGCCACCGCCGCATCCTCGACGCCCAACGGATCTTTCATCTGCGCGAACCGCGTGACCTTTCCGCCGCCCTCGCCTTTTACTGTGGACGCACCCACAATGACGCCCACGGCGCCGAAGCGGACACCCAGGCGACCCTTGATGTCCTTTACGGCGAATTCGCGAAATATCAGGATCTTCCCCGCGACATGGAGACCCTCGACCGGTTGCTCAACCCGAAGGATCCCTTCAACGCCGACCGCGCGGGATGCCTCCGTTGGGTCGATGGTCACCTGACCATCAACTTCGGGCGGAAAAAGGGAAAGCGGGTGGACGAGCTGGTCAAGAGCGATCCCGGGTTTATCAAATGGATCACAAAAAACGATTTCGGCATCGACACCCGGACGATCTGCGCCAACGCCCTCAAAGGCATCTACCCCACGCCGCCCCAACCCAAGAAACAGGAGGAAAAAGGGAACAGTGGCCAGTGAGCAGTGTGCAATGTGCAGTTGCAACCCCGACACGCGACAAGCGGACAACACTCGTCACCCGTCACTCATCACTCTCTTCCCTCAACGCTCAACGCTCCGTGCTCAAGCGAGAGCGGAAGTTC
The DNA here is from genome assembly GCA_002309585.1 of Verrucomicrobia bacterium UBA1211. GTDB lineage: Bacteria > Verrucomicrobiota > Kiritimatiellia > RFP12 > UBA1067 > UBA1211. Next base: position 5,588 of record DBXN01000175.1, read on the forward strand.
CAAACCGTGCGCCTCCAAAAGCGCGCGATCGGACAGCGCCTCGCGGGTCGGGGCGTCGGCGATCAACCGGCCGGACTCGAAAATCAGCGTCCGCGAACAGGTATCGAGAATCATATCGAGATCGTGCGAGGCGACCACCTTTGTGCAGGGCATCGCGTTCATAACCCGGATGAGGTTACGGCGGTTACGCGGATCCAGCGCGATGGTCGGCTCGTCGAAAAGCAGAATCGCCGGACGCAGGGAGAGGACCGTCGCGATCGCGGCAAGCTTCTTCTCGCCGCCAGAGAGCTGATAGATCCGCCGATCCCGCAACGCCTCGATGCGGACCGCCGCCAGCGCGGCGGTAACCCGCGCCTCCACCTCATCCGGCGGATAGCCGTATTGGACCGGTCCGAACGCGACATCCTCCGCCACGGTCGAAAGGAAAAGCTGGCTCTCGGAATCCTGAAAGACATAGCCCACCCGCTCGCGGATCCGCGCGTAATGCGTCCGCTCAAGGGGCCAACCGTTGACTTCCAGCGTTCCCCGGTATCCGTCCAACAACCCGACGACCAGACGGAGAAAGGTCGATTTACCGGCACCGTTCGCCCCGACAATGCCGACCGACTCACCCGGTTCGATCCTGAAGGTCATCCGCGAAAGGGCATCCCGTTTCCCGTCGTATGAAAACGACAAATCCTTAACCTCGATCTCCGCCATTACGCAATCCCCAAAATGTATCGACCCGTTATCCGGAAAAGCGGCACGAACCGCATGAACAGAAAAACGGCGAACCATCCCGCGATGAACAGGGCCGACCGGAAGGCTGACCGGTTCTCTTCCCCCATTCCGCCGCTGAACGCCCGTTCCGGCGCATACCCGCGCAGCAGCATCCCCGCATAGACATCCTGCGCGCGATCCACGCTCCGCAGCAGCAACGCCCCCGCGAACGGCCCCCACGCGCGAAACGAAACACCCCGCGCTTTCCGTGCGCGCAAGGCATACGCCTGAAGAAGTTTACGGGTCTCCTTGATCAGCAGGATCAGATACCGGTAGGTCAACAGAAACACATTCGTCATGACGGGCGGACATCCGACCGCCGCGCATCCCCGGCAAATCCGCTCCATCCCCGCCGTCACCAGCAGATGATAGGAGGCCAGCACGCAAAGCGTCCCCTTGACGAAGAGCGTCACCATCGAGAGCATCCCCCCGGTCACCTGCAACGTCCCCAGCCGGAAAAGCGGGGTTCTGTCGAAAAACGGATTGGCCACACCGACCAGAAGCAGGATCCCGAAAAGATAACGTAAGCGGCGGAACGCCCGCTTCAGCGAAACCTCCTCCCAAATGAACGCCAGCGCGGGATAGAGCGCCATGCCCAACGTACCCGGAAGGTCGTATTTGCCGAAGGAGACCGTCACGCCGACAAACCCCAGACAGACGGCAAGCCGCGCGACCGCGTGGATCGGGTCGGACCGGCTCCGCCGGCCCGCCTCCCGATCCGCATCGTGCAACGCGGCCAGTGCCTGTTCGAGTTTATCCATGAGCGACGGCCGGACGCCGCTTCAGCCGCTTCAGCCCGTAACACCCCGCCGCACAGCAAACCATTACGAGCAGACCGCCCGCAACGCCGGAAACCGTCGTTCCCCACGCCGCCTT
>DBXN01000175.1:7240-7608 GCA_002309585.1 Verrucomicrobia bacterium UBA1211
CGCGTGTCCTCTTCACCGACATCCTTGAACGTGTAGTCCGGCAAAAGCGCGGTCTTCTCCTGAAACGCCTCCGCCTTCGCATAGACCTGTCCATCGGGGGTTTCGGTCTCCTCCTTGCCGGTGACCCGCGCGACCGACCACTCCAGTCCGTCCGGATGCTCCGACGCGACCTGCGAGAGCAACCCGCCGATCACACACGCCGCCGCCAGCAGGATCGCCACAACCCCACGCGCCGAGAGCGCCCGCTTCCCGGTCTGCTCCGCTGCATAGCCGTCCAGCAATTCGGGCCGGGCCTCATAGACGAACAACAGCACCGCCGCGGTGATCAACCCTTCCACCAAACCGATCGCCAGATGGATCGGCAGCAT
>DBXN01000078.1:0-7434 GCA_002309585.1 Verrucomicrobia bacterium UBA1211
CTTGCTGCCGGTTTGGGAGCCGCCGTCACCACGGTCGGTGTCTGGACGGGCGCGGCGGGCTGTGTCTGGACCGGCGTGTCTGTCACGACTGCTTTTGCCGCCGGTATGGGTGTCGCCGTTTCTTCGAATGGCCGATAGATGGGCTGGAATGGGCTTGAAAAAACGCGTTCCGGTGTCTGCGCCTTCCGAGGCGCCTGAACGGCGTCGGGAATGATGGCCATCGTGGATGAAAGGGAGCGGGGGACGGGGTGTTCGCCCATCGCGGCCCGGAACTGTTGGATGGCTGCATCGGACGGAGCCCGTAGGGGGGCGGGCTGTGGGGCATCGGGTATCGGCCACTTGACAAAAGAGGAACGGAAGACCGCCGTAGTCGGCGCGGCCGGAGCGATGGGTTTGAGATTCAAATCAAAATCATCAGTCATCATCTGTCTTTCTTACCGTGAAATCCTCTAATTCCCCTTCGGCGCGCGCTTCCTCTTCCTTCAGCTGAACCATCTGCCAGGCGGCACGATGTTCGTCGATCTTCATCCGGTTCTTGGTGGCCAGATTAAATCGCTCCCGTGCGGCGGCCTCCGCCTCCTCGCTCTTGTGCAGATCCGCCTCGGCCTGCCGGACATTGTCGGCTTTTAGGATGCCCTCCTCATCAATGCGGGCCACGCCCTCCTTTGCCAATTCAAGTTGGTCGCGCGTGACGGCGTGTCCGATGACGGCGTCGTAGATCCGGTCGCGCCGCTCCTCGCGGGTGGCTTCATATTGCGACAAATCGCGCCGCCTCGCCTCCAGCGTCTCCTGGGCGGCGATCACGACTTGCCGCGCAGCGGTCATCTCTCCGGCGGCGCGATCCTCGCGCATCACCCGGATCCGCAGCAGGCTCTGAAGCGCATATCCCATCGGCGGCGTTCCCTTTCCCTCAAACCAGACACCTTTACCACATCAAAAACGATAGATATAAGATACCGTGAATCATGGTCGCCCGTCAACTCAAACGAAACACCCGAATGGGACTTGCCGCCAGGGGTCACCTTCCGGCGGTTCCTGTCCTTCCCGGTTTCTGATCCTGGCGGGGGAAGAATCGGGTGCGCCTATTTTTATATTATTTCACGGATTGACAAATGGCGGCGGGGTGTGGTACGCTTCGCCCGTCTTTTCGGTAAAGCAATGAGGAAAAACCTTAACAGCCTTATTTGGAACATTAACTTCGCGTTGGTACGATGCGGGGCTGCGTTGCTTTACTAGAAGAAGAAAACAAGCAAGCAAGATGACGGCCCCGTTCGGAAGACGAGCGGGGCCGTCGCCTTTTAAAGAGGTGCAGATGATGAACGGTAAGCTGATTCTGTTTGACACGACGCTTAGAGATGGCGAACAGGCGCCGGGCTATGCGATGAATCTGGACGAAAAGGTCCGGATGGCGCTTCAGCTTGAGGCTCTGGGCGTGGACGTGATGGAGGCGGGTTTCGCGATCGCTTCGCCGGGAGATTCCGATGCGGTCAAGGCGATCGCCAGGGCGATGAAGCGGAGCACGGTCTGTTCGTTGGCGCGGGCGCTGGAGAAGGATATCGATGCGGCGGCGCTGGCGATCCGGGATGCGGTCCATCCGCGCATCCACACCTTTATCGCGACCAGCGAGCTGCATCTGAAATACAAGCTGAAACTTTCCCGAGAGGCGTGCCTGCGGCAGATCCGGCACGCGGTCTCCTATGCGCGGAACCGTTGCGCCGAAGTGGAGTTCTCGGCTGAGGACGCCTCCCGCACCGATCCCGATTTCCTCTGCAGGGTGGCGGAGACCGCGATCGCCGCCGGTGCATCGGTGGTGAACATTCCCGATACGGTCGGTTACACGACTCCCCAGGAGTTCGGCTCGCTGATCAAGCGGTTGCATGACCGCGTGAAGGGGATGGACCGGGCGATCCTGTCGGTCCACTGCCATGACGATCTGGGACTCGCCGTCGCGAATACGCTGGCGGGGATCCGGGCGGGCGCCCGCCAGGCGGAGTGCACGATCAGCGGCATCGGCGAGCGGGCCGGAAACGCGGCCTTGGAGGAGATCGTGATGGGACTGGTGACGCGGCGCGATTTCTACGGCCGTCTGGAGACGGGAATCAAGACGGAGGAGATCGCGCGGACAGCGAAACTGCTCTCCACCATCACGGGTGTGAAGATCGCGCCGAACAAGGCGATTGTCGGGGCGAACGCCTTCGCACACGAGAGCGGCATCCATCAGCACGGGGTACTCTCGAAGGCCGAAACCTACGAGATCATGACGCCGGAATCGGTGGGCATGAAGCAGACGGAGCTGGTGTTGGGCAAACATTCGGGCCAGCATGCGTTCGAGAGCCGGATCCGGGATCTCGGATATGACCTGACGCCGGAACGGATGGGCGAGGCGTTCGCCGCGTTCAAGGTGCTGGCGGACCGGAAAAAACAGATCACCGACCGTGATCTCGTGGCGATTGTGGAGGCGGGCGCCGCATGGAAGTCCGGCTCGTCTGACGAGTGGAAACTGGATTCGTTCGTGGTCAACAGCGGCAACCACATGAGTGCGACGGCTCAGGTGACGCTTGTGAAGGGGAAACGGAAGGTGCAGGACGCCGCGCTCGGTACGGGTCCCATCTACGCCTCCTTCCGTGCGATTGAAAAGATCGTGAAACATAAGTTTGTGCTGGAGGATTACCGGATCGATGCGGTCACCGAACACCGGGATGCCTTGGGCGAGGTGTTGGTGAAGATTTCGGACGCCAAAGGCGTTTACCGCGGACGCGGGGTCTCGACGGACGTGATCGAGGGTTCGATCATGGCGCTGCTGGTGGCGGTCAATCGTATGTTGGAGGTCAAGTGATGGGAATGACGGTTTCACAGAAGATATTGGCGGCGCATGCGGGCGCCGATGCGGTTCGCGCGGGCGAGTTGGTGATGGCGAACCTTGATCTGGTGCTCGGAAATGACATTACGGCACCGGTCGCGATCGGGGAGTTCCCAAAATTTGGACGGGACAGGGTGTTCGATCCGGCGAAGGTCGCGCTTGTGCCCGATCATTTTACGCCGAACAAGGACATCAAGGCGGCGACGCAGTGCGCCTGTCTCCGTGCGTTCGCGAGGGAACAGGGGATCGCGAACTACTTTGAGGTGGGCCACGATTGCGGTGTCGAACATGCGCTTCTGCCGGAACGGGGACTTGTGACGGCTGGCGATCTGGTGATCGGGGCGGACAGCCACACCTGTACGTATGGTGCGCTCGGTGCCTTCTCGACCGGTGTCGGCTCCACCGATATGGCGGCCGGGATGGCGTTTGGCGTCGCTTGGTTCCGCGTACCCTCCGCGATCCGGGTGCGGCTCACCGGTGCCCCGAAGGGATACGTGTGCGGCAAGGACCTTATCCTTCATCTGATCGGGTTGATCGGCGTGGACGGGGCGCGGTATCAGTCGCTTGAATTCACGGGGCCGGGGGTGGCGGCGCTTTCGATGGATGACCGGTTTACCATCGCGAACATGGCGATTGAGGCGGGCGCAAAAAACGGGATCTTCCCGGTGGATGACCAGACGCTGGAATACCTTCGCGCCCATCACGCGGCGGAACCGAAGGCGGTCGAGGCCGATCCGGACGCCGTTTACGAGCGCACGGTCGAAATCGATCTCTCGACCTTGGAACCGACGGTCGCCTTCCCGCATCTGCCGTCGAACACGCGGCGGATCGGGGAGGTCGGCGAGATCGCGATTGACCAGGTGGTGATCGGATCCTGCACCAACGGGCGGATTTCGGATCTGCGCGTCGCGGCGGGCATTCTCCGCGGGAGACAGGTCGCGCCGGGTGTCCGGTGCATCGTGATCCCTGCTACGCAGCGGATTTACCTCCAGGCGATGGAGGAGGGGTTGCTGAAGATCTTTGTCGAGGCCGGATGCGCGGTTTCCGCGCCGACGTGCGGTCCCTGCCTCGGGGGCCACATGGGCATTCTCGCGAAGAAGGAGCGTTGCGTGGCGACGACGAACCGGAACTTTGTGGGGCGGATGGGTCATGTGGAATCGGAAGTGTATCTCGCCAGTCCGGCGGTGGCGGCGGCCAGCGCCATCGCGGGGCGGATCGCGGGACCGGAAGGAGTGTAAGAAAATGGAGACAAAAGGCAGGGTTTTCAAGTATGGGGATAATGTGGACACCGACGGGATTATTCCGGCGCGGTATCTCAACACGTCTGACGCGAAGGAACTCGCGGCGCACTGCATGGAGGATGTCGATACCGCTTTCGCGGGACAGGTGCGGCCGGGGGATATCCTGGTGGCGGGGCGGAATTTCGGATGCGGCAGCTCGCGGGAACATGCGCCGCTCGCGATCCTGACATCGGGCGTGGGATGTGTGATCGCGGCGAGTTTCGCCCGGATCTTTTACCGCAACGCGCTCAATATCGCGCTGCCGATTCTGGAGTGTCCCGAAGCGGCTGAGTCAATTGCCGACGGGGACGAAGTGTCGGTGGATTTCGAGACGGGGAAGATCACCGACCATACGACGGGTCGGACCTTCACGGCCGAGGCTTTCCCGCCATTCATGCGTGAACTGATCCGCGCGGGCGGATTGGCGGCGTATTTGAGGAATAAGAAACGTTGAGGGTTGGGCGTAAAGGAAGGTTAAAGGGTTGAAAGCCCGCCGCCCGCGTGAGCGTGGGAATGTGAAGTGTGAAAGGAAAGCCTGATGAAAATGAAGATTGCGGTGATTGCGGGTGACGGGATCGGCCCGGAAATCATGACGGAAGCCGTCAGGGCGTTGCGTACCGTTTCCGACCGTTTCGGCCATACGGCGGAACTGACTGAATATCCGGTCGGTGGCGCCGCATACGACCTGTGCGGGGATTGCCTTCCGGAAGAGACCCTTCAGGCGTGTCGCGAGGCGGACGCGGTGTTGTTGGGCGCGGTGGGCGGTCCCAAGTGGGATGCGCTTCCCGCTGAAAAACGGCCGGAACGTCGCGCGTTGCTGACGTTGCGGTCGGAATTGGGTCTGTTCGGCAATCTGCGTCCGGCGAAGACGTGGGAGGCGTTGAAAGAGGCCTCGCCGCTGAAGGCGGAAATCGTCGGGGAGGGGATTGACCTGCTGGTCGTGCGGGAGCTGACGGGTGGCCTCTATTTTGGTGAGAAGCGCCGGAGCGGGGATGGCCGTTCGGCGTTTGACGGTCTGCCCTATTCGGTCGATGAGATTGAGCGGATCGCCCGGACTGCCTTTGACGCCGCCCGCAAGCGGCGGGGCAAGGTGACGAGCGTGGATAAGGCGAACATTCTCGAGACATCGCGGCTGTGGCGGGAGACGGTGACGGCGCTTGGCCGTTCGGAATATTCCGATGTCGAATTGGACCATCTTTATGTCGATAACGCCGCGATGCAGCTGGTCCGTCGCCCCGGCCAGTTCGATGTGATCCTGACGGAGAACATGTTCGGCGACATCCTTTCGGATGAGGCGTCGCAGATCACCGGATCGATCGGTATGTTGCCTTCGGCATCGATCGGTGCGGGCGGGAAGGGGATGTATGAGCCGATCCACGGGTCGGCACCCGACATTGCGGGCAGGGGAATCGCCAATCCCCTCGCCGCCATCCTCTCCGTAGCGATGCTGCTGCGATACTCGTTCGGGCTGGCGGATGAGGCCGACACGGTCGAGCGGGCGGTCGGGGCGGTGTTGGCGGAAGGCCTTCGCACGGCGGATATCGCCCGGCCGGGCGAGACGCCGGTTTCCACGGTGGCGATAGGGGCGGCGGTCTCCGCCGCCATCCGCCGCGCCTGACGATTGAAGGATGGGGAGAAGGCGGATGGATATGCGGATCGGACTGGCGGTGGCGATGGCCGGATGGATGGCCTGGGGATGCCGGGCGGGGGAACGCCGGGTGACGGTACGGGCGTCGGGGCCGGATGCGACGGCTTCGATTCAGCGCTGTCTGGATGAGGTCTCGCGCGCAGGGGGTGGGACGGTCTATCTGCCGCCNNGGGGTGTATCGGGTCGGGTCGCTCTCGTTGGGCGCGAAAACGCGGCTGGAGCTTGCGGGCGGTGCACGGGATGCCGTCGCCGGGTATACGGATCGTGTCCGGATGGCGGCGGGCGATCCTTCCGCCTCCGCGATTATCCGTACCACCGGGAAGAGCACCTGTTCGATATTCCTGTACAATCTGGTTCCATCGGCCTATTGCACGAACGGCGCGGATGGCATCACGGTTTCCGGAGGGGTCTTCGATTGCCAGGGAACGATGAAGGTACTGGCGTTCGCCTGCGGACGGGATATCCGCCTGGAGAATATGATCATCAAGGACACGCCCAACAACCATGCGTTCCAGATCGACGGATGTGAGAATGTGACGATCACGAATTGCCTCTTTGCGGGGTACCGGATGGGGAAGGTTCTGACGCGCGAAACGATCCAGATCGAACAGACCTCGCCGGGCGCGATCACGGGTAATCCGGACCGATGGCCCTCCCCGATCCGCTGTAATCCCGGGGATGCGTTCATCAACCGGAATGTGACGGTAAGCGGTTGCTGGTTCGGTCCGAGTGAACGGTTCGGCCCGCATCTGGTCGCGCTGGGCCATCATGGCCGTGTCCCAGCCTGCGCCGGCCTGTCGTTCATCGGCAACACGGTGGTCGATCCGCTCTACTGTGCCCTTCACCTGCCGGATTACTCGGATGTGGTGATTACCGGGAACACCTTTATCGCGACCAACCGCGTTCCGCATTATGCGGACGACGCGGCGCTGATCAGCCTGTATGGACAGCGCCCCCGTTCGCCGGGATCGCCGCGTGTCAGGATCTCGGATAACCGGTATGTGCTGGATCCGGACAAGCCGAGAAAGAAGTTGTATGTCTCGCCGCAGCGGCAGAAGGATGTCGAGTCTCGTTGACGCCTTGCGGTTTGCGGGGGAATGCCCTACAATAGGCTCCACGTGTGACGAAAAATGGGTTTGGGAAGGTTTCGATATGATCAATGAGGTGGCGGAACAGTTCGCGGCATTCGGCGTGGTGCCGGTGGTTGAAATCAAAGATGAGGCGTGGGCGTTGCCGTTGGCGGATGCGCTGATCGCCGGTGGATTGCCTGTGGCGGAGATCACCTTCCGTACCGCCGCCGCCGAGGGGGTGATCCGGACGCTGGCACGAGAACGGCCGCAGTTGCTGATCGGCGCGGGCACGGTTCTCACGGCGGAAAACCTGGAACGCGCGCTCGCGGCGGGTGCGAAATTCGCCGTCGCGCCGGGGCTCAACCCCGAGATCGTTCGGGCGGCGCAGGCGGCCGGTTTGCCTTTCCTGCCCGGTGTCGCGACCCCTTCCGATATCGAGCGCGGCCTTTCGCTGGGGTGCCGCTTGCTGAAATTCTTTCCCGCCGAGGCGTTGGGCGGTGTCAAGCTGTTGAAGGCGTTTTCCGGCCCCTATCGACACATGGGTGTCCGTTTCATGCCCACCGGCGGGATCAATCC
>DBXN01000078.1:7452-7655 GCA_002309585.1 Verrucomicrobia bacterium UBA1211
GATCCCAGTGGTCGCCGCAGCCGGGGGAACCTGGATTGCGCGGGCGGAAGATATGGAGGCCGGTAACTGGGATGCGATCGCCGACCGTTGCCGCGCCGCCTGCCGCTTGGCGGCGGATCGTACCTGATCCGCGCCGGAACCCCGCGCGATTGGGGTCGGTCGGGGAAGGAAAGGATGGGGCGGATGAATACGAAAGCGTGGGC
>DBXN01000078.1:7731-7922 GCA_002309585.1 Verrucomicrobia bacterium UBA1211
CCGATCACCGTTGCGGGTTGCCGCAGTTCCCGGTATGGCATCCGTCCGTTTCCCACAGATGCGGAATGGATCAGCTATGCCGAGAAAATCAAGGGTCTGTTTCCGGGAAGCGCACCGGCCTTTATTTGGATTGTCGGCTGTATCGGGAACAACGGTCACTGCTATCTGAACTTCCCGCTTGGGGAGCCGAT
>DBXN01000078.1:8020-8262 GCA_002309585.1 Verrucomicrobia bacterium UBA1211
TCCCGGACGCTGACGCGGTACAGCCATCATCCGAGTGTCAGGGGTTTCGGCGTCGATGTCGAGTGGTATAAGTGCGCGAATACGAAGGGGTATGGAACGCCCCTTACCGATGATGTTGCGGAAGCTCTTGACCAGGCCGCCAAGAAGGTGGATCGGCGGTTCACCTGCTTTGTGAAGCATTGGGACAAGAAATGGCTTCCGAAGACTTACCGTTCCGATATGATTTTTGTGAATGACAGTCA
>DBXN01000078.1:8319-8517 GCA_002309585.1 Verrucomicrobia bacterium UBA1211
TTTACCAGATCGGTTACAAGGCGGACGCCAAGATCTGGGAACCGCTCGAACAGCCTGTCAAGGCGTTGGGAGATCTTTTCGCGACAGGCGTCCAGACCAATCAGACGTGCGGAATCATCTGGGTCGATTTCACCTTGCGCCGGGTGATGGAAAAGGTGAAGTGACCTGAAGATCGCGATGGATTAACTGGAATCATTT
>DBXN01000039.1:0-328 GCA_002309585.1 Verrucomicrobia bacterium UBA1211
AGAAGATCGCCGATTCCGTGCGGTAAAGGAGAGGAGAATCGAGTATGAAACTTTCACGCAGAGCGTTTCTTCAGGCAGGGGCGGCCGCTTGGACGGCTTCCGCCTTCAATATCGTTCCCGCGAGCGTGCTGGGACAGAACGCGCCGAGCAACCGGATCGTGATGGCGATGATCGGCGTAGGTGGGCAGGGCAACGGCAACATGGGGAGCTTCCTCGGGATGCCCGATGTGGTCGTCAAGGTGGTGTGCGATGTCAACAAAGCGAAGATGCGCAGCACCAAGAAACGGGTGGATGACCACTACAAAAACAACGATTGCGAGATGATCAA
>DBXN01000039.1:478-610 GCA_002309585.1 Verrucomicrobia bacterium UBA1211
GTGTGGCAGACCGGCAGTTGGCAGCGGTCGTCGGGCGAGATGCGCCGGGCGGTTGAGCTGGTCCGGAACGGGCGGCTCGGCAAGATCGCGCGGGTTGAGGTCGGTCTGCCCAGCGGCGGACGCGGCAGGCCC
>DBXN01000039.1:627-12604 GCA_002309585.1 Verrucomicrobia bacterium UBA1211
GATCTCGATTGGAACTTCTGGCTGGGACCGGCTCCTTTCCGCCGTTTCGAGGGCGTCTACGATTGGGATTGGCGCTGGGTGCTGGATTGGGGCGGTGGCCAGATGATGGACTGGATCGGCCATCACGGCGATATCGCGCAGTGGGGATTGAACTGCGATCATTCCGGGCCGGTTTCGTTCGAAGGATACGCCCCGTATGAGCCGGAAGGCGGAATCTACGATTCGCCGAAGACCTATAAGATCACCTGCAAATACGCCAACGGGGTCGAGATGATCGTGGCGGACAACTCGCAGGTCCAGAGCGGAACGAAGTGGTATGGCGAAAACGGCGAGTGGGTTTGGGTTGACCGCGGCCGTTATGACGCCTCCACCCCGACGCTCCGCGAGAGCAAGATCGAGGCGGGCGAACTCCGGATCAAGAGTCCGGGCCACCAGCGCGAGTTCATCGACTGTGTCAAGAACCGTGACACCACGTTGACGCCGGCGGAGATCGCGCACCGTTCCGCGAGTGTCGGGCATCTCTGCCAGATCGCCCTGATGACGGGACGTAAGATCAAGTGGAATCCGGAGAAGGAGGAGATCATCGGCGATTCCGCCGCCTCCGCCCTTCTCGGCCGTGTCCCGCGCGGCCCCTGGACGCTCTGCTAACGGACGCGGGTTTTGCGGCGGCGGCCTCTTTCGGGGCCGCCGTCCGCATCATCGGGGGACGGCATGATCGCGTGTGCGGAGAAACTGGAACGGCTGAAGGAGCGTTTGCGAGGTCTGGGATCGGTGGCGGTCGCGTTCTCGGGAGGGGTGGATTCCACCTTCCTGCTGAAAGTCGCACATGACCTTCTGGGGGAACGCGCCATCGCGGTGACGGCCTGCGCGGATGCCTTTCCGCGTCGGGAGATGGATGAGGCGGAGGCCTTTTGCCGCGCCGAGGGAATCGCCCATACGCGTATCGCTTTTGATGTGTTTGCCGTGCCCGGTTTTTCCGACAACCCGCCCGACCGTTGTTACCGCTGCAAGCGTGCCCTCTTCGGGATGTTGACCGCGTTTGCGGCGGAGAATGGTCTTGCCGCTGTTGTCGAGGGGTCGAATCTCGATGATGACGGGGACTATCGTCCCGGACGGCGGGCGATCCGTGAACTGGGGGTCTGTACGCCGCTTCATGATGCGGGATTCACGAAGGAGGAGATCCGGGCTTGTTCCCGTGAGCTGGGGTTGCCGACCTGGCGAAAACCGAGTTTTGCTTGCCTTGCCTCGCGTTTCCCGTATGGCGCGCGAATCACCCCCGAAGGGCTGGCCCGTGTGGAGCGGGCGGAACGGTATCTCGCCGACAGCGGTCTCGGGCTGGCCCAATTCCGGGTGCGGGCACATGGTGACCTCGCCCGGATCGAGGTGCCGCCGGAGGCCTTTTCCGGGATTATGGAGCGGCGTGACGCGATCACGGCCGCCTTCCGATCCTTCGGTTTCACCTTTGTTTCGCTTGACCTCGCCGGATACCGGACCGGCAGTATGAACGACACGCTGAAACTGCCGAACGTGAACCGCCTTTGATGTCAATTGACCTTCCCGCTCGATAACCGTATAATGCGCGATGTTTGATTAAAGGTGGGAAGGTGACGTGATCGCGTGGATAAAGAAACTGTTGGGGCATGATGTTCCGCCGTGGGTCCAGTTCGTCAAGTATGCCGTGTGCGGCGGGTTGGCGACGGCCTTGAGCATCGTCGTCTTTTTCTTGCTGGGCTGGAAGCTGTTGCCGTGTCTTACGCCGAGCGATCCAATCGTCCGGCTTTTCCATCTTGAGTTGCCGTTTGAGGTGTCTGAACAGAGCCGGTGGATCAATGCCGCCGTCTGCAATACGATCGGCTTTGTCATTTCCAATCTTTTTTGCTATGCGTTAAACCGGTTATTCGTGTTCCGTTCCGGACGGCATGTCTGGTACAAGGAGCTGGCGCTTTTCTTCCTCGGTTCGGGACTCGCCTTCGTTTTGGGAACCGGCATGCAGACCGTTTTGATCCGCACATTCGGAATTGAGACGACCTGGGCGTTCGGCACCAACGTGGTGGTGGCGGTCCTGATCAATTACGCCATGCGGAAATGGGTGGTGTTCAAGGGTTGATCCATTTAGGCCTTTGCGGTTTTTCGGGAAGTGGGGTTTCGGGGAATGATTCGGTCGGCGTTGGTCTTGGGCTTGGGGGTAAGCGGAGAGTTTTCGGCGCGGCTGCTGATGGCGCAGGGTGCGGCGGTTTCGGTTGTTGACCAGGGGGATGAGGCGAAACAGGCGGAACGGGCCGCGCGGTTGAGGGCTGCGGGATGCTCGGTGACATTCGGGGAGACGCTGCCGGAGGGCGCGTTCGATCTCTGTGTGGCGAGTCCCGCCTTCCCGCTGGCCCATCCATGGCTGAAGGCGTGCGGGGACCGGGGGGTCTGCGTCGTGTCCGAGCTGGAACTCGGCTCATGGTTCTGGCGGGGACGGATCTTGGCGATCACAGGGAGCAAGGGGAAAAGCTCTTTGGTCAAACTCTGTTCGGACACGCTCAGTTCGGCAGGCGTAACCGCTTCACCCGCAGGAAATTATGGAATCCCATTGTGCCAATTGGTTTTGGAGAAACCGGATCTTCAGTGGGCTGTGGTGGAGGTCTCCTCCTTCCAGATGGAACACACAGAAACGCTGCATCCGGATATTGCGGTGCTGCTGAACCTTCAGGCCGACCATTTGGACCGCCATTCGGGGATGGAGGAGTATAAGTCCCTCAAGCTCAAACTGTTCCGGGAAATGCGGCCGGGGACGCTGGCGTTGCTCCCGGAGGGGTTTGACGATGGGGGACGGGTGCCGGCAGGCTGCGATATCCGCCGTTTCGGAACGGGAGCGGCGGCGGATTGGCGGTATGCGGACCATGCCGTTACCGGACGTGAGCGGGATGCGGTCCGGCGGATCGACCTGGCCGGCGGCTGGTTTGACAACGCTATCCTGGGGTTGGCGGCGGCCGCGGCGGGGGCGGCGCTGGCGCGGGCGGGGCTGTCCGACGGCCAGATCGCCGCCGGATGCGCCGGGTTCCAGCCGCTCAAGCACCGGATGCAGGTGGTCGGGGAGAGCGAAACGGGCGTTTTGTATGTGGATGACTCCAAAGCGACGAGTCTTTCCGCGATGGCGGCGGCGCTCAGGATGGCGAAAAGGCCGGTCCGGCTCATCGCCGGAGGGCTTCTGAAGGAAAATGATGTAGAAAATGTAAAAGATTTACTGACACAGACCACCAAAAAAGTATATCTTATTGGACGTTGTGCTGGCGTATTGTTTCAAGCGTGGTCTGAGACTGTCCCGTGCGAGTGTTGCGGGACGCTTGAACGGGCGGTGGACCGGGCGGTCCAAGACGCCCGGCCGGGAGAGACGGTGCTGTTATCGCCAGGAACGGCGAGTTTTGATCAATTTTCCGGTTACGGGGAAAGAGGTGACCGGTTTTCTGCCAGGGTGCGCGGGGTCGCGGGCCTGAAGGCGTGAAACGGGGCGTCCTGAAGATAGGTGAAGGAGTAGACAATGAAGCGTCAAGTCGTGCGTGTTGTGACAGGTACAAACCTGGTGATCGGTTGCCTGCTGTTGCAGGGGTGCGGAATGTTCGGGAAGAAGGGGGGAGACGTTCCTCCGCCGGAACCCATCCCGGTGGATAACGGTCAGATTCCGGCGGTGGTGAGCGATCCGGCTCCGGTTGCGGTGCCGATTCCTGATTTTACGCCGCCGGCGGTCAACGATGTGCAGATGAACACCCCGTATTCGATCCGCAAGGGCGACACGATCAGCGGGATCGCCTATCGGTACCACCTCCGTTGGCAGGATATCATCGCGCTGAATCCCGGTCTCTCTCCGACCCATCTTCGGATCGGGCAGATCATCCAGCTGCCGGGTCAGGTCGATCTGACCCAGCCGCCGCCTCCGCCGCCGCCGAAAACCGTCCGGCGCCCCGCGCCCGTGAAGCCCGCGCCGAAACCGGCCGTCACGATCTACACCGTGAAGTCGGGCGATTCGCTCTCGCTCATCGCGCACCGGAACAAGATCAAGGTCGCCGACCTGAAGAAGGCCAACAACCTCAAGAGTGACCGGATCAACGTCGGGCAGAAGCTGAAGATTCCCGGCGCCGCAGGTGCAAAGGGTCCCGCTGCCGCTACGGCGCCGAAATCCACGCCGCCGAAAGTCACGCCTCCGGCCGTGAAGAAGAACGATCCGAAGGTGAAAACCCCGCCGGCAGTCAAGGTTGAGCCCAAGGCGGATCCCGCCAATGCGGACGCTGTGACGCCTCCTCCGCCTCCGCCGCCCGTCGATGAGGCGAAGCCGGCGCCTGACCAGGGGAAACCCGCTGAGGTGACCCCTCCGCCCGCCCCGAACAATGATGTGGCGGCGGCCCCTGACGGCAAACCGTCGGAGATGTACACGGTGAAAGAGGGTGAGGACCTTTATGCGATCGCGATCCGCTGGGGGATCACCCCGAGCGAGCTGCGCACGTTGAACAACCTCCAGCCCGGCGCCGAGCTGAAGCCCGGTATGGTGCTTCGGATTCCCGCCCACGCCGAGTAACCGCGCGGCGGTTTCTGAACCCGGAGCGTCGAGACTATGCGGAAAGTGCTGGCAACGCTGACGATCGCCGTTTTCCTCCTTTTGGGGATCGGCATCGTGTTGCTGGCCTCCGCAGGAACGGTACGGGCGCAGGATCTGTACGGTGTCCCGTACTATTTCTTTCAGAGCCAGCTGAAATGGCTCGGCATCTCAATGGTTGTTTTGTTTGTGGCCAGCGTCTTTGACTACCGGCTCTGGAAACGGATCCCGTGGTTGACGGTGGCTTTTTTTTGTTTCGCCGTGTTGCTGCTGGTGCTGGTGCTGATTCCGGGTGTCAGCCAGAGTGTCAAGAAGGGCAGCGCGCGGTGGCTCTCCATCGCCGGTCACCGGCTGGGCCAGCCGAGTGAATTGGCGAAGATCGCGATGGTGGTGGTCTTCGCGGTGTGGCTGGACCGGATCGGTGCGGCGGTCAAGGGCTTCTTCAAAGGGTTTCTGGTCCCCTGCGTCATGTTGGGGATTTTCGCGGGACTGTTGTTGCTGGAGCCGGATTTCGGCGCGACGGCCGTGGTCGGCGTGCTTGGGCTCTCGATGATGTTTGTGGCCGGTGTCCGGATCCGTTACCTGCTCGCCGCTGCGGTGGTGGGCGTGTGCGGTGTCGGGGTGCTGCTGATGAATAACAGCAACCGAATGAGCCGGATCATGGCTTTCATGGATCCCGACTCGAATTCCGATGCGGGCCATCAGCTGGCGCAGTCGATCCTCTCGTTCAAGAACGGCGGTGCGCTCGGGGTGGGGTATACCCGGAGCATCCAGAAGTTCCGCTATCTGCCGGAGGCCCATACGGACTTCATTTTCGCGATCGGCGGTGAGGAGTTCGGGATCATTTTCTCGATCGGGGTCCTGATCCTTTTCGTCACCTTCGCCGTCTGCGGCTTCCTGATTGCGGTGCGGGCGCAGGACCGGCTGGGCAAGATGCTCGCGTTCGGGATGACCTTCCTGCTGGCGTTCCAGGCGGCGTTTAACATCGGTGTTGTGACCGGATGTCTTCCGACCAAAGGTATCGCGCTGCCGTTTATCAGTTACGGCCCGACCAACCTGCTGGTCGCGATGGCGGCCGTCGGGATCCTCATGAATGTCGGCCGGCGGGTCGTGCAGGAAGATCGCGACGGCGATCTGCTCGCCAAAAACATCCCCGTGGAGCTTTAAGGGAGTTCTGAGATGGCGACTGCGCATGAGCAGGCCGTTTTGGCCTTCAGCGAGAAACTGGAAACCGAGGGGGGGACGGTGATCTCCGCCAATGTCCAGGAGGGGGCGCCCCTGCAGATTTTCGCCCAGAACGGGCAGGGGGAATTGGCGTTCTACCAGGTCCGGACCGAGGATGCGCCCGATCCGACCGAGGATGAGCGCAAGGCGTTCCTCGATCTCGCCGCCCGGCATCGGGTTGTTCCCTATTGGGTTCGGATGGGCGCGGGGCTAGCGCCCGCCCGCGTTGAGAAGGGGGGATAACCGCGTTGGATGCGCGTTTTATCAAACGTGGGGCTTGCAACTGACGTTTTGGCTTGCTTTTCGGCGCGGAATCTAAAACAATCGTTTGGTCATGATTCGAAAGAATCCAGACCGTTTTGGGACAAGGGCGATCCGTTGGTCGCGGATCTTGCCCGCAGGGTTCGCCGGGCGAAATCCCGGCGGTGGGAATGAAAGGAGACCGGAATGAAGAAATACATCTGTACCGTCTGCCAGTACGAGTACGATCCCGCGGAGCACGACGGGGTCGCGTTTGAGAATCTTCCCGAGGATTGGGTTTGTCCGATCTGCGGGGTCGGCAAGGATCAGTTCGAGGAAGTGGCTGAATAAGAGCGAACCAAACACGAAAGGAACACGATGATGCAACTCAAAGGATCGAAAACGGAAGCCAATCTCGCCTTCGCGTTTGCGGGCGAATCCCAGGCGCGCAACAAGTATGACTATTTCGCCTCTGCGGCGAAGAAGGAAGGATTTGAGCAGATCGCGGCGCTGTTTCAGGAGACCGCGCTGAACGAGAAGGAACACGCCAAGCTGTGGTTCAAGCATCTCGGCGGAATCGGCACGACCGCCGCCAACCTGGCCGCCGCCGCGGCGGGTGAGCACGAGGAGTGGACCGAGATGTACAAGAAGTTCGCCGAGGAGGCGCGTGCGGAGGGGTTCGAGGCGATCGCGAAACAGTTTGAGGGTGTCGCGGCGATCGAGAAGCACCACGAGGAGCGTTATCGCAAGCTGCTTGAGAACATCGAGAAGGGTGAAGTGTGGGTTAAGATCGGCGAGAACCGCTGGCAGTGCCGGAATTGCGGCCACATCTACATCGGCGAGAAGGCCCCGGAGATCTGCCCGGTCTGCTTCCACCCGAAAGCGTACTTCCAGGTTGAGGCTGAGAATTATTAATTGAACGATAAGGCGACGGAGGCGGGTATGGCGAACTGTGATCTGTCCGCGTTTTTCAAGATCGGTTATGGGTTGTACGTCATCACGACGAATGACGGGAAACGTGACAACGGGATGATCTGCAACACGGTCGTCCAGGTGACGATTGAGCCGTTGCGTATCGCGGTGACCATCAACAAGGGTAATTACACCCATGACGTGGTCCGGGAAACCGGACGGATGAACGTTAACGTACTCGCCGAATCGGCACCGTTCGCGGTGTTCCAGAACTTCGGGTTCCGGAGCGGGCGCGATGCCGATAAATTCGAGGATGTCGCCTTTTCCCGGTCGGAAAACGGCCTTGCGGTGCTGGAGAAGGACTGTAACGCCGTTTTTTCCCTGACGGTCGAACAGTATATCGACCTCGGGTCGCACGGGATGTTCATCTGCGCGGTGACGGAGGCTCGGACGCTCTCCGATGCCGCGTCGATGACCTATGCCTACTATCATGCGTCCGTGAAGCCGAAGCCCGAAACGAAGCCGAAGGCGAAAGGTTGGATCTGCCCGATCTGCGGATACATCTATGAGGGCGAGGATCTGCCGCCGGACTTCATCTGTCCGATCTGCAAGCATCCCGCCTCTGAGTTTCAGCCCATTTAGACCTTTGCCCGCGTTCGCGCGGCCGAAGGTCCGCTGAACCCCTCAACCCTCAACTCTCAACGCTCAACCCTTGTTACAGGCACACGAAGGAGGATGGATGAAAGGCTTTTGGATCGCCTGGACCCTGTCTGTGGCGGTGCTGGGCGGTGTTGTCCGGGCAGAGTCCTGCAGGACGTCTGAATGGAAAGAGGCGGAAGGTGCGATCCACGGTTCCGTTCCCGAACTGATGGTTTGTTCGGACGGACGCCCCGTCGATTCCGTCGCGGTCTGGGAGAAGGTTCGCCGGGGAGAGCTGCTGGACCTTTTCCGGAGGGAGTGTTTCGGCTACAACCCCGTCGAGCGTCCCGCCGATCTGCGGTTCGTGCCGGACGGTCCCGATACGGTGATGCCGGATGGGAAGATGGTGCGCCGTAAGGCGCGTATCCGGTTCTCCGGGCCGGGCGGCGCGGCTTCCGCGCGGGTGTTGGCCTTCCTGCCGCGTGAGGCGAAACGGCCGCTTCCGACTTTTCTGATGGTCATCAACGCCTCCGGGGAACGGAACAAGTGGGCGGATGAGACTCGTCAGGTCAAGCATCCGGCTTGGCCGGTCGAGACGATCACCGGGCGCGGTTATGCGGCGGTCTGCTATTTTGTCCAGGATTTCGACCCTGATTTCGGCGATGGGTTCACCAACGGTGTCCACGCCGTCTTCCAGCCAGACGCCGCCAAGCGGAAGGATTCGGATTGGGCGGGGCTCGCGGCGTGGGCATGGGGCGCGAGCCGCGTGATGGATTGGATTGAGACGCAGCCGGAACTGGATAAGGCCAAGGTGGCGGTCATCGGCTGGTCGCGCGGCGGGAAAACCGCCCTGTGGGCGGGCGCGAACGATACCCGTTTCGCCTATGTGATCTCCAACGATTCGGGATGCGGCGGCGCCAAGCTGAACCGGATGAAGCTCGCCCGTTCCGAGCACATTTCCCAGATCTGCAAGAATATCGGCTACTGGTTCTGCACGAATTACCACCGGTATATGGATCGGGAGGAGGAGTTGCCTTTCGATCAGCACGAGCTGATCGCCCTGACCGCTCCCCGGCTGGTCTATGTGGGTTCTTCCAGCGACGACCATTGGGCCGGCCCGCCGGCGGAGTTCGAGGCGGCGAAACGTGCCTCGCCGGTCTGGCGCCTTTATGGGAAAAAAGGGTTGGAGGGGAAATCTTTCCCGTCCAAACCCTTCACCGCCTACCACGATGGCGACGTGGGATATCACTTGAACAAAGGGCCGCATCAGCTCAACGACTACGATTGGCGGAATTATCTGGATTTCGCCGCCGCGCATGGCTGGTAGGGGATCGCAGCCCGCACCCGGCTTTAAACGTTTGACCGAAAGAGAGAGTGGATATGACAATTGAGAAAAAACTGGACAATGGAACCCTCACGCTCCGTGTGGTTGGCCGGCTTGACACGAACACCGCGCCGCAGTTGCAGGATGAGGTCCGTTACGACGGGGTGACGAAACTGGTGTTCGATTTCTCCGCGCTGGACTATCTTTCGTCGGCGGGATTGCGGATTCTGCTGATGGCGCAGAAAACGATGTCCGCCTCCGGCGGTGCGATGGAGATTTTGAGCCCCAACGCGACCGTGCGGAGCGTGTTCGACATGACCGGATGTTCCGATATCTTCACCATTCTTTGATGTCATGCTGCGATTGATTTCCACGTTGCGGGCCTGGTTTGCGGCTGGGTCCTCCCGACAGAGCCGGACCTTCCCGGCCACGCGGGAGGCGTTGTCCGACGCGACCGCCTATCTGGATCGGCTGCTGGAGGCCCGGGAGTGTCCTCCCGCGGTGCAGTCCGCGCTGGATATTGTGCTGGATGAGATCGCCTCCAATATCGTCGCATACTCAGGCGCGTCCGGATTTACGCTGGAGGTCGCGTTCGTGTCTGATGGGGTAAAGCTTGTCTTCAGCGATGACGGTACCCCTTATGATCCCCTCGCCCACAAGGATCCCGACACGACACTCTCGGCGGAGGAGCGGGCCATCGGCGGGCTGGGCATCCTGATGGTCAAGAAAATGACGGATTCCGTCACCTACCGCAGGGCCCGCAACCGGAACATCCTGACCCTCTTCAAGCGCTTCAAAACGGATGGGCGTTGAGGGGCGGCACCCTAACACCTTCTGTCCTTTCCCACTTTCTTATTGTTTCCAGGATAGGGGAACGGTAAAATGGTGTCCCGTCTTTCAAAGCGAAGAAAGGGTGATGCGATGCTGATATTCAGGACACCGGGGGAGCTGCAGCAATGGGCGCTGGCGCAACGGGCGCGTAATGTGAAGGTGGGGTTGGTCCCCACGATGGGTTACCTGCACGAGGGGCACCTGTCGTTGATCGCCGAGGCGCGCAAGCGGGCGGATGCGGTGGTTGTAAGCATCTTCGTGAATCCGGTCCAGTTTGGGCCGAATGAAGATTTTGAGAAATATCCGAGGGACGAGGCACGCGATCTGGCACGGTGTGAGGAGGCGGGCGCGACGGCGGTCTTCCTGCCGACTCCGGCCGTGATGTATGCGCCGGACGCGAGTGTATTTGTGGTTGAGGAACGTTTGGGGCAGGGGCTGTGCGGTGCCCGTCGCCCCGGTCATTTCCGGGGGGTCTGCACGGTGGTCGCCAAACTGTTCAATCTGGCGTTGCCGGATGTGGCGGTTTTCGGGCAGAAAGATTACCAACAGGCGGCAATCATCAAGCGGATGGTGCGCGATCTGAACTTCCCGATCGAGATTGTGGTGGCGCCGATTGTCCGAGAGACGGACGGACTGGCGAAGAGTTCCCGAAACGTTTACCTCTCCGCGGAGGAGCGGCAGAACGCGCTGGGGTTGAGCCGGGCGTTGGCATTGGCGGCGGAGGAGGTCGCCAAAGGACCGTGCGAAAGTCAGGCGTTGCGGCAGAAGATGGTGAGGCTTTTGGAGCAGTCGGCGTTGCGGGTCGATTATGTCGAACTGGTGGATGCCGAACAGTTGACGCCTGTCGCGGAGGCGGTGCCGGGGACGGTGGCGCTGATTGCTGCGTTTTGCGGGAAAACCCGGTTGATTGACAACCGTATCCTGTAGCCGACTTTAACCTGTTGCCGGATGGAGTGTTATGCTTGCGATTGTGGACTATAAGGCGGGAAATCTGACCAGTGTGCAGATGGCTTTCCGCGCGTTGGGGCATGAGACGGTTGTCACGTCCGATCCCGCCGTTCTGTTGTCCGCCGACCGGGTGCTTTTCCCGGGGGTGGGCGCGGCGGAACAGGCGATGGCGAATCTTCGCCGGCTGGGACTCGCGGAGGCGCTGGCGGAGGTGACGGCGCGTGGGACGCCGTTTCTGGGCATCTGTCTCGGTACGCAGATTCTGTTTGAGCGTTCGGAGGAGGATGGCGGCACGGAGACGCTGGGGTTACTCCCCGGCCGAGTGCTTCGGTTCCGTCCGACGGACCGTTGGGACAAGGTACCGGAAATCGGTTGGAACCAGGTGGAGCAGGTTCGTCCCCATCCCCTGCTGGAGGGGATTCCGAACGGCAGCGAGTTCTATTTTGTCCACAGTTTTTATCCCGCGCCCTCGGAACGGGCGTGCGTGGTGGGGGAGACGACCTATGCGGACGCGACGTTCGCGTCGATGGTCGCGCGCGGGAATGTTGCCGCGACCCAGTTCCATCCCGAAAAGTCGGGCAGGATCGGACTCCGGCTGCTGGCGAATTTCATGAAGTGGACGCCGTAGGCGGCGCGGGTGAGAAAGGCTGAGGCATGTTGACGAAACGCATTATTCCCTGTCTGGATGTGATTAACCGCCGGGTGACCAAGGGCGTGAAGTTCAAGAACAACATTGATCTGGGGGATCCGGTCGAGATGGCGGTCCGTTATTCCGACGAGGGGTGCGACGAATTGGTGGTTTATGACATCACGGCCTCGGCGGAGCACCGCCCGATCGACATCGGGATGGTGCGTGATGTGGCCTCCGCGATCCGCATTCCGTTTGCGGTCGGCGGAGGGATCGCGACACTGGAGGATATGTCCCGGGTGCTGCTGGCCGGCGCGGAGAAGATCTCCGTCAATTCGCTGGCTGTGGATGATCCGCAGATTATCGCCGAAGGGGCGAAGGCGTTTGGCGCGCAGTGCATCGTCTTGGGGATGGATCCGGTTGAGACGGAGGATCGGGTCCGCTGTCCGAGCGGATATGAGATCACGACGCGCGGTTTCCGCAACCGCACCGGCATGGATGCGGTCGAATGGGCGAAACGCGCGGAGGCGTTGGGCGCGGGGGAGATCGTTGTCAACTCGGTCGATGCCGACGGGACGCGCCAGGGGTTTGAGCTGACGCTCACGCGGCTGATCGCCGAGGGGGTTTCGGTTCCCGTGGTCGCCTCCGGCGGCGCGGG
>DBXN01000134.1 GCA_002309585.1 Verrucomicrobia bacterium UBA1211
ATCTTATGAAAGATATCGATGCTGAATTGGATGGGGGTTCCCTTGGAATGCCGGAATCCGCCGCTATCGGTCACAAGAAGGAATGAAACCGGCTCCAGCCGCCGCAGAACGATCCGCCGGGGGGCGGACCGCGTATCCCGCTTACCGGAGAGGGGATCCTGATCCAGATTCAGATATTGCTCAAAAACATATCCCTCTTTCACGGCGAAATCAAAGGTAACCATCGCCTTCCCGTTCAACCGGATTGAAGCCATGCCGTGCCCATCACAAATCAAATTCTCCGATCCGACTTTGAGCGTCAAAGAGAAAAGCGGTTTTTCAAACCAGGACATCGAAACTGCCGCGTCTGGAATTGTTATCCCCTCCTCATCGACCACCTGCACGTACGCCGTCTCGGCATAGGCAGAACACACGACCATACCAAGAAATACGATAATTACTTTATTCATTGATTTCTCCCTTTTGTGTGATTTCGTTCACGATATCATCCCAGAAGCCATACGTATCAAGGATGTTTGATCGAAATTCCAGACTATGATAATAGTGAGTTTTTTGAAACCAATAGTCTTTTGCCAAATCGCAACTCCGATTAAAAACACCGTTCATATTCAATTGACCTATCGCCAATGACCGAGTGTATGCGACAAATGCGAACACACACCATCGCGCACATACATCCGTAGCGGGAAAGATAGGGATTTCCCGTATCGTCCCACTCGTATCTTTAGACTCCCGATAATAACACGCTGCACTTTTACTATATGTGAAATCGTAAGCCAAATTATCTGGCTTAGACGCATTATTGACAATCCAAATATTCAGCGCATAATCCATCCGGTTGTAAAAATTGACCGTATGTTTCAAATTTGTCAGACAACCGTTAAGATAGGGGCTTTCAGTATCCAATCCGTTCGGATAATGTCCTTGAATGTCGGGAACATAGTTTGGTGTCATAAGCCGCCAAACATCACCCGCCAATTTTGCGAACTTCATAGATGCTGAAAACACATCCAAGTGATGGGCGATTTTTTCCGCATCTTCATCAAACTGTGTGGTAAAGCAATGGGCACTAATAGCACCCTGACAAGCGATATAGGTGATCCGGTTACAGTCGCCACCGGACTCGGCAAGTTCCTTTAACGCCTCGCTCACTACGACATTCCCTTGGCTGTGAGCGATCACTGTCACATGTTGACATTGTTCAAGCAAGTTCGAAATCAACCCCGCAGCCTTGGATGCAGAAAGCCAGGCACGGTGTTCACTCCGGTCAAAATGAGGGCCATCTGAAAATGCGTCTGACATCGTGAAACCCCACAACTTCGGCCAGATAAACGCCGCCGTCCGTCCCTTATACCCGTGCCAAAACAAACGCTTAAATAAGGCATCTCGCCAAGATTTCTCTTCAGGCACATCCACATTCCATCCAAGGACCAAAAGAACGACATCGTTTGTGTTGCTGTTCCATGGCATCTTGACAGACGCGGGCGGCATCCGATAATCCCCAACCTCCAACAGATATTCATCGCCATCAGGGGCCATAGTCGCGGGTGTATGATCGATCTGATAGGTATCGATCAATTTAGACACCTCATACAATGCCATAGTAAGCGACGTCTCTGCTAAAACGAGGTCATCGGAACGAACCCTAAACACTAATGTACCTTTTCCTTCAGTTTTTCCCTCATAGAGGAAATTATTTCTTTCTTCGAATACGTAATCATCCTTCGATATCTCATTCCATACGTTGTTAATTGTAACAATTCGTCGTTCCTTCATCTGCATATCAATAGCTGAAAAATCATTCGTTACTTGAAGATAGAATAGATCTGGCTGTTTAGCATTAAACAGATTAATCGAAGGATTCCCTTCTGATGGAACAAATCGAAACTCGTAAGTCAGATTATCCATCGTAGCCAAAGGTTCTGGAATCCGGATATGGAGGCGATCAAAGTCCTCCAGATCACGATAGCAATACCTCGTCACTCCTTTCTCCACAACAAAATTCTGATTCCGTTTATCCTCTAACGCGCCGATCACGTCATCATCACAATTCGGGCAACAGCAATCGGACCGGTCATCCTCATGATAGGCCTCCTCATCGTCTTTGTCATGGATCACATCATAGTCGTTGTTCACCCAAAAGACAATATTGGTGTCATCGGGATCATCGAAATTGATCACTTGATCACGCTCACCGCCGTCGCCGGCGATCCTGAGATCAAGGGCAGTCAGTTTGAGTTCCGCCTGACAGGCATAACCTTCGGCGAGACCCGTTCCCTCATAGGTTGCCATCAGCAGCCCTGCGCCCACGTCAGTTGCCTCAATCCAAAAGAGTCTTGACTTATCTGACCCCGTCGCCGGAGAATCAAATTCCTCAATCGCGTTAGCGTCTGGATTAGGCGAATCATAGAGCTTGAAGATACCTTTCCCTTCTTTAAGGCGTAAAGAGATTGTTCCCTGCATCGAAACATCGCACTGGAACCGAACGGGACGACGTTTCCCCTGTTCCACCGCCATGGACCAACCCAGTTGTTCCGGCATCTGACGGACCAGGGCGCGATCAGCGGAATCAACGTTTCCATTTCCGTCCAGATCGGGGATGAGCCGGACACTGTAGACGGTGAAAAGGTTGGTTGTGGCATAAGGGTTACAACTCGTCCCCTTCCAGTCAAAAATTACGGACTGATCTCCGGGGGACTGACTCGGGGTAAGGCCTTCCATATACACCGGTTTGGTCGGGTAATGCACGCTTGGCAATCCTTCAGCAGGATCTTTAATTGGATTTGGAAAGAGTTTCATCCCAGATGTCATTTCAAGAGTGGCCCACTCTGGTTTAGGATGGCCGAGGCATGGGCAACAGATCGGTTCTGCCAACGGGATGAAACGTTTCAGATCGTCCTCCTGCATAATATCGTTATCATGACGATCTTCTATTCCGTTCCCATTATCGTCATCATTGTTGACGGCAAGGGATCCTGCCGCATGTCCTTTGAACCGGGGACGGCCATCCTTGGGCGGATCAGGATCCGCCCCCTGCGAATCATCCGGATTTTCCATTCCGGGTTCGCCGGACGGTCCCTGCCAGATAAGCGTTTCGGCAACAATGTCTTCATCATCCGTCGGGCAATCCCTTACCGGGCAACCGTGGAAGAAACACCAGGTATCGGGATCGGGTTGGTAGCCATCACATGCGCACAAGGCGTGTTCACAATCATGCCAATCACACCAGAGCGGCCCGTTTTGGGTAAGATCATGACGGGTACATTGCGTAATCGGCACATCATAATAACGGCAGCCAATCCCAGACCCTACCCAAGTGAAACGGGCGGTATGACCCGCATCCTCGCGTCTGACATTCACCACCGGACGGAAGACAGGTTCATTTTCCGATTCGACAAATGTCCAATGGACAGTCCCCCCGCATTCTTCCGGCAAAATCCGGCCGGCGAGGGTCAGCACCTGCCGGTTCCCATGAAAACAAGAACCCCCATCCAGATTGATCTTGATTCTGGGGCGGTACAGCGTTCCTTCCCGTACCGTATGGCGGGTCACCAGTTCGGAAGGCGGCTGAACGCCGTATGCGGTGAAAATACCAGATGGATCGTCAAGGACAAAGCACCCATTGTCCGTTATCGACAACTGCAGTTGAACGGACATGTTTTGACGGCCAGTCAAGCGAACAGGATGGCAGACTCCCGCAGGAATCTGAACCGTGTATGTACCCGCCTCGTAGAGAATGACACGAACATCGCCAATCTGAAGAAGAACAGGATCAGCGAGTTTATCCCAAATGGACACAGTTACCTCCATCACATCCAGTATGCCATCCGACCCAACCGGTATCTTATTACGATTATACGCATCCGTTTCATCTCCCGCCATCTTCTCAAGATAATCCGACCATCCGTCGTTATCAGAATCTCTTTTCGTGTCAATCCCGATCGGCAAGCCCTGGACGAGCTTATCTCGATATATCATGCCATCCGCATCCGTATTGTCTAACTGTCCCCTGTATTTCCAGCAATCATAATCCGAGACACCGTCCCTATCCGCATCCTGCGAGATGGGGGAGATTCCCCAATCGAGGTTAAACGCCTCCACACCATCAATCAACCCGTCATTATCGGTATCGGGATCATTGGGATCGGTATCAAGCAACCGTTCGTCGCCATCCAGCAGGCCATCCCCATCCGAATCGGTTTTCAGCGGATCGGTTCCCCACGCCACCTCTTCACCATCGGAAACGCCGTCATTGTCGGTATCGCCCGCCTCCGGATCCAGACCCATTCGGAACTCACGGATGTTGATGATGCCATCACCGTCCAAATCCAACACCGCATCGGACGCTTCCACAGGAGAGAGCCCATGATGATATTCCCATCCGTCGGGAATCCCATCGCCGTCCGTATCGGGATTCGACAGATCACTCCCGTTCAGGATCTCCTCGCGATCGGTCATCCCGTCCCCGTCCGTATCCTTCTCGGCATCCTGTCCGGTCGGGTCAAGCCCGTAGAAGACCGCAACCGCATCGGAAATCCCGTCGCCGTCCGTATCCGCATTCAAGGGATCGCTGCCATAGATGTGAATCTCATCGTAATCCGAAAGCGTATCCCCGTCCGAATCGGGATTGACCGGATCTGTCCCCAATTCCAATTCCCTCTTATCCGCAAGGCCGTCCCCGTCCGTATCCGCATGCAGCGGACTTGTCCCCAAATCCCATTCTTCGCCATCGGACAGACCATCCCCATCCGTGTCCCGTTTCAACGGATTGGTCCCCCACTGCACCTCTCCCCGATCCGAAAGCCCGTCACCATCCGTGTCCGCTCGGAAGGGATCCGTCCCCAAACCATATTCCGTAACCGTATTCAGACCATCTCCATCTGGATCGGAGACCGCATCATCGGGGTCCAATGGATTAAAGCCACGAGCGACCTCCCACCCGTCCGGCAAACCGTCCCCATCCGTATCCGCCAACCGGACATCCGTTCCCGACAGATACTCCTGAAGATTGGAAAGCCCGTCCCGATCCATATCCTGGGATGCATCGGCGGCGTTAAGCGGATTCAGCCCATTCGCCTTCTCCCATCCATCCGGTAGCCCATCCCCGTCCGTATCCCAATGAAGAGGGTTTGTCCCGCAACCGAATCCGCAGAAGAGGGAATCGCCATTCGCGATCGCGCCGTCCGTCCCGATCCGATACGTCCTTGAGACACCGTGCGCGAAATCGTCCGCCGTGACGGAGATAAAATCGTCGGGACGGATGCCGGCCGTCGTGCCGATTGAACAAGTCCGACTCGGAAAACCGTTGTCGTAGGAGAGCATTACCCCGCTGTTCTCTCCCTCCGAAACGATGAGGGCGAAGGTCTTTTTGGCGACTGTCTGGGTCGCGAAAGTGTATTCGGCGTCCCGCCAGCGGAAAACAATGAGCCGATGGCCGGGCGTTCCCACCGCAAAGAGGTCAAACGCGCTTTTGGAAAGGGAGGCGTCGAATGCACAAATCGCGACACCCGATGAAAGCGTATGGCGGCGGATAGTCGCGACATACCGGCTTCCGGATTCCGAATAGTTGGCCTTCTCAACGATCTCCCCCGTATTCGAACACCAGTGCAGATATCGTGTCACGAACGGAATACTCGTTGACGTATCGCCCGCGGGCGGGAACCAAACGATCCCGTCCGAAGAGACCACCGCGCGGGTATACGCCACACCGCCGAATGTGACGGGAAACGGCAGGTTGACGGAGAGCGAGGCATACACCAGTTTATCCGGGCAAACCCAAGCGGCGTCATCCGCGTTCGGCCACACGAATGACGCGAGCTTATGCCATCCGGAAAGTTCTTCGCCATCCGTCAAACCATCGCCATCACTGTCAGCAGTCGCAGGATCCGTACTGGAGGCAAATCCATCTCCGCCATGCGTCATGGCGAGTTCCACCCTATCACCAATCCCATCCCCGTCACTGTCGGCGGAAACAGGATCGGTATGGGACGTGGCCATCCGAAGTCCTTCCACAGTGCGGACGTAAACGGTGTGGGCGGTTGACACTTCGTACCCATCCGCCATACCATCCCCGTCCGTATCGGCAAGGATCGGGGAAGTCCCGTAGAGATCAACCTCGCAGCCATCGGCAAGCCCGTCATTGTCGGTATCGGGTTTGCGCGGATTGGAACCAAACATGAACTCGCGGAGGTTGGAGAGACCATCCCCATCCAGATCCGCCTCCGTTTCAGAACCATCACCATTGAGCGGATTGAGTCCCTGCCTGACTTCCCAACCATCCGGCATACCGTCGCCGTCGCTATCGGGGTTGTTGGGGTCTGTCCCTTTTTGGAATTCCTCCACATTGGAAAGTCCGTCCCCGTCGGCGTCGGCGGATGCCAGTGAGAGGCCATGATACATCGCCCACTCATTCGGCATCCCATCGCCATCGCTATCCGTCAGGGCCGACACATAATCCAGCGGATCAAACCCGTGCGACAGTTCCCATCCGTCCGGATAGCCGTCGCCGTCACTGTCGGGATTAAACGGATCGGTCCCCGTTGTCACCAGCGCGACGCCCCTATCGGCATCGGAGGGATCAAGCGCGATCCGACGCCACATCAGCGAGGGGACAACCGTCGGGAACATGACCTCGCCGCGCACGGCGGCGGGATGCCCGGACGCATCAATCAAGACGACGGCACCCGGCGTCCAGCTGACATCCAGCGCATCCGTCAAACGGACATCCGTAAACGTGGCCGCCCATTTGAGCGTATTGGTCGCGAGTATCTCAACTACCGTTCCGTCACTCTTAACCGCCGCAACGGACGGGCAACCCTGTCCGGCGAGATAGAGGTATTCGACACCTTTCGAAGCGGTAAGCGTTCCCGAGATGGAGGAATAGGAAGTTGTCGTGTCGGACGAACGCCGATAACCCGTTGCGCGGTATGAATCCAACAGAACCGCCGCCACACGGTTTGATCCCGCCGTAAAATCGGAAAATGCAGTCATCGAGACATACGCGCTGTCATTCCCGAGAGCATTCCCGCGCCGAAGCGTTTTATTGGAAAGATAGGCGAGGTCAATCCCGCGTCCCGCAGAAACCGCTAACACGTTCGTGCCAGCCTTAAGCGTTGTGAAGGCGGAAGCGCGCTGGGTCAGGATAAGGTTGTCGCCGGACTCCTCCAAACAAAGCAACCCACCCGTCCGTGTGATGGCGAGATAGTGTAACCAACCGCCGGAAAGCTCTGACACATCGATATCATCCAGCGTCCGTGACGCGCCATCCGAACGCCAAACCCGTAGCATGCCACTCGGAAAACGGGCGACGATGGAACCGGAAAGGGATGCCGTCAGTTCGGCTGGCGGCGTATCGAACCACTCATCGGCAGGTATTCCGCCATCCCGGCTGATGAGGACACGCCCGTCCGTCAGTAAAGCCGATGCGATTCCCGGCGCACACCGCACAGCGTGGGCGGCGGGGAACCCCGGGACAAGATTCGGTCCGGCACTTCCCCAGAAAAGCGGCGTTCCCAACCCCGCCTCGGTCCCGTCGGAAATACCGTCATGATCGCTATCGGCCTCGCGTGGATCCGTTCCAAGAACCGTCTCTTCCCAATCGGAAAGCCCGTCCCCGTCGCTGTCGACCTTAAGCGGATCGCTCGCCAGAATGACCTCCTCGCCATCCGTCAATCCGTCCCCATCGCTGTCGATCAGCAACGGGTCACTCCCGATAGAAACCTCTTCGCCATCCAAAAGGCCATCGTCATCCGTATCCGCCAAAAACGGATCGGTCCCCAATGCCACCTCTTCCCCATCAACAAGGCCATCCCCATCGGTGTCCGGATTGAACGGATCGGTCCCCAAAACCGTTATCGCGATACCCGCGTTCACCCGTCCGCGTGTGAAGGCACAGGCGGTAAGGGACAAACCGCTCTCAAGCGGCACGCCGCCTTCAATCAACGTCAGTTTTCCCGAAGCGGTCACGACCGCCTTGCAGGGGTCGGTCCACCACGCCGAACACGGTCCCGGCTCCAGGACGATCCCCGAATCCCGCCAGGGAACGGAGGATTGCGGGGAATCGGGCGTCATGAAAAGGGTTCCGTCCGTCGCGAGCGCCCCCATCCGTCGCGCGCCGGAGGCGAAGATGGATGTGATATCGAAGCCTTCCTCCGTAACCGAGCGTTTGGCGGAGGTATAAAAACCCGCCGCCTTGCCGCTGCTTCCGAGCACGGCGTAATATCCGTTGCTGGCGACGGCGATGTCACAAATCTCCCCAAGCCCCCAAGAAGCGGAGGGCGAGAGAGCTGTCCCACCGGCGTTGATCGCGTTCCCGATCCGAAAAGTTCCGTTCGCGAGGAGAATCACATCGTATGCGCTCCCAGCCGAAACGGCGGCAGCCATGCAGTTGGTGAATGTTGTTGTGGAACGGGTAAAAGCGTTCGTTCCGGTATACTTGACACAGGCGGCGCGACCATTCCGAAGACGGAACAGAAAGTGTCCTTTCCCACCTGAAACGGCATCGGCATCCAGCGACAAGGTGGCGGAGGCGATGCCGAAAGCGGTCGGCCACCAGGCAACGGTATGCCCGTCGCCCGTGATCGCGCAGACGCGGGATTCACTCGCGACTACCGCCGTGGCGTTCGCATTCGTGGTGAGCAGAAGCGAACCGTCCAAATCGAAAAGCGCGACGGTCCCCGATTCGGTCCGGACAGCGCGAAGCGTCTCCGTCGCGGTGACCTCAGCGGCCCCCGCAAGATCGGGCCGGAGGACACCGTACGGGTTCGCCGCGTCCCACAACACCGGGATGGGGGAGGTTTCGGCGGCATCCGGGATGCCGTCACCATCGCTGTCCGGCGGTTGGGCGAATAAAATATGTGGGATGTGGCAGATAATCGCGATCGCGACCGCCACGTTTAAAGTCAGGGACGTGTCAAGGAAGCCATTGGATGAATCATCTCTCATGGTACACCTCCTGCTTTTAGTTTAATTTCATAAAAGCAATTGTCCTTTCTATTTGTCAACACCTTTTTTGAAAAAAATCATTTCCGTTAATCTTTTCCCTCCCAATCCCCTCTCTTGAGGGGTTAAGGAGACCATCGGTCTCCCCCCAACCACCCAACCAAGACACAAGTGTTCAATCTTCAGTGATCAATGCTCAGTGCTCAACCAAACCACCAAACCACCTAACTACCCAATCACCTAACCACTCCGCCACCCCCTAAACGTTGAGGGTTGAGCGTTGAGCATTGAGGGGGTGTCTCTTCCGAGTTGCTATTGACCTGGCGGGGTATCATAGGGGATAATGTCCGCATAACCGCCCTTGGCGGGGTTACACCCGGCTTTTCATTCACGGAACCGGCAAGAGAGGAGAAACGCATGAAAGACTTTGATTTCTGGGCACCGACTTATTTCGCGTTCGGCAGGGGCAAGGAAGCGCGCGCGGGTGAGCTCGTGCGGCAGTTCGGCGGCCGGAAGGCGCTCATCCACTATGGCGGCGGAAGCGCGATACGAAGCGGTTTGATCGATCGGGTCAAAGTATCGCTGACGCAGGCCGGAGTCGCGTTTGAGGAACTCGGCGGCGTGATGCCCAACCCGCGCAGCGGCCTCGTCGAAGAGGGCGTCCGCCTCGCGCTGGACCGCAAAATCGATTTCATCCTCGCCGTCGGCGGCGGGAGCGTCATCGACTCCTCAAAGGCGATCGCCATCGGCGCGGCGAACGGCGGTGCATGGCGGCATTTCTACGTCGGACGCGAGGTGAAGGTCCGGCCGGCGATCCCCGCCGCGCTCCCGGTGGGCGTGGTGCTGACGATCGCCGCGGCGGGAAGCGAGGGGTCGCCCAACAGCATCATCACACTGGAGCCGGAGAACCTGAAGCGCGGGGCTGGCTCGAACATCCTGCGTCCGAAGTTCGCGGTCATGAACCCCGAACTGACCATGACGCTTCCCCCGTTCCAGACGGCCTGCGGCCTCGCGGACATGTTCGCGCACCTGTGCGAGCGCTACTTCTCGCCGACGACAGACGTCGCCCTCACCGACAGCCTGTGCGAAGCGGTGATGCGCACGATTGTCGGGGAGAGCGTGAAGGTCATGGCGAATCCCGCCGACTATCAGGCGCGGGCCAACATCATGTGGGCCGGAACGCTCGCCCACAACGACATCTGCGGGGTCGGGCGCGAGCAGGACTGGGCGAGCCACGGCATCGAGCATGAGCTTTCCGCGCTCTATGACTGCGCCCACGGCGCGGGGCTCGCCGTTGTCATGCCCGCCTGGATGACATACGTCCATAAGGTTGACACGGCGCGCTTCGCCCGCTTCGCGCGGGCCGTCTTCGGGGTGGGCATCGGCGAACCCGACGGACAGGCCGCGCTCGACGGGATCGCGGCGTTCCGCGGATGGCTCAAATCGCTCGGGCTGCCGCTCACCTTCGCGGAACTCGGCGCCAGGGAGGAGGACATCCCCCTTCTCGTCTGGACCCTCAACCTGAACGGCAACACCCTCGGCGGTTTCAAACCGCTCAACGACGCCGACATCACGGCGATCTACCGGCTCTGCCTGTGAGGAAAACGGGGAAGAGGGAACAGGGAATGGGGAACGGGGAAGAGTGGTTGGGTGGTGCTGGACAATTACTCAACGCTCAACCCTTTTCGTGTGCCGTACCCGGCTTTTTTCGTGTCCCAAGAGAAACGCGGGCCAACTCGCCCGCGCATACAAGAAAAGTTGAGGCAGTTGTAAAACGTGATGTGGCAAGGGCGCCCTCGCCCTTGCAGCAAGGCCGAGGCGGCCTTGCCACATCGGTCACGGTAGGTTTTGCAATTGCCTCTGTCGTTTTCAACCATCATGAACTCCGACGGTGAATTGCGCCCTCCGCCCAAACCGCACACAAACGCGCCAATCGGGTTCCTTGACATCCCCCCGTAGGTTTGAGATAGTAATACACCATCATGAAGAGATATCAGACTGTTTTATTTTTAGGCGACGGCATGGCGGACGAACCCCTCGATTCGTTAGGGGGGAAGACGCCGTTGCAGGTCGCGAAAACGCCATACATGGACACGATCGCGCGAAAGGGACGCAGCGGCACGATGCTGACCCTTCCGGACGGATTCCCAACCTCCAGCGACGTCGCGAACATGTCTGTCCTGGGGTGTGATCTGGCCACCGAACTCTGCGGGCGCGGACCGCTGGAGGCGGCCAGCCAAGGCATTGCGACCGGACCGCACGACCTGATCTTCCGGATGAATCTGGTGAACGTGGACGAGCGGGGCATCCTGCGGGATTTCTCGGGCGGGCATATCGCCCAGGCGGACGCGGTTGAATCGATCCGCCTGCTGAACGAACGGTTGGGCAGCGACGCGGTCCGCTTCTATCCGGGCGTAAGCTACCGGAACCTGCTCGTGCTGTCGGGCGAGCGGTTCAGTTCCGACATCGCCTACGACAAACCCGACGACAACCACGGCAACCCCGTGGCCGACCATCTCCCGCGCGCGAAATCCCCGGCGGACGAAGAGACCGCCGCCACCCTGCGCCGCCTGACCGCCGAAGCGGCGGAGGTCCTGAAGGGCCGCACGGCGAACGGCATCTGGCTCTGGAGCGGCGGACGGGTCGGCGCGATCCACAGCCTCACCCGGCGTTACGGCGTGAAGGCGGCGGTGATCTCGGCGGTCGATGTGATCAACGGGCTGGGCAAGTGCCTGGGGCTCGACATCATCCGTGTGCCGGGCGCGACCGGTTATATCGATACCGACTACGAGGGGAAGGCCGATGCGGCCCTCCGCGCCCTGAAGGAGGGTTACGATTTTGTCTATGTCCACCTGGAGGCGACCGACGAGGTTTCCCACGCGCAGGATTTGGATTTGAAACGTCAGGTGATCGAAGCGTTTGACAGCCGCCTCATCGGCCGGGTGATGGATCGCGCCGGCGACGGGGTGGCCTACTGCGTCCTGCCGGACCATCCGGTTCCGCTGGCGATCGGCAAGCACACCCGCACACCGGTTCCCGTGTCGGTCTACCAGCCGGACAACATTCCGGACGCGGTCGCCACGTTTGACGAGGAGGCCGCCCTGAGGGGAAGCCTCGGTTTTCTCAAAGGTTCCGACCTGATGGATCTGCTGCTGAACTAATGGAGGTAAAGTATCGTGAAGCGCGACTCATCTTCTTTTCCCGTCCCCCACACCACCCGGCGCGGTTTTCTGCGGGACGCCGCCGGAAGCGCGACGCTCCTGTTGCTTGAGGGGTGCCGACACACCTCCGGCACGACCGCCGCGCAGAACACCGTCGTCCAGCCCGATCCCCGGCGGCGGCTGAACGTGGCGGTGATCGGCGCGGGCGGACAAGGGGTTTTCGACTGGCAGATGGTCTGCCAGATCGGCGACCGGGTCACCGCGCTCTGCGATGTGGATGAGTCCGTGGCGCAATCGACGCGCAAGGAACTCGTAGAACGGTACGGCCAAACCGACATCCGCATCTACAAGGATTTCCGCATCCTCTTCGAGAAGGAAACCGATCTGGACGCGGTTTTCATCGCGACGCCCGACCACAGCCATGCCGTCCAAACCGCCTGGGCGCTCCACCGGAAGATTCCGGTCTATGTCGAACCGCCGATTGTTCGGACCTTGGGCGAGTTGGACACGGTCGGACGGCTCGCCGATGCGGGGAAGACCCCGCTTTGGCAGGGGCTGACCAACCGGACTGAACGCGCCTTCCGAAAAGCGTACGCCTGTCTGGAGACCGGGCTGCTGGGCAACCTGACGGCGATCCACGCCTGGACCTCCAATCCCCTCTGGCCGCAGGGCATTCCCCGTCCCGCCGGAAACGATCCCATCCCCAACGGATTCGACTGGGACCTGTGGCTCGGCCCCGCTCCGGAACGTCCCTATGTCGATAAGGCCTACCACCGCTTCACCTGGCGGGGATGGTGCGATTTCGGAACCGGCGCGCTCGGCGACCAGGGACCGTCGCTCCTGAATCTGCCGTTCCTGCTTTTCCCGCTGCCCGCGCCGGAAACGGTCGAGTGCCTGACGCCCCTTTCCGCCAGCCCCGAAAGTTTCCCGATGGCCAGCCACCTCCGCTACACCTTCAAGATGCCTTCCTCCGCCTGGTTCAGTTCCCCCCGCGTGACGCTGGACTGGTATGACGGCGGCCAGCTTCCCCCCATGGCGGAAACCGGGGATTCGGCCGATGACATCTATGTGCGGGCGGTCTCGACGCTCTGCGATCGCAACAACGGCCGTCTTCCGCCGCAGGGCTGTCTCCTGATCGGAACGAACGGCGCCTGGTTCATGGGCGACGCGCAAGGCCACCGCCACGCCCTGATGCTGAAGGAAGACGCGGGCTTTATCGATCAGGAATCCCATCCCGCCTGCGCCTCGTTCGCGCTCTCCTCGCGGATCATCCCCCTGCAGAAGACCTTCCTCAACATGATCCGTCTCAGACGGGCCGACCGGATGCCCTCCAACTACTCCCGCCCGCTCATGAAGACGATCCTCGGCGGTTGCGTCGCGCAACGGGTTGAAGGGGTGCTCCGCTTTAAAGACGGAAAAACCCCGTTCAAAGGCAACCGGATCGCCAACGCCTACGCGAACCCGCCGATGCGTGACGGTTGGTCGCTTGATCATCTGGAGTAAGCCATGTCCCATTCCCGTGAAATCCAGTGCACAGCCTGTGGTGAACGTTCAATGGTCCGCGCCGAACCGGTCTACGAGGGCTTCAAGAAGGTCGGCGAGCGGTTCTTCTGTCTCCATTGCGGCCAGTGCTATCCGTCCGAAGCGGAAACACCGTTCATCCGACAGGGCGACACCCGCCCCAAAATCTTCACGGAGGCGGACAAGCCCGACAGGCTGAACATCTTCAGCGACGAGGAACGTCAGCACAGCTGCGGCTGGTGCCGTCACTTCGTGGTGAACCCCTTCACGCAACGGTGCGGGCTGACCAACGCCTTCACCGAGGCGACCGACCTCTGCCTGCGGTTCGAGAAGAAAGAGGAACCCGCCCCTTCCGATGCCGACCCGGCATCCCCGACCTCGGGCGAGACGGAAGCGCCATAATCCGGAATTCCCCATGCCGAACGAATCGGGATATTGGAAAGCGGCGCTTGAACGCCTTCAGGCCATCGACCGCCAGTGGCCGGCGGAAGGCGCCGCCGACTCCGCCGCCCGGGCGGAACACGAATCCCGGCTCGCCGCCTGCCGGAACTGGTTCGCGGCGCAACCCTTCCCGCGCCTCGCGAAGCTGGCGGACCAGCTGCAACCCGGCATCGACCGCCGCCGTTTCTGGTGTGCGCTCGTTCCGGTCGAGCGGGCCGTCTGCCGGACCAAGATCACCGACATCGATATCCTGACCGACGACCTGCCCCAAGATGCCGAACCCCTCCAGCCGGCCCTCCCCGTCACGGTCATCCTCGATTCGCTCCGCTCGGCCTTCAACGTGGGCGGCATCTTCCGGACAGCCGAGTGTTTCGGCCTCAAAGAGCTGATCCTCTGCGGCTATACCCCCACGCCGGAGAATCCCCAGGTCGCCAAAGCCGCGCTCGGAACCGAAAGCCGCATCCCCTGGCGGCATGTCGATTCGACACGGAATGCCGTCCTCGCCTGCCAAGAGGCGGGCATCCCCTGTTTCGCGCTGGAAACCGTCGCGCAGGCCCAGCCGCTGGAATCCTTCACGTGGCCCCTGCCTTGCGCGGTGGTGGTCGGGAATGAGCGGTTTGGCATCGACAGCGACCTCCTGCGGATCTGCGACGGCATGATCCGCATCCCGCTCTACGGACGGAAGAACTCGCTGAATGTCGGATGCGCCTTCGCCGTCGTCGCGCACGCGCTCCGGTGTCAGAACGCGTCGCCCTTCAATCCCAAAGCGGAGAGATAGGCTTTATCGACCGTGCAGTTGGCGTTCCGGCAATTCTCGATATACTGCCGCATCGCCTTCACCGCCGCCTTGCGGTCGGGACGGTTCTTCTGAATCGCCGCGTAACTTTTCCGATCGGACTCGGCAAAGGTGACGATCAGCTCCTTCCACCCTTCGGGATAGGAGAATTTGAGCCAGGAGGAGTCACCGGGCGCCTTCAGGGGCCAATAGGTCCAGCCGATGTTGTTCTTCTCCATCGTCTCGGTGAAGGTGCGGTACCACTCGTACGTGTTGTGTCCGGTCTCCCCCATGAAGAGGGGAAGCCCTGTTTTCTGCCGGAACGCGGTAAAATCGCCGATCTGTTTCGGATCGGTCCAATACCGGTGGCAGGTGTAAAGCATGTTGGCGTCAAAGGTCCAGTCGGTGAAGGGCGCGAAATTGGAGTTCCACTGCGCGCCGGCCAGCATGACGATATGGTTGCGATCCACCTCGCGGATCGCCGCCACGGCCCGCTTCTGAACCGCCTCCAGTTTCGCGTTGAGCGCGTCCTTGTCCGCCACCCGGCTGGAGATCGGCTCGTTCATCAGATCATACCCGAGGATCACCGTCTCGTCGGCGTACCGCTTGGCGATCATCCGCCAGATGTCGCAATACTGCTTTTGGAACGCCTCGCTCTCGAAGAGCCACGGATACCCGTAGCTGTCGTCGATGTTGTCACCCGTCTGCCCGCCGGGGCAGTCATGCATGTCAAGGATCAGCTTGAGGTTGTATTTGCGGCACCAGCCGACCACATCGTCAACCCGTTTGAATCCGTCGCCCGGTCCCGTCAGCCCCAGGTAATCCTCGTCCGTGAACAACTTGTAGTGGAAGGGAAGCCGGATGGTATTCGAGCCGGTCTTCGCCACAAACGCGATGTCCGCCTCGGTAATGTAGGCATCCTTGAACGCCCGCCAGAACTTCGCGGTCTCCTCGGGACCGACCAGCTGCTTGAACATCTCGTCGATGAAATGTCCCGAATTGCACGACTTGAAGCCGAACATATACCCCTCGGGATTCAGCCAGTTGCCGAGATTGGTCCCCCGGATGAAGAACGTCTCGCCCTTGGCGTCAACGATATCATGTCCCTTGACCCGCAGGAATCCGGTCGCCGACCACGCGCACGAAATCCCGCAAACCGCCACCATCACGCCAATCAACATCTTTTTCATTGAATCACCTCTCTTTTTTCTTAAAAACCCGTATCACCCTATTGTCCCCTCCTCCCAGTCATCTCATCGTCCCGGTTGTCCCGTCTCCCCCATCCCGGTTGTCCCGTCCGTCCCATCCCTCAACGCTCAACGCTCAACTGCCCATAGTAAGCCTTCGCGCCATGCTTGCGCTGATAGTGCTTCTCGCCGACATACGCCGGCAGCGGTTCGACCGCCGGGCGGAGCTGTTCGGTCAGGCGCGCCATCCGCGCGATCGCCTCCAGCGCGATGGCGTTATCGACCGCCTTCGCGGCGGAACGCCCCCACGTAAACGGGGCGTGACCGGCCACCAGAACGCCGGGAACCGCCAACGGATCCAGTTCCGCGAACCGCTCGATGATCACCGCCCCGGTGTTCGCCTCATAGGCATCGGCCACCTCCTCTTCCGTCAGGAAACGGGTCACGGGAACCGGCCCGTGGAACTGATCGGCATGGGTCGTTCCATAGCAGGGGATCTCCCGGCACGCCTGCGCAAAGGCGGTCGCCTCCACGCTGTGGGTATGGACAATCCCGCCGACCCCGTTAAACCGCCGGTAGAGCGCCAGATGGGTCGGCGTATCCGAAGAGGGCCGCAACGTCCCCTCCACCACCGTGCCGTCCAGCGCGACGACCACCATATCCTTCGGACGCATCTGCCCGTAATTGACCCCGCTCGGCTTGATCACAACCAGTCCCGATTCGGGATCGAACCCGCTGGCGTTCCCCCACGTCAAAACCACAAGCCCGGCATCGACCAGCCGCTGATTCGCCTCAAAAACCTCTTCTTTCAACAGATCCAGCATCGCATTTCTCCTTTACCTAAAGCATTGAGGGTTAAGGGTTAAGCGAGACTTCGGTCACCCGTTCCCCTTTAACCTTTTAATCGGTTAATCTTCCCTACCGTCTCGTAACCGGGCGACCGCCGCTTTCGCCTCCGCCACGGATGTGAACCGTTCCGAATGGAGACCGACCGCACGCGCGCCTTCCACATTCGCCGGCATATCGTCAAAAAAGATCGCCTCCTCCGGCCGGACATCCAGCCGGGAAAGCATCAGCCGGTAGATCTCCGGTTGCGGCTTCACCAGACGAACCGCCGCCGAGATCACCTCCGCATCCGCCAGCGCGCGAAACGCCGAGGCCGCCCGGTCAAACCACGGCAAAAACGACAACGGCATGTTCGTCAGGATGCCGACCTTGAATCCTTCCGCCTTCAGTTCCTTCGCCCACGCCAGCGTCTCGGGATTCGGCACGCTCCAGCTCTCCATGTCGCGTCGCTCCAGCTCCTCCAGCAACGCCTCGGTATAGGGCTTGCCGAGCGCGGTCAGAATCCGCCGGTACATCTCCACGCCCGAATAATCCCCGCCGTCAAACCCCGGCCGATAGGCCGCATAGCCCTCGCGGATCTCGGTATCGGACAGATCCGCGTGAACCCGCGCCCACTCCTGAAGCATCACTCTATCCTGGGGCATGGAAATCACCCCGCCAAAATCAAAAATCACCGCCCGCAGCATCTCATCCCCCTACTTCGTCGTCGGACGGGAGGTCGCCTGGCCGTACTCGCCCAACTGTTCCCGCGTCGCCCCGCAGGCCTCCAGCACCAGATCAGTCGTCCGGAAATGACATTTGCAGGTTTTGACCAACACCCCCGGCCCCTCTTTTTTCACCAGATCGATCGCCGTCTGCCGAACCTGATCCGACGCGCCTTTCTGCACCTCGATCCCGTGCTGCTCCCCGATCCTCTGGATCTGGCGCAGGAAGGATTCACGCGCGATCACCGAAGCCGCCGCCACCGCGATATCCGACTCCGCCTTATGGTGCTGCTCCAGCTTGATCTTGCTGCCCTTCTTCATCAGCGCCCGCTTGATCAACTGCTCCGAACCGAACTGGTCCGCCACCGCACGGGGGCAATCCGGCACGCCCTCCAGCAGGTTCTCGATGCACCGCGCATGCGCCCACGCCAACAGCGTGTTGACGTTGCGCATCTTGAAGTAGAGCCGGTTGTAGGCTTCCGGACCGATCGAGACAATCGCATACCGTTTCAGCCCCAGCAGTTCCCTCGTCCGCTTCCCGATGAAGAACACCGCCTTGTCGGTCAGCTTTTTGCAATCCTTCACCCCCAACTCCTGCATCGCATGCGCCAGATCGGGATCGACATAAACCGCGCACGCCACCAGCGGCCCGAAGAAATCACCCTTGCCGCTCTCATCGCTGCCCATGTGCGGCGCGACCGATTCCGGATTCAGCACCTCCTCGTATCCCACCGTCGCCGACATCAGCACATTGGGTTCCAAGACAAACAGGACAAAGTCTTCCGCGCCCTTCCCCTGCACCAGCAGTTTCCCGCTCGTGTACAGGTTCACCATGCAATCCTCCGCCTCTACCGCGATGGTGGTATAGGGCACCTGACGGGGCTTGTAATTCCCCATTTCCAGAAGCGTCTTCAGCCGCTGCTGCTGATCTGCGTTCAGGACAAATGAAAATGATGTTTTGGCCATTGTATCCTCGTCTATTTCAAACCTTCTCCACCTTGAAAAATGAAGATAGAGAATATCGTCATTATATCCGTTTTCCCGAAACCTGACAAGACCTTCATCCCAAACCCCCCGATAACGGATTCTTCCCTTTTCAAACCGCTTCCGAACCGTTATGCTAATGGTGTTTTTTTAAGGCCGGCGAGGAATGGGCACATCATGACAGACGCGACACGGAACCGGATTTCGATCCTGATCACGGCATACCGGAATGCCGATCTGGTGGCGCGCTGTCTCGACTCCCTCCTGGCCGTCTGCGACGGGCGGCTACCGGAAACGGTTCTGGTGGATGACGCGGCGGGCGACGCCGAAACCCGCGCGGTGGCGGACCGTTATGCGCCCCACGGCCTCATCTTCTCGGTCATGCCCGAAAACGGCGGGTTCGCGGGGGCGAACAACGCCGGGTACCGGCTCTGCACGAAAGCGTGTGTTGTGCTGGTTAACTCCGATATCGTCTTCCATGAGGAACCGTTCACCGCAATGCTGGCGTTTTTGGATGCCCATCCCAAGGCGGGCATCGTTCAAGGCACCCTGCTGATCCGGAACGGGCAGAAGGGCGTTGACGGCACCCTGAATGGATGCGGCGCGTTCCTGACGCCGCTCGGCACCACCACGACCCCCGGCTGGCTCATGCCCGCCGACGATCCCGTGGCACGGGAGGCCCGCCCCTGTTTCGCGGCCTACGGTGCCCTCTTCATGCTCCGGCGGGAGGTGGTGAAGGCGACCGGCGACCGCCTCTTCCACGCCTTTTTCCACTCCTATTACGAAGAGGTCGATCTCTGTCACCGCGCCTGGCTGGCGGGCTGGGAGGTATGGTATGTCCCGACCCCGCATGTCGATCACGCCCACGGCGCGACCTTCGGGAAATTCCTCGACCGCGCGGACATCCTCAAACGCTTCTACCGCAACATCCGCTTCTCCTTCGCGACCTGTTTCGGATGGCGCGGACGGCTGACGGTCATGCCTGTCTTCGAGCTGCTTTGCTGGGGCCAGATCCTCATCCAACTCCTGCGGGGAAAGGGCGCGGCGTTGCGCGCCCACCTCTGGGCCTATCGGGAGATCAGCCGGCTCCGCCCCGAAATCCGCAAAATCCGCCGCGAAATCCAAGCGACCCGCACGCTCTCGGACACCGCTCTCTTCAAGCGCGTCATGCGCCGCCCCCCGCTCCGGTCATTCCTGCAATCCATCCGTGGCAATCTCTAACCGAGCGTTAATGGCCTGCGCGGTCATCGGCCCGAATCCGGCCAATCCCATTTCGGGTCCGCCGCCATCTGAAAGCCCGACGGGCCAAACGCGGGAAACGGTACATCGCGGACATCGACCGTCGAACCGAATTCGTCGGCTGTCGTGTCCACCCACAGCTCGCACTGGCGCATGACTGTCTTCAATGCGTCTGCCGCTTCGTCCGGCGGATACTTGTACTTCTTCAAAAGCCGCTTCACGAGCATGCGCATGTGAGCCCTCGCGCTCTCGCGCTTGTCCCAATCGACCGTGCGGTTGCGGCGCAACTGGTCGGTCAGCTCCTTCGTGAGCTNNAGCGTGTCGTCCGTGTAGAACTTGCGTACCGCCTCCGGCTTCGCGAGCGCGTCATAGAACGCCGCCTCATCCTCGGTAAGCCCCTTCGGCGTCGCATCGATCCCCTGCTTGATCCTGTTCGCCAGCTCTATGAGCCGCTTGATCACCTCTTCGTTGGTGATGTGTCCGTTCACGTAGTCGTTCATCGCCTTCGCCAGAAGCTCGCTGAACTCCTCGCTCTTCACGAGATTCTTCCGCGCATGCAGCTTCACGCTCTCCGTCAGCAGTTTTCGCAGAATCTCGACGGCGAGGTTCTTCTCCTTCATCCGCCTGATCTCGGCGAGGAACGCCGCGTCGAAGAGCGACACCGCCTCCTTCTTGTCGGAGAAGAGGTTGATCACGCCCTCGCTCGCCACGGACTCCTTCACCATCTCCGCGATCTGCGCGTT
Source organism: Verrucomicrobia bacterium UBA1211 (assembly GCA_002309585.1). Taxonomy (GTDB): domain Bacteria; phylum Verrucomicrobiota; class Kiritimatiellia; order RFP12; family UBA1067; genus UBA1211. The sequence goes on from DBXN01000134.1 coordinate 20,542, forward strand.
CAGCTCCGCAAGACCCTTCTTCTCGCCGCCGGAACCAGACATCGTCCACTGGTTGATCATCCCGCGCACGGCTTCCATGAATCCCGCCTCAAACCGGTCGCGTTCCGGGATCAGCGCGGCGCAGAGCGAAAGCGCCTGTTTCATCAGGTAGGCGTTTTCGAGGAATATCTCCTTCTGCCTCTTCCGATCCGGCGCGAGCAGGAAGTTGACCGCGCCGTTGATCACCTTCGCACGCTCCAGATCG
>DBXN01000129.1:0-11073 GCA_002309585.1 Verrucomicrobia bacterium UBA1211
GGGCGGCGGGGCGGCCGGCGGCGCGGGAAAGGCGGATCCCTTCGCGGAACTGCGGAAGAAGAGCCAGGTGCCCGGCGTGACGACCGGCGTCAACGGACAGAAGATGATCACCCCGGAAATCGCCTTCCTCGGCTTCATCGAGCGGCCTGACGGCTCACGCGCCGCGCTTTTCTCCGATTCGACCGACAAATCGACCTTCTTCTACGAGCCGGGCAAACAGGTGCACGGGGTGGACATCCTCAGCGCCAATGTCCGCGAGGCTTCAATCCGCTTCCCNNGACGGGACCACCAAGAACGTGGCCATCGGCAACAAGCTGACCTTGGCGGCGGAGCCGCTGAAGACGCCGACCGCCGCCCCCAAGACGGCGGACGCCAAGGCCGCCGCCCCGAACGCGAAGGGCAACAAGGCCGACCCGAAGGGTGCCAAAGCGGACCCGAAAGCCGCCGCGAAGGCGAAAGCCATAGCCGCCGCGAAGAAGAAGATGGCCCAACAGAAGAAGAAGTAGCGAGACCATGATCCGTTTTTACACAGAAGAGATTCTTGCCGAAGTCGCCCAGAAGCTGGTTGACCGAGGGTTGCTGACCCTCGATAAACTCGGTGAACTGCAGGGACGCGCGGCGATCACGATGCAGAGTGTCGACCGGTTGCTGGTGGAGGAGGCGATCGTCAACGAGGAGGANNATGAAGACCTTCTCCGAGGTCAGCGGGATCCCCTACCACCATATCGGTGATTTTCAGATTGACCCGGAGGCCACCGAGAAGGTTACCGCCAAAGTTGCGCTCCGCCATCGGATCGTTCCGATCTCCTACAAGGACGGTGTGTTGCTGCTGGCCGTGAGCCGGATCCCGAACCTCACGACGGTGGACGGCTTGCGGATGGTTCTGGACGCGGGGCTGGATTTCGTCCTCTGCCCCGAGAATGACATCAACATGTCGCTGACCCACTTTTACGGGCTTGGCGCGGAGACGATCGACCAGCTGATCGCCGAGGCCGAGGCATCCGGCAGCGCGGACGACCAGGAGCAAGAGACCGATATCGCGGTGCACACCCAGGACACCGGTATGGTGCGGTTCATCAACCTCATCATCGCCGAGGCAATCCGGATGGACTGTACCGATATCCACATCGAGCCGTTCGAGCACACGCTCCGGCTCCGTTACCGTATCGACGGCATTCTTCAGGAGATCCCGTTGCCGAAGGGGGTTGAACGGCTGAAAAACGCCGTCAGCTCCGCCGTGAAAATCATGGGCAACATGGATATCGCCGAACACCGCAAACCGCATGACGGCCGTATCAAGGTCCGATTCGGCGCGAGCGACTATGACCTCCGTGTTTCGGTGCTCCCGACCGGCTGGGGCGAGACCTGCTGCTTGCGTATCCTGAACCGCGGCACCACCCAGGTCGATCTGGACCAACTCGGCCTCTCGCCGCTCCAGTTGCCGAAGATCGCCAAGTTAACCGAACTTCCGCACGGGGTTATTCTGATGACGGGGCCGACCGGTTCCGGTAAGACGACGACCCTTTACGCGCTGCTGGCGCGGCTGAACCAGACCGGCACCAAGATCATCACGGTGGAAGATCCTGTCGAATACCAGATGCAGGGCATCAGCCAGGTCCAGGTCCACAGCAAGATCGGCCTGACCTTCGCATCGGTCCTCCGTTCGATTCTGCGTCACGACCCGGACGTGATCCTCATCGGCGAAATCCGTGACTCGGAAACCGCCGACATCGCGGTCCGGTCCTCCCTGACCGGTCACTTGGTGCTGAGCACGCTGCACACCAACGATGCGCCGTCCGCCGTGACCCGTCTGACCGATATGGGCGTTGAGCCGTACCTGATCTCCTCCTGCGTCGAGGGTATTGTCGCCCAGCGTCTCGTGCGCCGCGTTTGCAAGCACTGCAAAGCGCCGTATGACCCGCCGGATGTCATCAAGGATGAGATCCGCCGGAGTTATCCCGACCGTTTCGCCGAGGCGGAGTTCATCAAGGGTCACGGCTGTCCGGGGTGCGGCTTCACGGGATACCGTGGACGTAGCGCGATCAACGAGGTCATGATCATGACGGACACGCTCCGGGGATTGGTCGTGAACCACTCGCCCGCCAATGTGATCAAGGACGAGGCGATGAAGGAAGGGATGGTCACCCTGCGCCAGGACGGCTGGCTCCGCGTGATCGAGGGACGTACCTCCGTAGAGGAAGTGCTCCGCGTCGCGGGACGGATGGACGAGTAAGATCAGGGGTCCGTCCGGATCATCCGGAGATTCCGGAAGTTCCGGACCCCCGGAAAGCGAACAGACGGGATGGCGAGATCGGAGAGACGGTTAAAAAGAAGCGGCATGACGATGATCGAACTGACCATCACCATGCTGATTCTCGCGTTGCTGGTCTCCACGCTGGTGGGATTGAGCCGCCACACGAACGCGGTCGTCTCGATCCGCCGCGCGCAAGTCGAACTGGGCGAATGGGATGAGGCGCTGCACCAGTGGTATCTGACGTTCGAGGAATACCCCTATGCGCGGATCAACGAGCAAAACAACACCACCTCCGAGGAGGACATGAAAAGCGGGCCCCAAGCGGTCAACAACCTCTCGAACATTGTCCGAAACGTCTACGTGACCCTTCAGGACAACGGCCGTTCGACCAACGTCACCTTCCGCTCGTTCATGCAGCGGAACATCAGCATCAAAGACCCGTGGGGCAAACCCTACATCTATTTGGTCGACGACGGGCACCTTTCGTACCAGCTCTTCTCCTGCGGCCCTGACAGGAAAAGCGAACTGTTGGGAGACCTTCCCGAAACCTCGCTTGACGACATCTTTTTCGAACGCTGATTTTCCCCAACGCCCAACCCTCAACCCTTTATCATGAAACGCCTACACCAGAGAAACAGACATGCGTTCACCCTGATCGAGCTGATCGTCGTCATCTCGGTCATCAGCGTCCTGATGGGGCTGCTCTACGGGGCATTGGAACGCGCGAAGAAATTCAGCCGCCGGGCAATCGCCTTCTCCGAACTGAAAGCGATCGAGAACGCCTTCATCCAGTTCCGCGCGCACTACCACACCTGGCCCATCGGGGACACGGTCGAAGCCACCTCGACCGAATCAACCGAGAGCGCGGCCGACACCACGACCACCATCGCCGAAAAGCCGATCGATAGCGTGGACAACAAGGACCACGGCTTTGTGATCGACCGCCGGATCGCGAACCTGCTTCAGGGGTTGGCGCTGGATGTCAGCAAGACCGACAAGCGGAATTTCAATTATGAGGGAATTCCCTTCATCGAGTTCTCGCGTTACTCCGTGTATGCCCCCTACCCGCCGATCAACCCGTTCAAATCGAATACCGCCGGGGATGACACAGCCCGTTGCTACTATGTGCTCTTCGACACCAACGGCGACCACCAGATCCACATTCCCGCGCTGGAGCCCGGTGACATCGCGACGAACATCATCGCTGACGTAGCGGTCTGGACCTACATCCCCGGCACCCGGTCGGGCAGAGGCAGCAACACCGGCGAAACCACCCAGACAGCCTCCGTGAATGACGAACGGCTGGAGAGTTGGAGCGGCTTTAATGTCAAATAAACGCACAGGCTTTACGGTCATCGAACTGTTGATGGTCATCGGCGTGCTCTCGATCCTTTTGGCGATCTCGCTCCCGACGATCAAGACGGTTCATGCCGCGATTCTCCGCAAACGCGCCGAATCGGAAGCCTCGATGCTGGCCCAAGCCGTCATCCACTACAAAAGCGAATATGGATTCTGGCCCGGGCAGCTGGTGGTGAACACCGGGACCGACACCCTCCGGTACCACGACGACTACACGGCCGCGCTGCAAGATGGCATCCTGCCGCTCATCATCTCCGCGCCCAAATCCATCACAGATGAGCTGTCGTTCAAGTCGGACAATAACGAGACGGTCCGGCCGCTAGCGCTGAACACCAACGAGCTCTACCGCGCCTTCGCCCGAGTGGACAACACACAGAGCACCACCAGCAAGCGGAATCCCCTTAATCCCAGGGGCATCCGTTTCCTGCCGCTCCAACGGGAAGAGGAGATCGGAAAGGTCTGCTTTCCGGACCCGTGGGGAAACAATTACGTGGTCTTCATGGGGCTGAACCCCAAATCGACCTTCACCCATGAGGTGCGGCATAACGGCGCGGTGGTCGGCCGGACGATGATCTCGAACGTGATCGCCTTCGCCTACTCGTTCGGGCCGGAAGGCAAGAGCAGCACCAACTACATCTACAACACGGGGATCAGATGACGCGGAACGGCAAAGGATTCACCATCTTCGAGCTTCTGGGTGTCCTGACCGTGATCGGGATCACCTTCATGATCGTGTTGGGTTCCTACCGCAACTGGAACACCGCGCACGCCCTGACGGGATCGAGCGACATCCTTCAGGCGGCCCTGACGGAAGCGCGGGTCCTCGCCCGCCAGAACCGAGCCATCACCGCCTTTGTTTATGGGAATCTCGTCACCAACGAGGTCAAGACCATCACCCGGTTCCAGACCTTCCTCTGCCAGCCCACCAACGATGTCGAGACGGTGGAGGAGATCGAACGGGAGGTCATTGAGATCTTCAAACCCCAGACCGCCGAAACGGTCGATGTGGAACATGTCTCTACGGTGAATCTGGTCGCCGCGACGCCGGAGCACCGTCTGCCCGGAAGCATCCGGCTCTTTCACGTTTATCTCCAGGGAAATGTGTTTGAGCGGGTCCCCGAAAACAACCAGACGGACATCGCCCTCTTTTTCCGTCCCGACGGGTCCGCCTTCTCCTGTGACACGCAGTATGACGAGCGGGCGCACTTCATCGCGCTGGTGACCCCGGAACGGTTCAAATCCGATCCGAACGAGGAACCCGAACAGTTGGCCCGGTATCTTCGGATCGACTTCGTTTCGGGTGAGCTGAATGAGATGCGGATGTTTAATGACGAGGTGTCGTGGCGATGAAGCGTTTCCGTCCAGATTGCGATTCCTCCCGTCCGCGGGGATTCACCCTGATCGAGACCGCCTTGGCGATGCTGGTGATCGGGGTCGGGGTGCTCGCCATCTTCGGGCTGGGCCGCCACGGGTTGGAGTCCTCGCGCGAAACGCAATATGACCAACGCTGCCGGCAGATGGCCCAGGCGATCTTCGGAACATTGCGGGAATACAACGACTCCTTCTGCGCCCGCGCACGCGCCCAGACGAACAACTTGCTGCAGACGGTCTACTGGTGCCAGCAGTGGGCCTCGCTCACGAACGAGGAGAAACACATCCCCTTCCCGTCGATCGCGGGCATGAGCGACTCCCCCGATCTTCCGCTGGTGCTCTTCCAGAACTTCGTTCCCGCGTTCGATCCGGAGAGGATCGAGTTGGAAAATTGGTGTCCCTTCTATTCCCTCTACCTCTCCGCGGCGGACGACACAGACGATGAGAAAAACGCGAACTTCTCCCCGGTGGCGCGCGGGGTCAACCATCTGGACGTCACGTTGGTGATCTATCCCGACGGTGACACCTTCTCCTCGGAAATCCGCCATTTCCGGACCACCCTCAGCTTTAACGGAGGGTTGCCATGACCGCCACAACCCGTTTCCGGAGCAAGGCCGGCCTGACGATGATCGAACTGGTGGCGGCATTGGCGATGTTCGTCATGATTCTGGGCATCCTCTACAGCCTGGTGAACGCCGCCACCAACCTGTGGGCGACCGCCAACAACGGGCAGAAGGAGATGGAGACGGCGGAACGGCTCCTCGCGACGATTGAGGATGACCTCACCCAGGCCGTCACCGACAACGGCAGCGTGACCAACACGCTGACCGGTACCGAAGCGGCGTCCTTCGTCTGCACCTCCGATTTCCCCGCCGGCGACGACTCCGTTGCGATCTTCCTGCGGTTCGCGCGCCCGGCCCTATCCCGCGTCAACCTTGCGGGCATGGATGAGGAACGCCGGCTTTCCCTGGACGCGGTTTTCTACTCGTACTACAACTACGCCGTCTACCGCCACGTGATCCCGCTGGAGCATCAGGAGGAGGAAGAACCCAAGGCGCTTTCCGAACGGCTGGAGGAGGCGCAGCGGCAAACCGACTTTTCCGCGATCTGCCGGAATCTGGAAAACGACCCGACCGGGGAATCCCTCCAGTCCGAGCCCGGTCTGCACAGCTGCATGGCCCGTTACGTCACGGACATCATGATTATCGGATCCATCCCCTACACCGACCTGGAGGAGTCGCTCCAGACCGAGAAACCGGAAGAAGACAGAAACAAGGGCGACACCCTCCTGCCGGATTCCGATGACTACATGACCATCTGGGCGAACACGCTGCCCGACCGGATTGACATACGGCTGGTCATCCAGAAAGCGGATGACTGGGTACGCTGGCGGACGCTGACGGAGAAGGCCGACGCGGAATCCATACTTGCCGCTGACGCGCTCGGCATCCAAGCCAGCCGCCGCATCACATTTACGACGAAAGGAGGTTCGCGCCTGCCATGAAGCCGAAACCCGCAAACCGCAATGGCGCCACCCTCATCGTCACTCTTGGCGTTTTGACGCTGTTGGCGACCCTCGCCGTCTCCTTCCTGATGGCGACCCGGATCCGCCAGCGCAGCACACGCGCCCAAAGGACCCACCAGATGACGCGCGACGCGATGGATGCCGCAATGCAGCACATTGTCCGGCAGATCGAGGACGCGATGATCAGCGCCAACTGCTCGGAAGAGACAACCGGCGAAACCAAGACAACAGGACGCCGGCTGGTTCCGGTCAACCGCTGGTTCAATGACGCCTATCTGGGCACCAACGACGTCGCGGAGGAGAATGAGGTTCTCCCGCAGATCGGCGGGCGCGTTTTCCTCTCCCTCGCGGAAAAGGGCCACGAAGACCAGACCGTCAACCTGCTGACCCCCGAAGTCCTCGCCCTTCTTCCCAACGCGCTGACGAACGGACTGCCCAAAACAGGGCGAAATGAAAATCCCCTCTTCCGGAGCGGCTGGCAGAATCTCCCGGGTGAACGGGAGGAATACGTCTCGGAACTCGCCATCGCCCTTCAGTACCGTGCCTGCCGGGTGGCCTACGCGATCTTCAACGCCTCCGATCTCTATGACGTCAACACCTTCCTCTCAGGGCCCACCCCCGAGAAAACCGCCCGAACCTGTTTCTTCCCCTCCGATGTCTCCAACTGGGTCGAACGCGCATCGGTCACGGAGGACCTGCTGGACCGCGGCGTAGCGATCGATCCGGATGATCTTCCCTTCTCAACCTTTTCGTACGACCCCAATCCCGGGCTGATTCCTTTCGTCTTCTCGACCCTGATGCCTTCCGAAACCTTCGGGACCTTCGCCTTCGGTGTCGGGCAACCGCTTGATCTGAACATGCAGGGTGCCTACCAGGTCGCTTCGGACTACTCTAAATTGCTACCCGTCCTGAAGTTCAACATCAACGCGATCACCAACTACTTCCCGGACCGCGACGGAAACCTGCCGGGCGACGCCGCCACCGATTGGTATGACAACTCGAACTTCCGCGCTTTTTGGCTTGATCCCGTCTCGAAACTGATCGACTTCATTCCGAAGGGGAATGATGCCGGACGCCATACGTTGCCCCAAGGCAGCTGGTTGGCCTGGTCGATCGCGAACTGGATGGATCCCGACCGCGTCCCGCAGGTCTCCACCTTCGCCGCTGACGAGGGTGGTGTCCAGATTCTTCCAACGCGGGTCGCATACGCCATCGAGGATGTCCCCATGATCAACAAGGTCTCGGTCTTTAACCTCTTCGACGAGGAGGGCAAGCCCCGGAATGATCTCCCCGATGGCGTCAAGTTCAAGGACTACAAAGTTGGCGAGGATGTGAGCAACCATTACGCCGTCGCCGTGGAAGTCTGGTATCCCTTCATGCCGCAGGACCCGTTACGGGATGAATATCACGGTGACCTCAACCCCTCCTGCTATGTCGGCTTCTATGACAATGCGGACGACATCCAGACAACCCAACCCCGCCCGTGGTCCAGCAACCTGATGCGGGATTGGTTCCGGTGGAACTACGTCGCCTCCAGCAACACCGTCTACCAAACGCTCTTCAAAAACTGGGGCGAGATCTATCTCCAGACGATGGGTGAATCCATCTGGCAGCATCCGCTTTGGAAACGGGTTACCCACAAGAGCGATCTCTGGTTCACCACCAGCCAGGTCCGCCATCCCTACTGGCCGCAGGCCGATACGAACGGTCTCTATGACATCACGCAGACGGTGATCTGGCAATCCTTCTACCCCGAGACCTACGAGGTGGTCAGCACGAACTACTTCCGCGAAGTGGTCGAGGAACGGGAAGACGAGACCAGCGTCACGAACCGGGTTGAGGTGCTTCCAGACGAACCGGGATTTGCGGATGCGGTCGAGGTAGTCACAACCAATGTCTACACCACCATGAACCTCACCAACAACTTCATCGACTGGGCATCGGAAGAGGGCGTCACCAACCGGCTCGTCGGGGTCGATCCGCTCGTCACAATCTGGCAGACGCCGGAGGGAACGGTGGTCACCAACACCACCGTCAATTACGATGTCTCCGGCGGCAGGGAGCGGTTAGATGAGTGGCTGATGGATAACGAGGCCTACACCAACACCCCGCTTGGCGTGGCGCAGTTCCGCACCATCTGGGAGCGGCCCGACGGCCTGCTGATGACCAATGACTGGGCGGGCTTCACCGCAGCCGATTCCGATGACCCGCTGATCTATTCCGACGATTTCAAACTGGTTGACCTCTTCCGGGATGAGGCCGATGACTCCGTCTGGGCGGTCTCCGGAACGACCAACGAGACCGGCGAGGCGGTCCTCATCACGAACCGGATCGAGGGCTTGGTCTTCTCCGAAAACGACTCGGACAATGTCTGGGTCATCACCACCAACGACGTGGCCTACTCCCAGGAGATCCTGCCGATCGAGCCGTTGCCGATGACCGATTATCTGGAGACGATGCTCACCGCCATCATGACCACGCTCCCGACCAACAACGTCCAGGATCTCAACGAACAGCTGTTGATGACGCCGGAGGATCTGGACGATTGGACGCGGCTCTTTGACGGACTCTCCGCCGACCCCAACCTCATGAACCGCCTGCTGACGGAGATCAGCAAACCCTCGTTGGGAAATCTCACCGAGGAGAACCGCTACGAACTCACCCGCCACAGCAGCGAGAAGAACAAAGCTAACACCGGCGTGGTCATCATGGAAGACGACGCACCCGGTGACGGCGACAATTTCAAGGGGTATTTCTGGACCGTCTATCCCTACCAGACCATCAGCTTCCCGGAAGAGTACCAAGACCTTGTGACCGGCGAGGTCAAAACCAACTGGTGGCCGATCGGCAGCTCCGGAGGCGGCTCGACGCACACCGTGTGGGTACGGCCACTGGTCACCCTCAATCCCGATCGAAACCGTCCCGACGACCACGATGACGACGCGCTGGTCGAGGACAATGGGGACATCATCGTAGACGAGGCGCTCCTGACGGGTTCCAGCACCTCTGACAACAACGCATCCGTCTTCGCGTGGACTGTCGCAACCAACAAATACGTCCCCGATCCGCGGCGGAACGCCTTCGCCAACGATTGGGTGAACATGCCTTCCGGCGCAAGCTGGAAAGAGCCGTATATCCATTCGACCAACTTGACCGCCATCGCGGAATTGCCCTTCATCCAAACGGACGAGCCCTTTGCGACGGTCGGTGACATCGGGCATGTCTACGCCTCGTATGCGGTCCGTAAAACCGACGAGGGGGACGCGTGGCGTCATTCATACGACACCGTCACCTTCTCCACCCGTTCCGGCGCCGCGTTGCTGGACATCTTCACCACCATCACCAACAACGCCCCCAGCCGGGGCCGTATCCAGGCCAACACGCAATACGACAAGGCGCTGGATATCCTCTTCTCCAACATGACGGCGGGCTGGACCAATGTGATGGACGGTTCCGTATCCGACACCTTAATCGACTTCCGGGAAGAGGCGGATGTCCGGGAGGCATGGGTTGATCTTTACACCAACGTCCTCGGTTCCGCCAAGGACAACATGGGATGGCGGAGTTACGCCGATCTGATGCCCGCGCTTCTGAACGTGAGCACCAACAGCGAGGTTAATGCCGATTCGCCCTGGGAGGGGGTGTCCGATCTGGTCAAACTCCATGACTATTCGGAAGACGCTGTCCGCCGTCTCCCTGAATTCCTCTCCTTCCGGCAAAGCATCTACCATGTCGTGCTGGCGGTGCAGGCCCTTTCACCGCGTTCGACCGACGACCGTCCGATCCCGATCGCCGAGCAGCGGGCGCTGGTCACCCTCTACCGCGACACCTATACCGGCCGTTGGACCGTTGTGACTTGGCGCTGGCTCTAAATCATGGACGAGAACCCATTCTCCAGAACCGAACGGCTGATCGGTACCGACGCGCAAGAGCGCCTGAAGCAGGCACGGGTCGCGGTTTTCGGTGTTGGAGGGGTCGGCTCATACTGTGTCGAGGCCCTTGCCCGCGCGGGCATCGGCCATCTGCTGCTGGTCGACGCCGACACCGTCTCAATCACCAACCTCAACCGCCAGCTGCCCGCGCTCCACTCGACCCTCGGCCAGCCCAAGACCGAGGTCATGGCCGCCCGCATCCGGGACATCAACCCCGACGCAACGGTGGAGACCCGCCGCTGTTTCTACCTGCCGGAAAACGCCGACACCTTCGACCTTTCATCGTATGACTATATCGTCGACGCCGTCGACACCGTCGCCGCCAAGGTCGAGCTTGCCGTGCGGGCGAACCTCACCGCCACCCCGATCATCAGCTGCATGGGTGCCGGAAACAAACTCGACCCGACCCGCTTCGAGGTGGAGGATCTCTTCCGCACCTCGGTCTGCCCCCTCTGCAAGGTGATGCGCAAACTGCTCAAAGCCCGCGGCATCGACCACCTCACCGTCGTCTACTCCAAAGAGCCGCCCCACCTTCCCGATTCCCCCGACGATCCCCTCTCCCGGCGGACTCCCGGCAGCATCGCCTTCGTCCCCTCCGTCGCCGGCCTCATCCTCGCCGGCCACGTCATCCG
>DBXN01000129.1:11119-11305 GCA_002309585.1 Verrucomicrobia bacterium UBA1211
GGTGATGCATTCCGATTGTCTTTCACCCTCGAATCCATTAAACTTCAACCCAAAAGGATAAATGGGAGAGAAACGATGACGGCGGAGAAACAGATCGAAAAGGGTGAAGGGGACGGCACGGCCACCCGCGTCACGGGAAGGGGCAAACGCCTTCTCCTGACGGTTGGCGTCTGTGTCGCGGCGGGC
>DBXN01000031.1:0-22163 GCA_002309585.1 Verrucomicrobia bacterium UBA1211
GCCGCCAGCGCGTCCGCCCCCTCCATCGCCTCGCCCGTCCGCTCGAACGCCGCCAGCCGCGCGTATTTCGCGTCGAGCCGCGCGTACTGATCCAGCGCGCCGGGCCAGTCCCCCGAAAGGGCCAGAGCCTCGGCATACCGGCCACGCAACACGGAATCGGTGGGTTTCTTCCTAAGCTGGGCCTGAAGCTCCGTTGCCGCCTTCCTCGCGTCCGTGACGCGCCTCACCTTCCGGTACTCGGCGTGGAGGCGTGGCGCCTTTTCCTCCGCTACCCCCGCGACCGCCGCCGACAGGATCTCCGCCACCGTCTCAAGCGGCACGTCCGCCACTGTCTCCCGGAGCGTCTCCACCGTCTCCACCGCGCGGTCGTACTCCCCGCCGCGGGCGTAGAGGAGCGCGGCCCCGCGCAGCAGCAGGTACTTCGCCGCCTCGCTCTCCGCGCTCTCCACGAACTTCACCGAGATCTCCGCCGCCTCGGCTGGCGTCTTCGTCTTCGCGTTCACGGCGGCCATCGTGGTCTTCATCGCATCGGCCACCACGGGCTGTGCCGCCTGGATCTCCCGCGCCGTCGGCATCGCCATCCCCGCGACCGCCGCAAGAATCCCGGTCAACATTATTAAACTTCTCATTATGCAACTCTTCTTCCTGCGCCTTGTTGTTTAACACAGCCACCTCAAAGACGCAGAAAAAAAGAGTGGCGTGCCTTTCATGCTCACATCTTTCAAGAGGCATCGCCAAACGCCCATAGCAAAACATGATCAGAAGACACGCCACATGGGACTTGCCCACGCAACGCAACTCCGTATTCCGCTTTGCTATTTGAAACTTGGCGATTTCCTTGAAAAGCGAGCAATACGCTGTCGCGTACGCGACCCCTTTCGCCACTCGCGTGGCTACGGAGGTCCTGCCGGGATCCTTTTGGGATCTCCCGGCTCCCCGGTCTGCCGCAATCGCGCCTTCGCGCAAGGCGATGGCGGTGGATCGGCGTTTCGGAAACGAGCAGGATGCTCGTTTTACCAATGTAACCGGGGTTCTGGCCTCGGCTCCGGCGGCGCGTTCGGAGAACGCGCCCTGCCAGGGCTTCCGGCCCGGTGGTGGGCCATCGCTGCACCCACCGATATCAAAAGAACACTGTCGGAACGGGACACATCCCCATTCACAACGACATTACGATACCACATTTCCCCGCCTGAAATAAATGAAAAATGAAGAGAGATGAATGAAGAATTGGTGGTTGGGTGGTGGGGAGGGCCGCGCTCCGTCGCGGCCGGTTAGACGGTGCACGGTTGACCACGGACTTTCACGGACAGGCTTCGCTAACGCTCGCCCTCATTCGAAGTTACGCAAACGTAAGCGCGGCGGGTCCGTGTAGGTCTGTGGTTAAAAGTATGGTGCGGTGGTTGAAGGACGAGAGACGTCAGACATGAAACGCGAGGATGACATCGGACATCAGACTTCTGTTCCCTTATCTTTTCATTCTTCTCTCTTCATTTTCCATTCTCTCTCGTCACTCTCTCTTCCCCGTTCCCCAACTTAACCCTTTAATCTTATTCTGCGTTGCGCGGGTCGATGCGGGCGCGGTTGGCCTTCTTCTCGCTGTTCTTGTGTTTGTCCTCCAGCATCTTGGCCTGCTGGCGGCGGGAACGACGGCGTTTCTGACGCCGGATTTTCTCCTGCGCCTGGCGGCGGGCGGAGTGTTCGGCGTCGGTCTTCTCCAAAATCTTCTCGGCCAATTCGCGGCGGGCGAGCCAGCGGTTCATCTCGCGGGAACGCTGGAGGCCGTAGCGGATGGTCATGCCGCTCGGCTCGTGGTAAAGCCGGACGGTGGAGGAGGTCTTGTTGACCTTCTGCCCGCCGGGACCGGAACCGAGGATAAACTGCTCGTCGATGTCCTCCTCATAAACATGCGCGAGCGCCATCACCTCCTTGATCTTCTCAATCGTTTCGGGCGAGAGCATACGGCGACACCTCAATCTTCCTGTCGGTCGATCCGCGCGCCCAGCCGGCGAAGCTCCTGCTCGACCGACTCATAGCCGCGGTCGATCCGCCCCGCGTTCTGGATGACCGTCTCGCCCTTGGCGCAGAGCGCCGCGATCAGCAACGCCATCCCGGCGCGGATGTCGGGGCTGGCGACCCGCGTGCCCGTCAGGGGCGAGACGCCGGTCACCACCACGCGGTGGGGATCGCACTGCACGATCCGCGCGCCCATCCCGATCAGGTGATCGACAAAGAACATCCGGCTCTCAAACATCTTCTCGAAGAAAAGGGTCGTTCCCGCCGCCTGCGTCGCGAGGACGATCAGAACGCTCATCAGATCGGAGGGGAACATCGGCCAGGGTCCGTCGGCGAGCGAGGGGATCGTCTCGTTGAGATCGCCGGAGGTCTTGAGTTTCTGCTTTCCCTTCAGCTTCAGGGTTCTGGCGTTCGCGTCGATCGTCCACTGGACCCCGAACCGCTTGAAGGGCCGCTCCAGAACCTCGAAATCGGACGGCTCAATCTCCGTCAGGGTCAGCTCCCCGCGGGTCACGAGCGAGGCGACCAGATAACTGCCCGCATCGATATAGTCCGGCCCGATCCGCTGTTCGGTCCCCTTCAGCGCATCGACCCCCGTGATGGTGAGCAGGTTGGTCCCGATTCCCCTGATCTGGGCACCCATCGCGTTGAGCATCCGGCAGAGGTCCTGGACATGCGGCTCGCAGGCGGCGTTGTAGAGCGTCGTCTCGCCCTTCGCCAGCACCGACGCCATCACCAGATTCTCCGTCGCGGTCACGCTCGCCTCGTCGAGCAGGAAACGGCATCCCGTCAGCCGCTTCGCCGACTTCAGCCGGTAGCACCCGTTGGGGTGGATCGTCGCGCCCAGCGCGGTGAATCCCGCCCAGTGGGTATCCAGCCGCCGTCGCCCGATCACATCCCCGCCGGGCGGCGCCAGAATCGCGCCGCCGGCGCGGGCAAGCAACGGTCCCGCGAAGAGGACGGAGGAACGGACCTTCCCGCACAAGCTTTTGTTCAGCCGGGTCCGCCGAATCCGCCGCGCGCAGATCCGGACCGAATGGTTCGCGGTGTCCCGATCAATCTCCGCGCCGATATCCTCCAGCAAATCGAGCATGGTCTGGACATCTTTGATCCACGGCAGGTTGGTCAACGTCACCGGCTCCGATGTCAGCAACGAAGCCGCCAACATCGGCAACGCGGCGTTTTTATTGCCGGGAAGCCGATGGACGCCTGAGATCGGCGCCCCGCCGTGAATGACGAACCGAGACATGGAAACGACCTACTCCTTCGCCCACGGGAAGAGCGTCACGCGGATTTGTGTGGAGCCGAACGGGATGAGGGTGACCGTCTCGACCTTACCTTCCGGCGTGATCGGGCTGGCGGGCGGCTCGACCGCGCGCGCCCCGAATCCGCCCCAATTGAACTCACCCCACCCGCCCTGACGGGAAAGGAAGCCCTTCATCTTGAGTTTGACGGGCGCAGAAGCGGCCTTGAACGGCTGCGCAGCGATGGTCTCCGCGACAGACACTTCCACCGGCGCCTCGTCCCGTCCCTTCATCAGCAAGGCGTAGTTCCACGGTTTGGCGGGACGGATCTCGTAGGTGTTGAACCCTCCGGGCGCATCCTCCTTCGTCACCTTCCACGGTTGTTCGGGAATGTAGAGCGAATAGACCAGCGGCCCGCGCGTCACGGCCACCGAATCGTTGATGCTGTGGGTGAAGGCGGGGGTCATCGGGAAGGAGAGCTCCACCCGGTCACCCGGTTTCCAATCCTGAATGATCGTGACGAACGTGCCCGGCTTCATAAACTTCTTCTCCTCCGGCTTGCCGTTGACGGTGACCGTCGGCGCGGCGCACCACGCGGGGAGGCGGAGTTTCAGCGGGAACACGCCCCCGCCCGCCGTCACCTTCAGCGAGACGGTAGTCTGGAAGGGATAACCCGTGGTCTGCTCGATCGTCACCGTTTTCCCCTCTTCGTCGACGGGCGCGGTCACGGTGTTGGGACCGTATGCGGTCAACGCCAGTCCTTTGTCGGCGGTCGCCATCCACATGTACTGCACGAACTTCGGCCAGGCGAAATGGAAATTCGACCGACAGCAGCCGTACCCCGCGTTCGGGCTCGGGCAGATGGAATTGACGCCGTTGCCGTTGCAGGAGAAACCGAGGTTTTCGTTGGTGCATTTCGGCTGGTTCTGAAGGGTGTAGTAGCGGAGGCCCTTGCCGTCGGGCGAGAGGGTGGCCGGCAGGACGTTGTAGGCGATGGTCTCCATCTGGTCGCCGATGGCCGCCTCGCCCAGCACCTCCAGCGCCACGCCGCTGCTGAGAATCCGCTCGGCGATCGCGCACAGCTCCGTCCCCTCGGTCGAACTCCGGCTGGTCAACGGTTCGGTCCCGTTGAACATGCCGTCCACCCGCCCGAACTGGCGCATCAGCCAGCCGTCGGGACGCAGCGCGTTGCGGAAGCCCTGGCGGTGCGCCTCCGACTTCGTGACGCGGTACATCAGCGGGGGCGACTTCATCCCCTGCATCACGTTCACGATGTGGATCGGATAGGCGCAATCGCCGCGCCCGTCCAGATAGTACTGTTCCCACTGGGAGGTCTGCCGGATCAGGAGATCGGCCAGTTTCAGCAGCGCGGGATCCCCCTTCAGCTCATAGAGCCAGAGAACGATCTCCAGATTGTCGCCGCCGCGCGCCTTCGCCCAGACCGAATCCTGCGCCAGCGTGTGTTGCGGCAGGGTCTTCAGCTGGAAATCGAAATAACGCGCCAGAAACGGGGGAATCCGCTCGTCGCCGGTCACCTCGTACACGTCGCGCAGGTAGTGCAGGACGATCATGTTCGCCCACCAGTTGTAGGGGCGGGGGCCGAAATCGCCGCTCGGCTGCTGGCTCGCCAGCACCTTGTCCACCCACTTCCGGCTCCGCTCCTTCAGGACCGGATCGTCCAACACATACGCCAACGCGATCAACCCCTTCGCATAGTAGGGACCGCGCTCCCAGGCGAACTGCCCGCCTTGCTGTTTGTCGGAAATCCAGTCGCTCTGCCCGATATCCTCATACAACTCCTCGGCATGGCCGGTCAACCCGTCGCGCTGAAGCTCCAGCTGGGTCCGCAGCCAGGCGGTAGGTTTCACGCTGCCCAGCGGCAGACGGAAGAAGGGGGTTTTCGCCAGCGGCTCGCGGTTCGCGGGCGCCGCCAGACTGATGCCGCACAAGGCGGCGACGCCGCCGATCATCAACAATTTGAGCATACTGGATCTCCCTATGGGTTCGTCGGTGTTGAAAACACGCGGATGGCCGCCTTGGCATCCTCTTTCATCGCCTGCATCGCCGCATACTCGACATCGTGCAGATAGGAACTCTTCGCGGAAGCGATCGCCTCGGCCGCCGCGCGGTAGCCCGCCCGCGACATGTAGGAGTAGTAGTTGATCTTCCGGACACCCGCCGCGATCGCCTGCCGGAACCCCTCCTCGCTCACCCCGCTGCCGCCGTGCATCACCAGCGGAAGGCCCGTCGCGGCGGCGGCGTTCCGGACCACATCAAAATCCAGTTTCGGCGGCGCCTTGTAGAAGCCGTGCGAGGTCCCGAACGCCACCGCTAGCGCGTCGATCCCCGTCGCCTCGCAGAACGCCTTGGCCTCGTCGGGCCGGGTGTAGTACGCCGAAGGATCGCCCGGCGCGATCTCCCCGCTGCCGGACTCGCCCACCGCCAGCCGACCCAACTCCGCCTCGACCCCGACCCCCATCGCGTGGGCGGCCTCGACCACCCTCTTCGTGACAGCCAGGTTCTCCTCATACGGCAGACAGGAGGCGTCGATCATCACCGAGGTAAACCCGAGCCGCAAGGCGCGGTAGACCATCTCCAGCGTCACGCCGTGATCCAGATGGACGCAGACCGGCACTTTGGCGTTCTGCGCCGCCGCGACCATCGCCGGTCCCACCAGCGCGATGTCGTTGTAGACATTATGGACCTCGGCGTGGGCGATGACCACCGGACGATCCAACTCCTCCGCCGCCCCGATCACCGCCTGCAACGAATCCAACCCCGTCGCGTTAAACATTCCGACCGCCATTTTTTCCGACTCGGCGATCGCGAGAATCTCCCTCAACCCCACTAACATTCCAGCTAATCCTTTCCCCCAAACAACACCCCCTCTTATACCTTTTTTGCGGGGGTGTGTCAATCAATAGGAGTGGAGAATTGGGAACGGGGAAGAGGGGACAGATTGTCATCCACACGTCTCGCGACACCCTCAACCCTCAACGTTCGATGTGGCAAGGCCGAGGCGGCCTTGCCACATCCTTAAGCCCGCAGGCAGTCGAAGAGGTCGAAGAAGCCGGGGTAGGATTTGGCGGCACAGGCGGCGTCATCAAGGAGGACCGGTCCGGCGGAGCAGGTGGCCCCGACCGCGACCGCCATCGCGATACGGTGGTCGGCGCAGGAGGAGAAGTTCCCCCCGGCGAAGCGCCGCCCGATCCCGTTGACCGTGAAACAGGTGTCCGTCACTTCAACCCGCGCGCCGAACCGTTCCAGCACCGCCGCCATCGCCGCGACCCGGTCGCACTCCTTGATCCGCAGCCGACGGATCCCCGTGAACCGGACGGTCCGCTTCTGCCCCGCCGCGACGACGGCGAGCGCGGGAAAGAGGTCGGGGCATTGGGAGACATCGACCGCCTCCCCCTCCGGAGCCGTGATCGCGGCGATCTTCGGAACAACGGCGCGGTCCGGCTGCGCCGACGCCGGATTCAGCCCCTCGACCGTCACTTCGCTCCCCAACGCGTTCATCGCGTACCAGAACGCCGCGCCGGACCAATCGCCTTCAGGCCGGACCGACGGCTGGGGACGATACCGCTGTCCCCCCTCAAGCCGGAAACCCGTCCCGGTCTCCCCGATCCGAATCCCCGCCCCCGCCAGTACGTCCAACGTCAAATCCACATATCCGCGCGACTCCAGCGGCGTGAGAAACCGGATCTCCGACGCGCCCTCCAGCAGCGGCAAGGCGAAAAGCAGTCCCGTCACGAATTGCGAGGAGACATCCCCCCGAAGTTCATGGATCCCACTGTGAAGCTCGGGATAGGCCAGCTGCGGCCGCGCCGCGAGCCGCCCCGCCGTCCGGAACACCGGGTGCTTACCGAGCGCGGCGGCAACCGGCGCCAGAAAGCGAATCGTCGAACCGCTCTCCCCGCAATCCAAGACCGGCGTCTCTGTTTCCGTATCCAGCGCGAGCAGGCAGCGTTTGGTCGCCCGGATGTCATCCGGATCCGACGCGTCCGCAGCCAGCCGCGATCGGTCGCCCGCCAGAAAATCGGCGATCAGCAGCCGGTGCAGATGCGATTTCGAAACCGGCGCCGTCACCGTACCTTTCCGGGTTCCCGTTTTCACTTCCATCGCACACTCCTAAGCGTTGAGGGTTGTCGGTCGCGGACGCGACGGAGCGCGTCCCGCCCACCGTTCCCCATTCCCCATTCCCCTTAACCTTTTAACCTTCTCTCAACTCCACCGGTACCGCCCGGACATCCCCCCATCCGCAGGGGAGGGCGAACAGGACGGTCGATCCGCTGTGCTTCTTGTCGCCTTTCATGACCGGAACCAGCGTCTCCATCGTCATGCCTTCCGGCAGGTCTGTCGGCAGACCCGCCGCCGCGAAACGGGCCGCCAGTTCCGCCACCCACTCCGGCGCGGCCAGTCCGAGCCGGACCGCCATCCGCGCCTCCGCCACGCACCCGATCGCCACCGCCGAACCGTGCGACAGGCGATACCCCGAACGCTGTTCCACGGCGTGCGCGACGGTATGGCCGCAATTGAGCAGAACCCGCCGCCCCGTCTTTTCAAACGGATCCTCCCGCACGATTTCGACCTTCACCCGCAGATTCCGGGCGATCTCAGCGGCGGAGGGAATGCCCGCCGGAGGATCGGCGTGATCCAATCCTCCGATCACCTCGTGTTTGATCATCTCCGCACGGCCATCCGCCAGAATCGCCGCCGGAAGGGTCTTCAGAAAATCGGTGTCGATCACCACCATCCGGGGCGGATGGAAGGCCCCGGCGAGGTTCTTCCCCTCCGGCAGATCGCAACCGGTCTTACCCCCGGTCGAGGCGTCAACCATCGCCAGCAGGGTTGTCGGGAAGTTGATCCAGTCGATTCCGCGCATCCAGGTCGCCGCCGCGAATCCGGTCAGGTCGCCCGTCACGCCGCCGCCCACCGCCGTCACGGTGTCGCGACGGCCGATTCCCGCGCGGGCGAAGGCCTGCCACAGCCGCATGACCGTCGCGGGGGTCTTGTGCTCCTCGCCGGAGGGGATCGTCGCCAGCGGCTCCGGAATCCGGTCTCGGTAGCGCGCCGCGACCGTCGCATCGGCGACGGGATGAGCGCCCTTCAGGAGCGCCCCGGAGAGGCCGTTCCCGACAACCACGAGGGAGGGGCCCGCTTCGAACGCCGCAGCGAGCCGGTTGGGAAAGGAGGCATAGTGCGGCGCGCGCGCCTTCGCCCGGTCGCCGAGCGGACGGCTTCCCGCGGCCGACCCGATCCGCCGCGCCAGCTCCTCCGCGTCCGGCGTCTCCAGACAGACCACCGTTCCCGCCGCTTCGCACAAGGCACGGTTCTCCGGATCCAGCAGTGTACCGCCGCCCAGCGACACAACCCGTTTCGCCGCGGGTTCCGCCAGCGTCTGGCGCAGCACGCCGCTCTCAATCCGGCGGAACACCGCCTCGCCTTCCGCCGCGAAGATCGTCGGAATATCCCGGCCTTCGGACGCCGTGATCCGTTCGTCCAGATCCACCCACGCCGCACCCCATCGCTCCGCCAGCTGACGGCCGAGCGTCGTTTTGCCCGAGGCGGGCGCGCCATAGAGAAAGAGTGTATTATCCTTCATTCATAAACCTCTGCACCAACGCGCTGCCGATCACAAACCCGTCACAGTGTTCCGCGATCTTCGCGCCCTCTTCCGGTGTCTTGATGCCGAATCCCGCCACCACCGGCACCGAGGTGATCCGCTTGATTGCCTCCAACCGCGAGGCGAGTTCGGGCGGAAGACTGGCGCGTTGCCCCGTCACGCCCTTGACGGTGACGGCATAGAGAAACGCATCTTCCATCCCCTCCGCGCTCGCCGCCACCCGGTCCAGCCCGGTGGTGGGCGTCACAAGCGGGATCAGCGTAAGCCCCTTCGGCCGAAGCACATCCAGCAGCTCTGCCCGCTCTTCCAGCGGGAGGTCCACCACCAGCGCCGCATCCGCACCCGCCTCCGCCGCATCGGCCGCGAACCGCGCGGTCCCGTATTTGTAGATCACGTTGTAGTAGGTGAAGATCACAATCGGGACATTCGGGTGACGGCTCCGCAGCGCCGGGACACCGCGCAGGACATCCGCGAGCGTCACGCCGTTCTCCAGCGCACGCATCGCCGCCTGCCGGATCACCGCGCCGTCCGCGACGGGATCCGAAAACGGGATTCCCAACTCCAAAATGTCCGCGCCCTCGGCGAGGACGGTCTCCACCGCCGCGAAACTCTTCTCCAACGTCGGCGCGCCCATCGTGAGATAGGCGACATACGCCCCGCGCCCTTCCGCGCGGGTCTTCGCAAAACAACTCTGAATCCGGTTCATCTCATCTCTCCGCTTCAACTGGTTAGGTGGTTGGGTGGTTGGTTAGTCGCTAGTCATTGGTCGTTAGGGGTTAGTGGACGCTCAACCCTTCCTTGTAGGCTTGGATGCTGTGCAAGTCCTTGTCCCCGCGTCCCGAAAGGTTGACCAGCAGGATCGCGTCTTTGGGCAGGGTCGGCGCCCGTTTAATCGCCTCGGCCAGCGCGTGGCTCGATTCGAGCGCCGGGATGATCCCCTCGAACCGGCAGAGCGCGTCGAACGCCGCCACCGCCTCGTCATCGTTGATCACGGTATACTCGGCCCGCTTCGTGTCGGCGAAGTAGGCGTGTTCCGGCCCGACACCGGGATAATCCAGTCCCGCCGAGATCGAATAGGTGTCGATGATCTGCCCCGATTCGGTTTGGAGCAAATAGGTCTTCGAGCCGTGCAGCACCCCGACCGTCCCGCCGTTGATCGAGGCGGCGTGTTCGCCCGTCTCGATCCCCTTGCCGCCCGCCTCGACCCCGACCAGCTTCACGGAGGGATCATCCATGAACCCGGCGAAAAGGCCCATCGCATTCGAGCCGCCGCCCACGCAGGCGATCGCCTGATCCGGAAGCTTACCGAACCGCTCCAGACACTGCCGCCGCGCCTCTTTCCCGATCACGCTCTGGAAATCCCGCACCATCTCCGGATAGGGATGCGGTCCCGCCACCGTGCCGATCACGTAAAAGGTATCGTCGCAGTTGGCTGTCCAATCCCGCAATGCCTCGTTCATCGCGTCCTTCAACGTCGCACTCCCCTCGGAAACGGGCCGGACCGTCGCCCCCAGCATCCGCATGCGGTCCACGTTCGGTGCCTGCCGCTTCACATCGATCGCCCCCATGTAGACATCGCACGGCATCCCGAAGAGCGCCGCCACCGTCGCCGTCGCAACCCCGTGCATCCCCGCGCCGGTCTCGGCGATCAGCCGTTTCTTGCCCATCCGCCGCGCGAGCAACGCCTGCCCGATCGTGTTGTTCACCTTGTGGGCACCGGTGTGGTTCAGGTCCTCCCGCTTGAGCAGGATCCGCGCGCCCCCCAGATGCTCCGAAAGCCGTTTGGCATAGGTCAGCGCACTTTCCCGGCCCACGTAATCCCGCAGGATCTCCTCAAACTCCGCCTGGAACGCGGGATCGCGTTTCGCCTCTTCGTAGGCCGCCTCCAGCTCGTTAATCGGCGTCATCAGCGTTTCGGCGATGTACTTGCCGCCATAGATTCCATAATGTCCGTGCATATCATAACTCCTTTCCAATCAAGTTTTCAAGTTCCGTTCCGGGCGACGCCGCCCGCATGAGCGTGGTCCCTATCAAAAATCCGTCCGCGCCCGACGCGTGAAGACTCACCAAATCCGCCCGCGTGCGGATGCCGCTCTCGGCGATCCGCACGATGCCGTCGGGGATCTGTCCGATCAGCCGCGCGGTGATCGCAGGATCGGTCTTGAAGGTCCGCAGGTCACGGCAGTTGACCCCGATCAGCTCCGCACCGATCCCCACCGCCCGCCGGATCTCCTCCTCCGTGTGGGTCTCCACCAGCGCCCGCATCCCGAAGGTCCGCGCCTGAGCGAGCAGCGCCACCAACTCCGAGTCCGGCAGCACCGCCGCGATCAGCAGAACCGCGTCCGCGCCCGCCGCCCGCGCGGCGGCGACCTGATAGCGCGTCGTGATGAAGTCCTTGTAGAGGAGCGGGATCCCGACCGTTCCCCGGACGGCGGAGAGATACCGCTCGTCCCCCAGGAAACGGTGGGGCTCGCACAGCACCGAGAGCGCGGCGGCGCCCGCCGCCTCCAGTTCCGCCGCGAGCGCCGTCGGGGCGAACGCCTCCCGGATCAACCCCTCCGAAGGCGAGGCCTTCTTCAGTTCCGCGATCACCCGCATCCCCTCCCCGCCAAACGCCGCCGCGAAATCCCGCGCCGGTTCCATCGTCCCGATCCGCCGTACCAGATCCGCGTACGGCTCGCGCCGTTCCGCCTCGACCGCATCGCGGCGCCGCGCCGCGCTCAACGCTTCCAGAATATCGCCCTGCATACCTGCCCTTCCCGCCGCTACCGGACCGCCACCATCGTCTTCAGTTTCTCCAGCGCCCGGCCGGAATCGATCGACTCCCGCGCCTTGTCGATCGCCTCGGCGACCGTCTCGGCAACTCCCCCGACCAAGATCGCCGCCGCCGCGTTCTCCACCGCCGCCGCGCGCCGCGCGCCGCGATCCTCACCCTGGAGGACCGCGAGCAGCAGGGCAGCGTTGGTTTTCGCGTCGCCCCCGCCGATCGCCTCCAGCGGATAGCTCTCGCCGTAGATCGACGCCGCATCCAGCAGGATGGAACTGACCGCGCCGTCGCACAGCGACGAGACGAAGGTGAATCCGCTCGGGGAAATCTCATCCAGACCGCCTTCGCCCGAGATGACATACGCCCGTTGGCTTCCCAGCATCTTGAGCGTTTCCGCGATGACCGGCGTCAGCTTCGGATCGTACACCCCGATCACATGACGCTTGACCCTTGCGGGGTTCGTCAGCGGTCCGAGCAGATTGAAGATCGTCCGAAAACCCAGCGCCTTCCGGACCGGTGCCGCGAAACGCATCGCCGGGTGCATGGCCTTGGCGAAGAGAAAACCGATTCCGTTCTCCTCGATACAGCACTTCACCTTCGAGGGCGGCAGCATCAGATCGTAGCCGAGTTCCGCGAGGACATCCGCCGACCCGCACTGCGACGTCGCCGCCACATTCCCGTGTTTCGCGATGGTCACCCCCGCGCCCGCCGCGATGAAGGCCGCCGTCGTGGAGACGTTGAAGGTCCCCAGCCCGTCCCCGCCGGTCCCGACGATATCCACCGCGTCGATCCCACCCAGATCAATCCCGACCGCCGCCTCGCGCATCGCGCGCGCCGCCCCGGCGAGTTCCGCCACCGAGATGGGCTTCCCCCGCGCCGCGGTCAGCATCTCCGCCAGATCGGTCTCCGGCATGCGGCCCTCCATGATCTCGGCGAAGGTTCGGTACGACTGCCGCTCGTCCGCCGAGGCGGTCCGGTTGCCGAGTCCCAAAAAATTCCGAAGCTGCTTGATCCCTTCCGGTGTCCCGATGCTTTCGGGATGGTATTGCACCGATTCGATCGGCAGTGTCTTGTGCCGCAGGCCCATGATCTCGCCGTCCTCCGACTCGGCGCTCACCTCCAGACACGCCGGCAACGATTCGCGTTCGACCGCCAGCGAATGGTAGCGCATCGCCTCGAAGTTTTGCGGCAGACCGGCGAAGAGGCCCTTACCGTCATGGCGGATCCGGCTGGTCTTTCCATGCATCAGCCGTTTCGCCGGAACGATCTTCCCGCCGAACGCCTGCGCGATCGACTGGTGCCCCAGGCAGATCCCCAGCAGCGGCACCTTTCCGGCGAAGGCCTTCACGGCGGCCAGCGTCACCCCCGCCGAATCGGGATCGCCCGGTCCGGGTGAGAAGACGATCGCCTCGGGATGTTTCGCCGCGACACCCTCGACATCGATCGCGTCATTTTTCACGACCTCCATCGAGGCGCCCAGCGAACAGAGATCCTGCACAAGGTTGTAGGTGAACGAGTCGTAATTGTCGATCATCAGAATCATAACTACCGTCCTTTCAAAGTTCCGCCGCGAAACGCGCCGCCTCGAAAACCGCCTTGGATTTGTTGACGGTCTCCCGATACTCTTTCTCCGGATCCGAATCCGCGACGATCCCCGCCCCGGCGCGCATCACCAGCGTGCCGTTCTGGAGAACCATCGTCCGGATTACGATCGCGAAATCCATGTCGCCCGTGTAGCTGAAATAGCCGGTTGCTCCGCCATAGATGCCACGCGGCGACTTTTCATATTCCGCGATCAGCTCCATCGCCCGGACCTTCGGCGCGCCGGTCAGCGTTCCCGCCGGGAAGGTCGCCTCCAACAGATCAAACGCGTCCCGGCCCCGCTCCAGCTCGCCGGTCACATGCGAAACCAGATGCATCACATGGGAATAGCGCTCGACATGCGCGTAGTCGTGAACCGTCACCGTGCCGATCCGGGAGACGCGGCCGAGGTCGTTCCGGCCGAGGTCCACCAGCATCACATGCTCGGCGCGCTCTTTGGGGTCGGCGACCAGATCCTCCTCCAGCATCCGGTCCTCCTCGGCATCCGCGCCCCGCGGGCGCGTCCCGGCGATCGGCGAGGTCGAGGCGATCCGTCTCCGGAGCTTCACCAGTTCTTCCGGGGAGGATCCGATCAGGGTCTTGTCCCCCAGTTTGAGGAAGAAGTTGTAGGGCGAGGGATTGACCGTCCGGAGCGCCCGGTAGAGCGAAATCGCGGGAATATCGGTCTCCACCGTGAATTTCTGCGAGGGGACGATCTGGATCACCTCGCCCGCCTTGATGGCCGCTTTGCACTTCGCGACGATCGCGGTGAACTCCGTCTCCGTCATTTCGGGAACGAAATCGGCGATTTTCGGCTTCGCCTCCCCGCTGTGCCGTTCCAGGTAGCGGGTGATCGACGCCGCGCTCATCAGCCGGTCGTGGACCGCCTCAATTGCCCGCATCGCCTGGGCGTAGGAGGCGCCGGCATCCCCGGCCTCGTCCGGACCCGTCACCCGCGAGACGATCACCGTCTGTCGGACATTGTCGAAGATCAGCACCGTGTCCGTCACGAGGAAGGAGGCGAGCGGCGTGCCCGTCTCGCGCGTCAGGCCGACACGCGGCACGAAGGCCTTCACCGCGTCATAGGCGAGATACCCGATCGCCCCGCCCTGGAGGGAGGGGAGTTCCGGGGCGGGAGTGAACTTCATCCCGGCGAAGCGGCAACGGAGATTCGCGAGGGGGTTGCCCGCGCCATCTTCCGTGACGATCCCGACCGGATCGATCCCCAGGTAGGAATACCGGCCCCGGTTCTCGCCCCCCGCCACGCTCTCCAGCAGGAAAACCGCGGCGTCATCCACCGCGCGGGTCAACACGGAGACCGGAGTCTCCCGGTCCGCCAGATACTCCCGGAACACCGGCGTGCGCGCCCCGCCCGCCGTCCGTTCCCGAAATGCCGCCTCACTCAACACTTTCAACATATTCAACCTCGTTTTCTGAAAAACAAAAACGGACCGCTCTTTCGAACGATCCGCCTCCTGGGTGTCTTGATTTCGATTACCGAATTTGACTATACGAAATCACCCGCAGCGGACCGAAGACCGCTACGCCACCAAAAGAAGAAATTCTGGGTGTTTCCGTACATCGGCGCACACTGTACCAAAACCGCGGCGGCGGTGTCAACCCCCCAGCGATCTTTTTTTCCCGTGCCACAGCAGACCGCCCACAGCCGCAGCGACTGCGGCCACCGCAGCCGCCACGGCGATCCACGCGGACAACCGACGTTTCGGGGCGGGCTTCGCGGTGGGAACGGTCGGATCTGGGGAACGAATGTCCGTGAAATCCTCCATCCTTGGATTGTAGAGATCAACTATCTCCCGGGTAGACTCGCGCTTCAACTTGCCGATGCGTCTGGCTTCCCCTTCCAGTTTCGCTTGCAGCCACTCGTAATGGGGCTGGAAGGGAAGGGCGAGCTGCCGCCGGATCATCGCCTCCCGCAACGCCGAATCCCGATACCCGGCATGCATCTTACACAGGATCTCATCGCACACGTTGAATGACCACTGGGGCGATTCCACCGCCGCCGCGTCGCACAGGATCGTAAAGATCGCCTTCCGTTTCTCAAAAGAGGCTTCGTTCCAGGCATCTTCCGCATAGGCATAGATCCCTGATCGTCCGAATTCACTCATCCGCTCCTTCCCTGTGAGAAACCGCAGAAGAACTTCCCGCGCCTCATCCGCATCCGCGATACGCAGATAAGACCGGATGGCGGTCTCCCTTAAGCTGTCGCCACGCAGGGATTCGATCCGGTCGAAAAGAAATCCCTTTACAGAAGGAACGCCCTTGCATTCAGGCAAGAAGAAGAGTACGTGGCCCAACCTCTGTCGGATGAGACCATCCTCTTGCGAATCTGGAGTGCCGGTTTGGATAGCCACTACATTCTCCCTCCAGATTTCCGTCAGCACACGATAAAGTTGCTCGTCCCCCACTGAATAATATTTTCGAAGACCAACAAACTCTTCCAGCGGAAACCCTTCAATTCTGCAAAAATCCTCAGAAAGAAACGCTTTAAGTTTCGAATCCTCAATTCCGATAGAAATACTCGTAAACACAAAAACTAATAGCAGCGCAATACCCATTCTCTTCATCTCGTCTTCTCCCTCTTAATGTATCGGTTCCCGCGTGGACATCTGATCCAGCCCAACGCTAACCTCCCCCTGCATTCCACCCGAATCCTTTATGGTAGCTTTAAGGAATCCCAAAGGAATGACACAATTAAAATGGTTATGCATCAAAACACTATACATCACTTGCGAATACAAACGTCCTGCGGGATAATATCCTACTCCTTCTCCGCCACTCCAGTTTCGCACCCCAACCATTTCCACTGAAACTGTCCCCGCAATCACATCATGAGCGTACAGATCCGCCAACCCGCATGTATGTCCCGCTTCATGTGAAAAAGCCTCATTTCGTGCACTCGCCGTAATCGCCAAACCTCGTCTGGCATCTCCCGAAGAAAGACGCCGATCAGAGTGCAAACCTTTAATGTTATCGTTGAAGATTTTGTTCACGCAGTACAGTTCCAGCCCGCCCGTGTTATTCGTGTAGGAACACATCTGTTCAAATATAGTTTTGTTGTTAATATTAAACCATTCATCATGTCCATGCACCTCCTCCACACTGGCCAGCGTGAAGGACATGGCGGCCTGACGGTAGATGCGGTTGGCCTCGTTGACCCAGTTCGTGACGGTCGAGGCGGAGACGGCGGGGATGCCCGCAACAAACATCTTGATGCAAATCTCACGCATAGGTATCTCTCCTTCCATCGACAGAAACCGTTATCCGGCACACCGCTATTGATGTCAATATACCATTGCGGAAGAATCGAAGGCAAGGCGGAAAACGGTGAATTCCCGCTTGCGCCGCCACCCCTTAAGATGATATTCTTTCACCATACGATGGTTCGGGAAATGAAATGGCGCGGTGTTCGTTCCGCCCATTAAAACTCCTTTTACGTGATACGGAGGATGATACGATGAGAAGCATGATGCGCATGGCCGGAACCGCCCTTCTCTGCGGGACGGCGTGGATGGCGAACGGCTACGAATTGACCCACCGGTGGAGTTTCAACGGGGACTGGAAGGAAGCCCTGTCCGGTGTCGAGCCCGCGCGGATCGGCAGTAACATCATCCTTTCCAACGGCCAGGCCGTCATGTCCGGCAACGGCCACGGCCAAGGTTCCCTCGACCTCGGCACGAACCTCCTGAACACCGATGGCGCAACGGTCGAAATCTGGGCGACGCACAACGAGGTGCGCTCCTGGTCGCGCGTCCTCGACTACGGTTCCGATACTGGGAACTACTTCTGCATGGCCTGGACCTACGGCGGCGACTTCACCCGCGACCGCGCCGGATCGAAGATGACGACGGGCGAAGATGTCACCGAGATCAACTGCGACAGCCACATGGCGCCCTACGAACTCGGCGTGCCTTACCACATCGCCGTTACCTTCGCGAACAACGGCGACGGCACCACGACCATCCGCTTCTCGCGCCGCGATGTCCAGACGGGCGCCCTCCAGCGGGTCGGCTCCTCCACCATCAAAACCATCGCCTCCATCATCGACCCGCACCTCTATCTCGGCTATTCCTTCTATGAAGGCGACCAGGACGCCCACGCGAGTTACGACGAGGTCCGCATCTGGCGGGGCGTCCTGAGCGACGCGCAGCTGACGGCGAACGCCATCCTCGGTCCGGACACGCTTCCCACCACCATGGGAAGCGATAGCGCCGGCATCACCCTTGACGATAACACGACCCTCACCATCGGTAAAATCGGCGCCATCGCCACCGACGGCACGGTGACGCTCGGCGAGGGCGCGAAAATCGTCTTCGACACCGCCGCCTTTGACGGCACGACGATGCGGCTCACCACGGGCGGTTTCAATCTCCCCGCCGGCATGTCCGGCGTTCTCGAATGCGTGGAGCTGACAGATGCGGAGAACTACGAGGCGCAGGTGAGCGACAACAACGTGATCGTCACCCTCAAGACGGCCGTCCCCGCCACGGCCGAGTGGATCGGCGGCGCGCCGACCTCGGCCACCGATCTGGAGAATGCCGCCAACTGGTTCTGCCAGGACGCGAACGGCAACGCGATGGACGGAGCGATCCCCGGATCCGTCACGACCGTCATCATCCCGGCGGGCGAAACCGCCTTCACCCTCCCGGCGGGCGTGA
Source organism: Verrucomicrobia bacterium UBA1211 (assembly GCA_002309585.1). Classification (GTDB taxonomy): domain Bacteria; phylum Verrucomicrobiota; class Kiritimatiellia; order RFP12; family UBA1067; genus UBA1211. Next base: position 17,908 of record DBXN01000031.1, read on the forward strand.
CCCCGGCGTGGGGTCGCATCCAGCTCGGCGCGAACGGTGACATCTCGCAGTGGGGTAAGATCCAATATCCGCAGCGCGGCGCCATCAACGGCATCGCCTGGATCTCGATCGGGCTGAACGAATACGTCTGGCGCGGTCCCTTCGACACACCTCAAGTCGTGATCGGCAGCTCCGATCTGGAAAAATCGCAACTCCGCCTCGACGGCTGGTTCAAGGTGACGGCCGGGCAGGCCGGCGTCTGGAGCCTGCACCAGAAGGTCGACGACTACTTCGTCTTTATGATTGACGGCGACTGGACCATGCACAACAACTCCTACGCCTGGGACACCTACGCCGAGTGCATCGTTTCGGAGGGATGGCACCGCTTCACGATCATCTGCGGCGACACCTACGGCGGATGGGGTCCCTCCCTCAACGTCAACAACATCCAGACACCCCTGGCGGTCTCCATCAACGGCGCGGCGGAAGTGGCGTTCACCAGTGACTTCTTCACATTCGGCTTCGGCGAGAACACCATCACCCTCACGCAGGACTGCGACTGGGCCGCGCTCGGCCCGATCACGATCGACAACGGCACCGTCATTGACCTCAAGGGCCACAATCTAACCGTTCAGGAAATGTCGGCGCGCCATGTCGGTGCGCGGATCATCAACACCTCCTCAACGCCTTCCATCCTCTCCTTCATCACCGATCCCGAAACCTCCGATGCGAAGAACAACCTGCCGCTCGGCGACAATGTCACGCTCGTCATGGAGGTCGCGGGGGTCGCCGACGCGATCTGGACGGGCGACGGCAATGACGGCGACGTGGACAATCCCGCCAACTGGACCTGCTACAACTCCCGCCTCGCGCTGATGGCGGGCGCGATTCCGGGGGAGAACACGGCCGTCACCATCCGGGGCTCGAAGGTGAATCTGCAGGCCCCCGCCGATTCGCCGCGTTCCTTCCGCTCGATCAAACTGGAGAACTGCACCCTCACGGCGGATTGCGACTGGCACGGATTCTCCGCACCGGTCACCCTCGTCGGCAGGGTCGATCTCGCGGGCAAGAAACTCCGGGTCTCGGCTATCACGGCCGAGGGTAGCGGCGCGGCGGTCGCGAACGGCGAAACCGCCATGGCCGAGCTGAAGTTCGACAGCGCCCAGCTGGCCTGTTCGATCGTCGGCGGCAACATCCGGCTGGTCAAGACGGGAGACGGCGACTTTATCTCCCCCTACCTGATCCTCGGCGATCTGGACGAGGGCGAGATCGTGCATGAGTCCGGGCACATCAGTTACCTCAACGACGGCATCTCGCGCATCGGCGGCTATGAGGACGGCCACACCGGACATGGCGTCTACCGGATGTCGGGCGGCACCATGACCTCCGACTCCGAGTTCACCGTCGGCGGTTTCAGCAGGGGCGAGTTCATCCAGACCGGCGGCGAAGTGTCGCTTTGGAACTGGTTCAACATCGGCCGCTGGAACAACGGCAACGGCACCTACACCATCACCGGCGGCCAGCTCTACAACGCCTACGGCAACCATGTGCTGATCGGTTCGTGTAACGCCGTCGGTACCCTGAACATCGCCGGAAATGGCACCGTCTCGCTGCACCGGCCCTGTTTCGGCGGCAACTGGAACGGCGGCAACTCGAAAGGCTACGGGACCATCAGCGAAAACGGACGGCTGATCGCGCGGCAGAACATTCTGGTCGGCGAGGCGGACACCTGCTCCGGCGAGGTCGTCCAAGACGGCGGCGAGGTCACGGACAATGACCTGCGTATCGCGGAGAATCCCGGAAGCGTCGGCTCCTACACCCAGAACGGCGGCAAACTGGAAACCCAGTACTGGGTCTACGTCGGCCGGGGCGGTCTCGGCTCCTTCGTCCAGACCGGCGGCGACAACATCATGACCGCACACGGCAACGACAGCCAGCTGCACATCGGCGAGATCGCGGAGGGCACCGGTACCTACACCATGAGCGGCGGCACACTTGCGGTCAGCGGCCCCGCCTACATCGGCAACGCCGGTATCGGCGCCCTGGCCGTCAGCGGCGGCACGGTCACGGCGCAATGCGGCCTCACCCTCGGCAACCAGGCCGGTGGCGACGGTACGCTCACCCTCTCCGGCGATGGGACGATCGTCGCGAACGCCATCCGCAAGGGCGAGGGTGTAGCGGCCCTCTCGATCGACGGCGGCACCTTCAAGGCGTTGGAGAACACCGGTACCTTCATTTCGGGCATCCCCGAGATCCCGGTCGGCGAGAACGGCTTCACCTTCGATACCAACGGATATGCGGTCGGCCTCGATGGCGTCACCCTGAAGGTTGTCTCGGGTGTCACCACGCTCACCGTCACCGGGACCGGCACGCTGGATCTCTCCGGCATCACGGTCGATCTGGGCGGTGACCCGGAGGACTCCTTCACCTTCGCGGAATCCGCGACCGGCGGCATCGTCGGTATCCCCCAGCTGGCGCAGAAGCGTTACATCGCCATCCGGGCCGATGACGGCACGAGCGTCCGGATCATTCCGGTCGGCACCGTCCTCTTCCTGCGGTAGAGGGAAGTTTAAAAGGTTAATAGGGTTAAGTGGGGAATGAAGGGAATGGGGAACGTCACCCGTCACTCGTCACTCCCCCGTTCCCCATTCCTTCCAATTTCGCCGTGACTTTTCGCGGTTAATCCCCCATACTATTCCCGTTCTTTTTGACCCATTCAGGAGCATGATGGAATGAAGCAAGCGAATTCGAAGAAGACGCCCGCCGGGGCGGCGGTCAAACCCCGGATCCGGATCACCGACACAACCTTGCGGGATGCGCATCAATCGCTCTGGGCGACGCGGCTGCGGACCGACGATATCTTGGCGATCGCCGAGACGGTCGATCAGGTCGGCTACTACTCGCTGGAGTGTTGGGGCGGCGCAACGTTTGATGTCTGTCTCCGTTTCCTCCGCGAGAATCCGTGGGAGCGGTTGCGCCAGATCAAGGCGGTCTGCAAGAAGACCCCGCTGCAGATGCTTTTGCGCGGTCAGAACCTGCTCGGCTACAAGCACTATCCCGATGACGTGGTGGAGCGGTTTGTCGCCCTCGCCTGCGAGAACGGGATGGACATCTTCCGCGTCTTCGACGCGCTGAACGATCCGCGGAATCTGGAGCAGGCGATCCGCTCGGTGAAGAAGTACGGCGGCCACGCCCAGGGGACCATCAGCTACACCTTCAGCCCGGTCCACACGGTGGATGCGTTCGTGAAACTGGCGAAGGAGCAGGAGGCGATGGGAATCGACTCGCTCTGCATCAAGGATATGGCCGGCATCCTGACCCCCGCCGCCGCGACCGAACTGATCGGCGCGCTGACCAAGGCGGTCAAGGTCCCGATCCAGGTCCACTCCCACATGACGAGCGGCATGGCCGTCGCGATGTACCTCTCGGCGGTGAAGGCCGGGGCAGGCGCGGTCGACACCGCCATCTCCACCATGTCCAGCTTCTCCTCCCAGCCCCCGACGGAGTCGATGGTGGCGATCCTGGAGGCGGAAGGGTACGACACCGGCATCGACCACGCGAAGATGGCGGCGGTCAACGCCTACTTCAGAGATCTGAAACCTCGCCGCGCCCCCTCGTCCAGCAAGAAGGTCGAGCCGGTTGACGCGGGCGTGCTGGAACACAAGATCCCTGGCGGCATGATCTCCAACCTCCGTTCCCAGCTGGAACAGCAGGGCGCGCTGGACCGTCTGCCGGAAGTGATGGCGGAACTGCCCAAGACCTGCGCGGACATGGGCTATCCCCCGCTGGTCACCCCCACCAGCCAGATCATCGGCATCCAGGCGGTGCTGAACGTTCTGGCCGGCAAGCGGTACGAGATGGTGACGCAGGAGACCAAGGATTACGTCAAGGGCCTCTACGGCCGTTCCCCCGCCCCGATCGAGCCGAAACTCGCCAAGAAGATCCTCGGCGGCGAGAAGCCGATCACCTGCCGGCCGGCCGACCTACTGAAACCGGGCCTGGCCAACGCCGCCAACGAACTTCCCCCGAAACTGATCCAGAAGGAAGAGGACATCCTCTCCTACTGTCTCTTCCCGGAGGTCGCGCTCGGCTACTTCAAGTGGCGTGCGCAGCCGGCGGACCAACGCGACCCGATCCCGGCCGATGTCGAACAGCAGAAACCGGCCGCCCCAACGGCGCAACCCGCCCCGGCCCCCGCGCCCGACGCCACCCTCCGCCAGTATGCGGAGATCGGCCAGCTGGTCGCGCAACTGGCGGGCCGCCTCGGCATGACCGCC
>DBXN01000031.1:22188-22308 GCA_002309585.1 Verrucomicrobia bacterium UBA1211
GCTGCCGCCGCTTGAGACGGCGGCCCCCGCCGCCGAAACCGCGCCGGAAACCAAACCGGCCGAAGAGGAGACGGTCTCGGGTCCGACCATCAACGCGCCGCTCAACGGCACCTTCTACCG
>DBXN01000031.1:22355-25184 GCA_002309585.1 Verrucomicrobia bacterium UBA1211
TCTGCATCGTGGAGGCGATGAAGCTCTTCAACCAGATCAAGGCCGACAAGAACCTCACGATCGTGAAGTTCCTCGTGAAGCACGGCGACAACGTGACCAAGGGCCAGCCCCTCGTCACCGTGAAGTACGAATAGAATGGGGAAGGGGGATGGGGGAACGGGAACGGTTGTCCCTAACCACCTAACCAGCACGGAAGTCTGATGTCTGAAGTCCGAAGTCTTGTGGCTGAAATCTGGCTGCTGGCCGCATGGATGGCCGGGGGCCTCTATGCGGCGGAGGGACCAGTTGTCCGCTTGCCGTTCGACGCGCCCGAGACGCTTACAACGGATCGCGGCAGCGCGAAGGTGGCGTTTGTCCCGTGCGGCGGGGCGCCTGAATTCGCGCCGGGGGGCGTGAAGGGGGGATGCGTCTATTGGGACGGACACTCCGCTATCGCGGCGGCGGCATTCCCTGCGGCACTCCCGCATGGCGATGCCCCGTGGACGGTCAGCGCCTGGATCCGGCGCGACGAGGGCTGCTCACGGCAGGGGGGATGGGTGAGCTGGGGCGCGATGGCGAAGAAACGGGGGAATTCGCTCCGTTTCGAGGGAACCAACCGAATCCGCAGCTACTGGAACGATGTCGATCTGGCCGTTGACGCGCCGGCCATCGACAACGGGCGGTGGCACCAGATCGTCGCGACCTGGGACGGGACACGCCGTTCGGTTTTTGTCGATGGGGTGTTGGCCGGGAGCGACGAGCGGCGGCCCGACATCGGGACGGAGCTTTTCCAGATCGGGCGGACGATGCATGACGCGTTCCTGACGGGCTGGATGGATGAGCTGATGATCTTCGACCGGGGATTTTCGGCGGCGGAGGTCGCGGCCCTTTACAAGGATCAGCTCTCCCCGGCGGCGCTTTCGGAGGATCTTCCGGATGAGGCGGCGGATGATCCCGCGATGACGGCGCTTGAAAAGCCTTTCGCGCTCGATCCGGCGACGGTCGCGAAAGAGGGATGGTCGCTAACCTTCACGGTCAATACCGACAACCTGAAGGGACGGGAGACCCTTTTCGATCTCCGGGGCGTCGTCAAGGTGGTCCTGCGGGTGGTCAACCCGGCGGCGTGCGATCCGGAACAGGATATCCGGCGGGGCAATTACGTCCACTATCCGTTGCCGGACGGACGGTGCCCGGTCCTGGAGGCGGCCCTTCCGGGAAAGGTGCCGATCGGCGTGCCGCTATCGGTCCTGAAACGGGCGGAGGGCGACCACGAGGTTGTGATCCGGCGGGCGAATGACGGACAGTGGAGCGTCCGCGTCGATGGCGAGGCCTATGACGAGGACGGACTCGTTGACCGGACGGTCACCTGGCCCCAAACGGTGCGGCTGCGCCGGCTCTCCGCGCGGGTCAGCCGTCTCGCCGTCCAATCCCCGGCGCTTCCCCAGCGGCAGGTGCCGGACCGCAAACCGGTCACACGCCCGATCCAGTTTTGGACCCCGGACGGCCACAACACCTGGGTGGGCGATGTCGTGATCGGGACCTTCCAGGGACGTTGCCACGTCTTCTATCTGCTGGACCGGCGCCACCATTCGAGCAAGGGCGGTACCGGCGGCCACTACTTCGCGCACCTCTCCTCCGCCGATCTGGTCCATTGGGAGGACCACGGCACCGCCGTCCCCCTGGACGCCTGGTGGCAGACCCTCGGCACCGGTACCCCCTTCGAATGGCAGGGGGCGCTCTACCTCGCCTACGGGTTGCACACCTCCCGCCTGGTCCCGATCGAGGAGACCTGTGAACCCGAGATGCAGCGGTACTTCAAGGAGAAGGGCGTCATGGGGGTCTTCCCCTTCGGCGCGCTGAAGGGATACCCGATGGGCGGAACCTACGCCGTCTCGAAGGACGGCATCCACTTCACCCGTTCGAAGATCCTCTTCCATACGGCGCAGAACCCGACCGTCTACAACCGGTTGGACGGACGGCTCGGCTTCGTCAACAGCTACGGCGGCCAGCACGGCATCTACGTTTCGGACCACCCCGGCGACTGGAAAACCTACGATGTCCAAATCCCGATCAGCGGGGATTGCCCCTGCCTCTTCGCGTGGAACGGCCGCCGCTACCTCCTCCAGGGCTTCACGAAGATGGCCTACAACGCCGATGGCCGCGTCGGCGGCTGGGAGGACTGGTCGAAGACCGGAGATGACATCTATGACGGCCTCTCGGTCCCGATGGTGACCCATTGGAAAGACGGGCGGCGGGTGATGGCGGGGTGGATCTCCCATCCGCTGGGATGGGGCGGCTGGCTGGCCTTCCATGAGCTGGTCCAATATCCCGACGGCAAACTGGGGGTCAAGTGGCTGGCGGAAACCCCGCCGCCCGGCGAGCGGCTGACGGTGGAGGTTCCGGCGGGCGCGCCGGTGGTGATCCGTGTGCCGCGCGAAGACGGCGGACCCGATCTGGAACTTCGGGTTGACGCGGCCGAGGGCCGCGCCCAGTATGCGGACGCCCCCGGTCCGGGAGCCGCGCCGCGCCAGTTCACGCAGGCGGAGTTGAACGCCAACCGCGATCCGGAGGCGATCCGCCGCAGCGGAAGCGGGGACGCCTGGCACGTCGGCCAATACGCGGTCTCGCGCATCCGCGGGCTCGACAAGCCCTACACGGTGAAGATCGCGGTCTGTTACGACGCGAAATCAGACTGCACCCTCTTCGATGCCGATATCGCCGGAAGCCGCGCGATGATCTGCCGCCGGAGCGGAAGATATCTGAAACCAGTAATCAGTAATCAGTAACCAGTAATCAGCAGCCAGTAACACTACCACCTCGACAAAGTCGGGTCATTGGTCATTTGTCATT
>DBXN01000051.1:0-29983 GCA_002309585.1 Verrucomicrobia bacterium UBA1211
ATCGGGTGGAACAGACCTTTGCCGTTTAAAGGGGTTGATTGGTCGAAAGGTGCCAAAAATGGATTTCATCAAGCAGATGTTCGCCAAATTCATCGCTTATCTGAAGGATGTGTTGGTCGAATTCAAGAAGATCTCATGGCCGGATCGGCGGGAATTGATTGATTCCTCTTCGGTCGTGATCACGTTCATCGTCATTCTGGCGATCACGGTCGCAGCTTTCGATAAGGTTATCCTTTGGGTCCTCAAGATGTTGCATAACGCGTAAGGCGGAACGCGATATGGATAAACAGTGGTATGTTTTGCACACGTTGACGGGCCAGGAGCTGAAGGTCCTCAAGTCGATTCAGGCCCGCGTCCGGATCGAGGAGATGGGTGAGTACATCGGTGAGGTCAAGGTTCCGATGGAAACGGTCTCCGAGATCAAGAACGGCAAACGAACGACGATCAAGCGGAAGCTCTACCCCGGATACGTGCTGATCCAGCTGGCGCTCTACGATAATCCCGAAGACCGCAATGTGCTGGAGCCGACATGGCGTTTCCTGCGCGAGACCCCGGGCGTCATCGGGTTCATCGGCGGCGAGAAGNNAAGCCGATGCCGTTGCCCCAGGCCGAGGTGGACGCGATCCTCAATCAAGTCTCCGAGAAACATGAGACCGTCAAGCCGAAGGTCCAGTTTGATGTTGGCGAGATGGTTAAGATCACGGAAGGCCCGTTCATGAACTACAACGGGACGGTGGACGAGGTCGATCCGGAGCATGGCAAGATGAAGGTTTCCGTGGCGATCTTCGGACGCACGGTTTCGGTCGAGCTGGAGTATTGGAAGGTCGATCGTCTCTCCCCGGAGGAGATGATGCCATCGCCGCCGATTTCACCGATCGAATAATGGTTTCTCTTTACGGGACGGGGCTTCGGTCCCGTCTTTTTCGTTTCATTCGGACATACGGGGGTTGGGATGTGGAATAGGATCGCGTTGGGGATTTGCCTGTTGTGCGTCGGCGGCGTGCGGGCGCAGGATGCCGAGGCGTTTCAGAAGACGGTTTCGGAAAAGGCGGGCGGACTGGAGATCGTTCAGGGCGGGGTGCCCGGCTCCATCCTGGTCGCGGGGAAACCGGCCTTCCCGCTGGCCCTCGGACACGTTTCAAAGGTGCCGTTGCCGATTGCGGCGGGTTCAACCCTGGGGAAGGGCCGGATTGTCGCGGTGGGACACGAACGGTTCCTCTCGTCCGAAGCGTTGACCAAGCCCTGCAATGCCGCGTTTATTCGGGCGTCGCTCGATTGGCTGGCTGGCGGGAGTACCCCCGGAACCGTTTATTATGATGCGCGTTGCGGCATGTTCAAGGATCTGACGTCGGCGTTCCCTGGCATCCGTATGCAGCCGATCGATCGGATGGAGCAACTGGCGGAGATCGCGCCGCCTGCGGTTCTGCTGCTCAATACGGAGGAACATCGCGTGGCCGAGATGACGCCGGTCCGCGCCTTCATCGAGCGGGGCGGCGGCGTGTTCTGTACGGTGGTCGGCTGGGGCTGGCATCAGGTTTCGGGCGGGAAATCCTTTAAAACGCAGAACGCCTTCAATACGTTGGCTGGGCCCGCCGGACTTTACACGGACGGACATGCCGTCGATCCGATGGAGGCGAAGCGGTTCGCCGATGCGGTCCGTCTCCCGAAGGGGATGCGGTGCGAAGAGGCGCTGGATTTGGCCGAAAGCGGGAAGGACCTGAAGGACGATGTCGCGCGCCAGGTCTCCTTCCTCATCACGGCGTTTCGGCAGGTGCTGCCGGATGACGAGGCGCGTTACCGTCCGAGGATTGTGAAACTGATGGAGGATCTCCAGCATGCCGCGATCCCTTCGCCGGAGCATCCGGTCACCTCCGGGCAGGTCGGCAACCGTCTGCCGTTGAGCGTGTTTCAGGATGGCTGGCTCAGGGATCCCGTCCGGGTATGGCCCGCCCATCCCGCCGCGAAGGTCTATCCCGGTCTGCCGGAGTCGGATACGCCCCGGATTTCCAGAAGTGTCTGGATTGATTGCGCGATTCCGCGGTGGCACGGCACGGGGCTCTTCGCCGTGGCGGGCGNNTGCGAGCCGCTGACGGTGACGCTGCCGGAAGGCGCGGAGCGGGAGGGGCTGCGGCTCCGGATCGGTTCGACCTCCTGTCGGGTGACCGCTCACGCGCGGTGGCTGCGCGCGCCGGTGGTGGACATCGAGATCCCGCTCACCAAGCGGGAGACAACCCTCTCCTCGCCCTTCGGAGGATTGGTCTATGTGACGGTTCCCCATGGGAAGAGCGGGAAGATTCAGGTCAAGATCGGTCCCGCCTGTCCCGCGCCGTGGTTTGTGGAGGGACGTGACACCCCCGAGACGTGGCGGGAGAAGATCCGCGCCTTTCCGGCCCCGATGGCGGAGATCGAAAACGGCAAGGTGGTGTTCTCCGTCCCATCGTCATTCATCCGCGAACTGGATGACCCGTTGCCGCTGTTGAAGGTCTGGTCGGAGATTCTGGACCTTGATGCCACCTTGACGGCGATTCCGACTGCGCGAAAGTCTGCGGAACGGTTCTGCGTCGATGTCCAGCTTTGCGCCGGGTTCATGCATGCGGGCTATCCGATCATGATCCCCGCCGGAAGCGCGCGCCATCTGATGAACGCCCAGACGATCCGTCTCGGGCGGGAGGAGAACGTGTGGGGATTCTTCCATGAGATGNNGAGCGCATCTGCGCCGACGTGCAGCTCTGTGCCGGCTACATGCACGCCGGATACCCGATCATGATGCCCACCAGCTGCCTGCGCAACCTCCTGAGCGAACCAACGATTCGTTCAGGCGCGGTTGACGACGTGTGGGGATTCTTCCATGAGATGGGCCATAACCACCAGTACGGCGATTGGACCTTTGACGGGGCGGGCGAGGTAACGGTCAACTTCTTCACCCTCTACTGCATGGATAAAATCTGCGGGTTGAAACCCCGCCAGACCCGGATGGGCGGAGCGTGGGTGAAACGCGCCTATGAGCGGTGGGAGGCCGAGGGCCATCCCTACGCCAAGTGGAAGTCCGATCCCTTCCTGGCGCTGGAGTTTTTCGTCCGTCTCCACGATCGGTTCGGGTGGGAACCGTTTGAGAAGTTCTTTGCGGAATATCGGGCGCTCTCGCCCGCCGAGCGCCCGAAGAACGATTATGAGAAGCGCAGACAATGGGCGGAGCGGTTCTCCCGACTGACGGGGGAGGATCTCTACCCGCTCTTCAACCTGCTCCGCAATCCCGGCGAGCCGGAATTCAAGAAGTGAAGAGGGCGTTGCCCATGACTTGCGTGGAGGGTTGAGCGAAAATTGAGGTTAGGGGGTTAAGGTGTGGAGGATCCGACCTTCAATCTAACCTCCCCATTCAACGCAAAGGAAAACGTCTGATGATGGCTGGTCGTGTAACGGGTATCCTGCCCGTTGCAACAGAGTAAGGCATTGTGAAATGCCATCATGCCACAATCCCACACGGCTAAGTTTTCGACAAGGGGTCTTGAACATTTGACCTTCGTCCGCTGAAACGGTATACTGATTCATTCATTTTGGGTAAGGGTGTTGTCATGAGTCTAGACTATAATCCGGTGCATCTGTTGCAGACCCCTTGGTTTTGGTCGGCCTTTTTGAGCTGGACCGTTGCGCAGTGTATCAAGATGACAACCGGTTTTTTCAAAACGGGCCGGGTGGATTTCGAGTATCTGCTGAGTACAGGCGGAATGCCGAGCGCGCACTCTTCGATGGTTTGCGGGCTCTTCACCTGCTTGGGATTGACCCAGGGGTTTGATGATCCGGTGACGATGCTGGCGTTGGCGTTCGCCTCGATCACGATGTTTGACGCGGCGAACGTGCGGCGGGCGGCAGGTCATCAGGCGCGGGTGCTGAACATCATGATTGATGAGCTGTTCAAGCATCACAAACTCCACCACACGCATTTGAAGGAGTTGCTGGGCCATACCCGGAAAGAGGTTTTGGCGGGCATGGTGACCGGCGTTGCGACGGCGCTGTTGATCACGTGGCTATGGCGATAGGAGGCTTGTGAAACGGTTTGCGCGAGCGGTTTGTCTGGCTCTGTTGGCGGTCGGATACGGATGGGCGGGCGAGATCATCGAAGGCCGGGTCTTTACCGTGCCGGAGCGGATCTATGTCAACCAGCCGTTTGAATTGCGCTGCGAGCTAGTGGTGACGTTCGGGTGCGAGGTGGAGGATATCCGCCTGACCGGCATCCCGGTCGATTCCGACGCGCTGATCGTCGAGCCGATGCGGAAAGTTTCCCAGACGCGCGAGGCAAGGGGAGCGAACCGATCCGTGACAGTGATCCTGCTCTCCGCCGAGGGCCGAGCCAAGCGTCCAGTCGACACGGCGTGCTCCCCGGCGCTCTCCTGTTCGCTGTTGGAACGCCGGACATCGGGGTTCTTTTCCCATTGGGCGATGTCGCCCCAGCGGAAGGCTTTGTCGCCTTTCCTCCTGAAGATCGAACCGTTGCCCGAAGCGGGACGTCCGGATGGTTTCAGCGGTGCGATCGGACAGTTCCGGCTTTCGGGGGCGCTCTCGCAACAGAATGTGCGCCCGCAGGATATTGTCACGTTGACGGTCCGGCTCTCTGGGTCGGGATGGCTCGGGGAGGGTGCGACACCCACACCCCCCGCTTCGGAGCTGTTCAAGATTTATCCCGCCAAAACGGTTGTCCATGAGCCGTTGCGCCGTACGACGGAACAGGTCTGGATCCCGATGTCCACCAACGCGACCGAGATCGGGAAGGTCACTTTCTCCTATTTCAACCCGCAGAGCGGCCGGTATGAGACGGTGCAGGCGGGGCCGTTCCGCCTGACCTTCACGGACCGACCGGAGACGAATGCTGTCTCCACTGTCAAGGTGATCCAGACGGATTTGACGAAAGGGAGCGGCGATTCCGTTCCGGCGGTCGGTATCTCACTGGCACAGGTCAACCAGTCGGTCCGCCATTCGCGACCCCTTCTGGCGGTTGCGGCTTCGGTTCTGATCGCGCTCTTCGTCCTCTTCACGATGATCGGGCGGCATACGGTGTGGGGAATCGTCTCGGCGGCGCTCCTGATCGGCATCGGATGCGCGGTGGGCGCCGCGATGAACCGCCAGGAGCGGCACGATGTCCAGACACTTTCCCGCCGGTGTGAGGTCAGGTTCGCACCGTCCGCGCGCTCGGTGACGCTTTTCACCCTGAATCCCGGCGTTGAGGTGGTTCCGCTGGAACGTGCGGGGGAGTGGACGCGGATTGACGCGGATGGCCGGCGGGGCTGGATCGAACGGATGGAATAGCCATGCCCGGAAAAATCTCGGAACAGGTTTTGGATGAGATTCGTTCCCGGGTCGATATCGTCGAGCTGATCGGTTCGCGCGTGACCTTGAAAAAGGCGGGCGGCTCCTACAAGGCGTGTTGTCCGTTCCATCATGAGAAAACCCCCTCCTTCAATGTGAATCAGGAGAAGCAATTCTACCATTGCTTCGGCTGCGGGGAGTCGGGCGATGTCTTCACCTTCCTCATGAAACAGGATGGCCTGACCTTTATGGATGCGGTCCGCCAGCTGGCGGAGAAGGTTGGCGTGACGCTGGATGCGGGGGAGGATGACGTGCGGTTTAAAGCCCGCAACCGACTCTATGCGCTCATGGGGGAGTTGGCGGCGTTTTACCGGCGGTGTCTGCTCCAAACCGCCGAGGCGGCGGAGGCGCGGGCCTATCTGGCCCAACGCAAGTTGTCGGATGAGGTCGCCGAGTCGTTTGGAATCGGTTATGCGCCGAGGTTTCCGGCCGATGCGATTGTGAAATGGGCGGCGAAACGCGGATTTTCGCAGCAGGAAATGGTTGATGCCGGAGTGCTTGTCCCCTCAACACGGCCGGACCGCTCGGCTGACTTCTATGATCGTTTCCGGGGTCGGCTGATGTTCCCGATCTGTGACCATCGGGGACGGGTGGTCGCCTTCAGCGGACGGATCCTTCAAAGCGGGAAGTCGGTCTCCAAGTATGTGAACAGCCCCGAAACGGAGGTGTTCGTCAAGCACCGTATCCTCTACGCGTTGCATAAGGCATCCGCGAAGATCACCCATCACCCGCGCCGCGAGGCGATCATCTGCGAGGGGCAGATCGATGTGATCCGGTGCCATGCGTCTGGATTCGAGACGGCGGTCGCCTCACAGGGGTCCGCATTCTCGAAAGATCATGTCGCGCTGCTCAAGAAGTATGCCGACAGCGTGGTGCTGGTCTTTGACGGGGACGCGGCGGGACGCAAGGCGAGTCTCCGTACCGGCAAACTTTTCTTGGAGGCGGAGATGCCGGTTCGGGTCGCGCGGCTGCCGAAGGAGGATGACCCCGATTCTCTGTTGCGCGAGAAGGGCCCGGAGGCTTTTCGCGCGATCCTGGATGCCGCGGTCTCCATCACCGCGTATCAGATCGAGACGCTTCGCCAGAACGAGTCCAGCCCCGATTCCATTGATGCAGTGAGCCGGATCAGCAGGGCGGTCATGGAGATGCTGGCGGGATGCCCCGGCGCCGTTTTGAGGTCGCATCTGCTTCAGGAGGCCGCTGATTTGCTGCATCTGCCCTTCTCGGCGCTGGAGGCGGATATGGCTCGCGTGCTGGAGGAACAGCGGATCCGTACGGCGAGGGCGGACGCGTTCAAGAAGACCGATTCCCCCGTGAAGCCGAAGGGCGAGGCGGAACCGGATCCCGATGCCGATGGCCCCGGTTCCGCGACGGAAGGGGTGTGGGAGCCGGCCGATGCGGCGGATGGCGAACCGCTGATCGACGAAGCGGGAGTCTCCCGTGCGCCGACACCCCAAGAGGAAGCGCCGCGCCGTCCCGATCCCCCCTCCCGGAACGAATATCTGCTGTGCGAACTGCTGATGGAGTGCGAGCGGGATCAGGAGGTGATCGCACTGGTTCGGGATTACCTGCCCCTCGATCTGCTGGAGCATCCGTTTGTCCGGGGGTTTGTTGCCGCGCTGACCTCCGCCCCGCCGGGAGACGAGTGTGCGTTGCCTGCCTTTTTCGCCACGGTCGATTCCGCCTGGCATCCTTTGGTGGGACAGTTGATCGCGAATGAGCAGAAGATGCTCTGCGCGAATGAGACCACCCCCGCCGATGCGGCGAAAGATTTCATTCGCGCGATCTGGGTCACAAATGCCAAGAAACAGCGGGGTGCGCTCAGTGCCGAATCAACCCCTGAAAACGATGCCCAGCGTTTTCACCTCTCCTGCCTGATCAAGGCATTCGAGACCGAGCCGTGGGAAAAACTGGTTTTAAGATTGAAACGTTAAAAGGTTAAGGGGAAGGGGTTAGGGGATCGTTCCTTTCCCGCTCCGTCCTGTTATTCCAACCTTTTCTGGAAGCCCGGAGTGGCGATGAAGGTGGGATGGTCTGGGGTGTCCGGAATCCAGAGGGCTTCGCAGGCCGGCGCGTAACGGGAGAGATAGGCGCGTCCTTCGTCAGGGCCAAGAATAAAGAGGGTCGTGGAGAGAATGTCGGCCTCTTCGGCGGTGGGGGCGATGACGGTGACGGCGGCGATGCCTTGCGCCGGTTCGCCCCGGCGGGCGTCGAGGATGTGCGCGTACCGTTTCCCCTCCAGGGTCACGAAACGCTCGTAATTGCCGGAGGTGGCGACCGCTTCGCCGGGCCGGAGCAGAAAGACGCCGATCGGGCGGGCGGAATCAAATGGATTGCGGATGGCGGTCCGCCATCCGCCCCGTCCGGGTACCGCTTCGCCAAGGCACCGGAGATTGCCGCCCAAATCAATGAGAATGTTGGTATGGCCCGCTTCTTGGAAACGGGACCAAACGCGGTCAACCGCATACCCTTTGGCGACGCCGCCAAGGTCGAGTTTCATCCCTTTTACCGGGAGTCGGACGGTGGGGGGGGCGGAGCGGCATTCGACGGTCTCCCATTGGGTCAGGGGCAGCAGCGCGGCGAGAGCCCCCTGGGACGGGCGGCTGGGCGGCGTGTCGCGGTGAAATCCCCAGATGTGCATCAGCGGGCCGACCAACGGATTGAATGCGCCATCGCTTTGGCGGGTGACGCGAAGGGTTCGCGCGAGCAGTTCGGCGAATGCGGGCGGGACCGGTACAGACACGGATTCGCCTGCCGCCGCGTTGACCCGGCAGAGGGTGCTGTTGGATGCCCAGGCGGAGAAGTCATGGGTGACGGAGGCGTAGACCGCTTCGGCGTCACGCTGGAGTGCGGCGATATCCGTGGCCGCGTCACACTGGATTCCGGCGATCGTCCCCATCGTCGGCCAGACGCGGCGTTGGATGCGCGACTCTTGACGGCATCCGGTCGCGAGCGCGATGCCGGCGCAAACGAGAAGCGAAAAGGTGGGGAACCTCATGGCTGGGCCTTCCGAACATGCAGCCGGAAGAAGGCCGCCGGGCGGTTGCCCGTTAATGGGACAGAAATCGGGTTGCCGGTCCCTTCGTATTCGTCTGAGAAGGGCACCCAGTTGGCGGGATTGAGCGATTCGGTGGTCTCCAGCCAGTAGACCCGTCCGGAGAGGGTGGGCCAGACGAGGAGGAGCGTGCCGTTCGCGGGATCGCGGGCGATGCCGGCGGAGAACCGGCTCTGGTCATTCAGCGGTGAGGTGCCGGCCTCCTCCTCCTCGGCATTGGTGAATCCGTCCTGGTCATAGTCGCCTTCCGGTGAAAGGAGGGTGAAGTTGCTAAGGGTCGGCCCACTCTCGTTTCCGAAACGGTCGACGGCGCTCAGACGGACGGTCAGACGAGTGTCCGCCGGAAGCGGAACGAGCGGGAAAGAGTTGGCGTCGGGGGGTAACTCCGTGACGAGGTTACTGACCGTACCGTCCGCGTGGTTGAAGGTGACGGTCAGGCGGTTGGTGAGAAGGCCTGAATAATCGGAAGCGGGAGCCCAGGTGAAGGTTAGGTTGACGGGGAGATCGGGTGTCTGGATGCCGTAGTGGTCTCCGGCGGCACCGCCTTCGCATGTCCAAACGGGAGGCTCCGGAAAACGCGGCGGTTCGTTGTCGAGGACAAACGGGCCGAAGGTCTCGGTACGGGGAAATGCGCCGTTGTCCGCCGTGACGCGGAAGATCAGGCGGGTATAGGTGAGTGCGCCGGGAAGTGGTTCCAGGGAGTGCCAGATGCCAGTCAGGGTGTTGGTGACGGGAATGTCGGTGAAGGTGGCGAGCGCGTTGACCGTTCCGTCGGCGAGGGTGGCGGGTAGGTTGGTTTGGACGGACGACTGGAGATCGCTCAAGGCGATGGGGATCCAGTTCGTCCCGCCATCGACCGTGCCACAGAGGGTTACCGTCAGCGGTTCGCCGTCCCGTTCACTGAAACTTCCCGTGAGGGTCATGCGCCCCTGTCCATCGTCTTCCTGCAGGGCTGTGAAGGTGACGGTCGGCTCTTCGCGGACTTTGAATGACCAGAAGAATCCGGCTTCGGGTTGCGCGGGATCATTGGTCTCCACTTCGATTTTGACCGTCTGGGTCCGTATGGCGGCCCGTTGTGGGAAGAGATCGAGGAGCAGGGGGAGGTAGTCGCCGGCGGCGATGGAAAAACCGTTCTCCGGTTCGAGGGCGAGGGGAATGTCACCGGCGAGGGGAGAAACGCGGACATTGTCGATGTACCAGCCCTCGTTGTCGGTGTTGTTGTCGCCGCCGAGATGAAAACGGAAACGGACCGGTTGCCCGGCGAATCCGTTCAGTTCAGGGACGGCCGTTTCGAGATCGAAAACGATATGCCGCCATCCCTCTTCCCCTGTTCCGGAGAAACAGGGTGTTCCGTCCGGCCATGGGGAACAGTCCCAGCCGTAGATCGTGTGGGTGTAGGGGCCCGGTAATTGATGGTAGGTCTGGCCGCCGTCAACCGAGTATTCGACGATTCCCCCGTCAAAGGCGCGGGTCGGATCGGTGGTGTCGTTTTCGCCGTAGATCCAGTGGTCGAAGGAGAGGACGGCGTGGCGGCCCGGCGAGCAGGTCGCGAGGGTGACCGTCGCGTGGTTGGAGACCTCAAGACGGATGTTCGAGGCGAGCTGGGCGTGGAGGGAATAGGGCGGGGAGGCAACGCGGTTGGTGGAGAGCGTCCACGGCTGGTCGGGAGAGGCGAAATCCCATTCGGCGAGCCGCTCGGGTATGATGGGGTCTTCTGCGGCGAAGACGGCCTTTCCGGTGAGCGGGCGGTTGCCGACGTTAAAGAGATAGGCGGTGACCTGTTCGACGGTTTGGGTGGTGTGCACGCACGTTTCACGGTCGGTCAACAAATGGGCGTCAAGGATCGGGTAGGCGCTGAAACTCTCGTGCGTCTCGGAAACGGCGGTGTAGCCGGCGGGGTTGTCGGCCGTCACACGGTAGCGGATCAGGGTGCCGGGTGGGATACCTTCCGCGAAGGTGGCGGCGTAGCGGTCAGGGGTCTCTTGAGGGAGAAGCGGTGTGTGGTTCCAAGAGGGATCGGCGCCGTTGACGGCTTGCCACTCAATCATGGCGGTTTGAATTTCGCGCGGATCGGTCAGGGTCGCTTCCAGCGTGTAGGGCGCGGGGGTTGCGAGGGTCTCGGAGAATGGGGTAAAGGTGATGGCCGGGGGACGGGGAATGTCTTCCGGGATGAGCGGATTGGTCCACGCCGCCAGCTCCTCGGCGAGGGTATAGCCATCTCCGTCGGGATCGGCCTTTGGACTGCATCCGACCAGGCCGAAGTATTTGCGTTCCCACCAGTCCTGAAGTCCGTTTCCATCGCTGTCAAGCGTCTCGGGCAGATAACGGGCGACCAGCGTGTGGGGCGAATCGGCGGTCAGCGTGAGACGGGTGGGCAGACAGGCGGCTGGGGAGCTAGGCGTGCGGATACCGTCAAGCATCCACTCCGAAAAGATGTGGCGTGTGCCGTTCGGATGGATGATGGTATTCGGCAGGTCATACAGCGGGACCTCTTCGCCTTCGCGTGTCCAAAGGAAGCCGGGCTGTGTCAATCCGGGTGTGTCGGAGACCGTGGTCAGATACTCGCGTTGGCCCATCCAGACAAGCGTGGAGGATTGATGGATGAGAAAGGTGCAGTTGGTGGCGCCCCGCTGGGGGACGCTGCCGGTTCCCACGAAGGCGTTGAAGGTGAACCGCTCGTCATCGGAGAGATAGACGGTGTCGGGCGCGGTCACGGTGATCCAGCGTCCGGAGGCGGAGAAGTGGATGCCGTAATCGGGCGTCGGTAGGCCGAGCGTGTCGGGGCTGCCAAGGACTTGGAAGGTGAGCCGTTCGGTGATGTCGAATGTCACCGGTTCGTCTTCCGGAAAGCGGGTCTCAACGCCCGAACGGGTCAGGGCGTGCAGCCGATAGCGGATCCGCGTGCCGCGCGGATGGGCGGGAATCGCGCTTTGGTGGCACGCGCCCGAGACGACAGCCATCTGCTGGGTATGGAGGACGCCGGGCGCGGTGTCCGCCTCCCAGACGAGCGAGACGCGCGAGGGGTCGTAGAGACCGATCGGGGCGAGTTCGCAGCTGACCGTGTAGGGCTCGTCGTCGACGTAGGTGTTCAGGAGCGGGTCATGGCTGATGACGGCCGGGGTCGGATTGATGCGTGGCGCGAACGGCATCGCGGGATCGCCGAAGAGGGTCAGTTCCAAATAGACCCAGCGCCAGTAGTTCTCGGTTGATCCCAGCTGATAGAGGTTAAGCTGGCGCGACCGCTCCTGGCATTCGCCCAGGGTGGTTGCGGTGCCGCGGAAGGCGGCATCCCAGAACGCCCGATGGAACCGTTGGGAGGGACCTCCGACCGTGTTCATGAAGAACCAGCCGTTGTCGGTGTTCATGACCGCGGCGGCGGCGGCGGCCGGAGCGGTGACGATCTGTTCGGCGAAACAGTCCGGATAGTTAAACGCCCCCGAGTCGCATGCCTGCGAATAGATGATCCAAGGCATGGTGTTGGTGTAGGCGGCCAAGGCGGTCCGGCCCGCTTCCGTGTCCAGCGCGATTTTCATGCAGTTGTATAGGGAACCGTGCCCCAGATGGTTGACCGTGTGCCAATCGGCATTCAGGAACGTGAGCGCGTCTGAACCGTTCCACTTGAACGTGTCGCTCTCATAGAGCGTGGCGGTGTCGAAGAAGGGGGCGAACGGGCCGTTCAGATAGCCGTACGCATTCAGCGACATCGCGGCGCTTCCCAGGCGAATCTCCTCCATGTGGGGACCGGCGTAGACCTGCGTGCCCGCATCGATCCGTTCGGCCAAAAACGCGTTGGCGCGAAATTGTTCCGGGGCCGCCTGTTCGTAGGCGAGGGTCTTTCGGACCATGTGCGCGAGCTCCTCCGCGTTGGATACAGGGAAACGTCCAACCAGGACCTCCGCGGCAAAGTCGATGTCCCGCCCGTCCTCCCCGTCGGTCAGCTCGCCGTAATCGTCATTCCCGTTTCCGTCCATCGGGCCATCCAGACAGCCGTAGAAAATCGCGTCGGCGCAGAAATAACTTTCGTAAGCGGTAGGGATCGACGCCACGCGGATATGGAACATCGGCGAGGGGATGAGGGTGTGTGTGCCGCCCAGCAACAGGTAGCGGACTCCCCATGTCCGGTGGGCGTCCTGGACGAAGGCGCGGATCCGCTCCGCCAGCCGCCTTTCGGTGTAGTGGGCATCGATCCACTCGGTGGAGACAGTGACGGTGGTGTGTCCCGCCGCTTCGCGGGCTTCGCAGAGTGTTTGGAAGTTCCAGGGCGCGGGCGCCCGATAGAGCAGGTTGGAGGGCGCGACGACCAGATAGGAGTAACGGCCAGGCGAAAGGGGCGACGGCGGGGCCTGAAGGATACGGGAGGAGGGTGCCTCCTCCGGCTCAAGCGTGATGCGCAAGGTCAGCCGTCCGGCAGCGGCGATCTCGTTTCGGACTGGGTTGACTTGAAGCGGGGCGAGTGCGAGGGAGAGGATGCGTTGACGGTCGGCGGTGTCGGTCCGGTGCCCGAATGAACCGGAGGCCGGATAAAAACCGTCGGTCTCCTTGATCGCCGGATCCGGGAAAGTCGCGGGCGGCATGCGTCCGTCGGAAGCGACCGCCTGCCCGCACCAGCGGATCGGGGCGGGGAGGGAAAGGACCCGTTCCGCTTTGCGGATGACTTCGATCCGGCTGACCCGTTGCCCGTCGGGAATCGGCATTGTGACGGGAAAGGAAGGGAGGACCGGTTTGCCGGGTTGGAGGTCGGGGTCACAGGCGGGCAATTCGGCGAGGGCGTCGCCGTCTCCGGTCGCACGGATCTCCGGAACGGGAAAATGGAACTCGCGCGTGATCGTCTCAGCATGTGAGATGGCCGCGCAAAGTGTCACCCATCCGAAGATGACCGTGAATGGCCGCATCGTTATTCCTCAACCAGCATCGGCGTTCCAATGCTGACCATTTTCGCCAATTTCTCCGCATTCCAGTTTGCGAGCCGGAAACAGCCGTGCGAGGCGGCCTGTCCGATCCGTTCCGGTTCGGGCGTGCCGTGAATGCCGAAGCCCTGCCGCGTCAGGCCGACCCAGGCGACGCCGACGGGGTTGTTCGGTCCGGCGGGAATCGTCAGTTTCGACCGTTTCGCGGAACCGGGATAAAAGAGCTGGGGGTCATAGAGGTAGGTCGGGTTGACCGCGACGTTTTTGACGGCGAGTTCCCCTTCCGGACGTTGGGCCTTGTCACGCGCGATGGAGCAGGGGAAGAGCGCGAAGAGCTTGCCTTCCGCATCGAAAACCGTGATCTCCATCCGGGAGAGGGAGATGCGCATGCAGTCCGCCTTCAGCCGCTTCTTCGGAATCGTGCAGGTGCAGTCGGGCAACAGAACCTGCGTACCGACAGGCGGGTTGGGCCAGGCGACCGAGGGGTTCAGCCGCATCACGCAACGGAAGGAGGTGTGCCCCTTCTCCGCCATCATCTCCTGAAGCGAGGTGTAGGCCATTGAGGAGAGCCCCGCTCGTTCCTCCCAATCTTCCGGGATGCGGGGAATGACGGCCTTCGCATCCTTCTCGGTGATCGTGTAGGTGGTGAAGAGGTTGGTCGTTCCGCCCAGCTCATCGAGGATCTCGGCGGTCGGGATGCCGGTTGCCTCTTTCCCGTTGATCAGCTGCCACGCCATCAGGGCGATCTCAGTACGCGCGCCCCAGCAGCCGTCCACGCAGTTGCACGAGAGGTTTAGCCGGTCCAGCTGGATTTGCAAAGCGAGCGTGTCGGGGTTGTAACCCGAACGGTAATTGACGAAACGCTGTGTTGTCTCCTCCTGCGCGAAAAGCGTGAAAAACGGAAGAAACAGCAGCATCAAACGTAAACGGTGACGTATACTCATAATCCTCATCCAGTGTTAATGAAGGTACTATACACGAAACCGGCCGCGATTGCATCCTGTTTTTTGGGCAATGGCCGAAGCGCATCTGTTTTCCGTGGTGTTGAATGTCGGGTCACGGGTTGAAAGTCGAAGACCCCTCAACCCTCGGCTGTTCGTTCATGGTCGAAAGAAGGGGTTGTGTGAGAGGTTTGCTTTCTGCTATTATACATGTATTCCGTGAAGGTGCGGAAGCGAACTCAAGGAGGCGAAATGAAGAAGTTGCTGTGCGTCGCGGGCGCGATTGTTTTGGGTGGGGCGGCATACGTTTATGCGGAAGAGCCTGCGGCTCCGCAGAAGGCCCCTGCGCTTCAGAACGAAGAGACGGCGGATGGACCCTTTAAGTTGGATGTGATGGTGGACGTCTACTCCGCGTATGTCTGGCGGGGATGCGTTATCAACGACCGTCCCGTGTGGCAGCCGAGCCTGATGACCGGCTACCGGTTTGACGATTACGGAACCATCAGCGCGAACGCGTGGTCGAATTTCGACATCACCGGCCGTAACCATCAGCGTTCCGGGCTGGGGCTGAACGAGTTCGATTACTCGGCCGATTATACGTTGGACATCGCCGATTTCGCGGTCAAGTTCGGCCACATGTGGTATACCTATCCCAAAGTGAATGGGGATGACTACTGGAAGACGACCCGTGAGTTTTATGTGGGGTTGGCCCACAAGAATAAGATCATCAATCCGTCGGTGACGGCGTATTACGATTATGTCCAGGCCGACGGCTGGTATGTCCAGCTGGGCGTGAACAAAGAGATCGAGATGGATCGGTTTATCATCGGCGGTGATCTGAATCTGGGGCTCGCGACCGACAATTACTGCGAAACCTACTACGGACGCGGGGCGGATGGCGGGCTTTCCGACTTCACGGCGGATATCTATGTCAGCTACGCGCTGACCGACCATCTGTCCATCGGCGCAACGCTGGCGTGGACCTCCCTGCTGGGGACGGACGCGCGGGCGAATGAGGCGGCCGGTTGGGATGAGGACTGCCTGTGGGGCGGCATCAACCTGAAGGCGTCGTTCTAAAGAAGTCGTGAGGGTTAAGCGTTTGAGGGTTGAGGGAGTGTTAAACAGTCCCTCTCCCTTTGCGTTGGAAGTTATAGGCTGGAACGTCAAGAAAAACGGGAGGAGAAGATGATGCGGATGGATATTCGGTGGTTACTCGTGTGGGGATGCGTGGCGATGGCCGGCATGGCGGCGGAATATCCCGATGCGGGAGGTTTCGCGCCGGATGCGCATGAGGCATGGGATCTTCTCCGCCGGGATATCGACAATTGGAAACGGTTGCCGTCACGGAATCCCGATCAGGCGGTGAATGTGGCGGCGACGATTCTGCCTGAGGACAAAGATCCGCTGGATGTGCTCTTCCGCCGGACCCGCGCGTTGGCGGATGATCTGGCCGAGGCGGGTGTGGATGTCGGCTGGGCCAAGACGGAGATGGATGTATTGGCCGCGGAGACCGCGAAGGTTCCCTTCCGCGATTGGGCTGAGATGCGTTTCCCCTTCTTCTCGCGGCTGATGGCCGTGAATCGGAAACTGGCGCTCTCCAATCCGCTTTTGAAGGGCATCGACCGTCTGGTGTTTGTGACGCATGAGCCGAAACCGTTTGACGAGTATCACGGCGGTTCGCACATGTGTGACCAGTATTTCGGTTTCCACGCGACGTTGCGGGGTGCCAGTTTCGGGGATGGCCTGTATGTGCTGGAGAACCCCTTCTCCGACCATCCGGTCGCACGGGACATCCTGGACGGGCGGACAATCGAGGCGGGCGCGTGGAAGGGACAGCAACTCGGGCGCGGTGGCTATCTCTCGCCCGATGTGTCGTATGACGGGAAGGTGATCCTTTTCGCCTACACGCGGGGAAAACCGGATATCCGTAAATGGGAGGACGACACCGTCTGGCATATCTTCAAGTGCAACGCGGACGGTTCGGGATTGGTGCAGCTGACGACCGGGACGGTAAACGATTTCGATCCGTGTTGGCTGCCCAACGGCAGAGTCGCCTTCATCTCCGAGCGCCGGGGCGGATTCGGCCGGTGCCACGGACGGCCTGTCCCGACCTTCACGCTCCACTCGATGTTCGCCGACGGTTCCGATATCGTCCAGCTCTCGCCGCACGAAACCAATGAGTGGCATCCGAGCGTTAACCACGCGGGGATGATCGTCTATACCCGCTGGGATTATGTGGATCGCGGGCACAGCCAGGCGCACCACGCCTGGACGACGACACCGGACGGGCGCGATCCGCGCGAGGTCAACGGCAACACGCGTCTCCGCTGGGGGAGCGGTCCCCTGATGGAGATGAATGTCCGGTCGATTCCCGGCAGCCAGAAGTATGTGGCGACCGCCGCGCCGCACCACGGGTGGGCGTGCGGGTCATTCGTTCTCATCGACCCGACGGTGCCGGATGACGGCGAGATGAGCTGTATCCGGCGGCTGACGCCGGAGCAGCCCTTTGCGGAGAGCGAGGCGGGGAACGGGCGTTCGAGCGGTTCCTACGCGACCGCGTGGCCGTTGAGCGAGAAGTATTACCTCTGCGTCTATGACGGGAACGGGAACGGTTTCTACAATCCGCCCTCCATCCGGCGTTACTCGATCGTGCTGTTGGACGCCTTCGGCAACAAGACGCGGCTGTATACCCATCCGACGATCTCCTGCCTCGATCCGATCCCGTTGAGGCCGCGTGAGATGCCGCCGCAGATGGCGGAGCAGAGCCTGCGCGGCCGGCCTGCCGACGCAGACGGGAAGCGTCCCGAGCCGATCCCTGACGATCAGTTGCCCAAGACGGCGCTGATCGGGCTGATGAATGTCTACAACGCCAAGGAGCCCTTCCCGGAGGGGACGGTAGTGAAGGCGCTCCGGGTCTGGCAGGTGTTGCCGAAGATCTTCCCGATCAACGGCGAGCCGCGTCTGGGCGGCGAGTATCTTCAGGTCGCGCGGCAGTGTCTGGGGACGGTTCCCGTCGAGTCGGACGGCAGCGCCTATTTCGAGGCGCCGGTGGATGTGCCGCTCTATTTCCAGGCGTTGGACGGCGAGGGCCGGTGTGTGCAGAACATGCGGAGCGATACCTATGTCAAGCCGGGCGAGCGGTTGATGTGTAACGGGTGCCACGAGCGGCGGCCCGGATCGTTCAAGACGGGAACAACGCCGACACCGTTGGCGGTGAAGCGCGCCCCCAGCAAGATTGCCCCGGCGATCGAGGGGTCCAAGCCCTTCTCCTATCCCCGTCTGGTGCAGCCGGTGCTGGACGCCAAATGTGTGAAATGCCACGGCGAGAAGCGCGACGCGAAGGCGCCGGATCTGCGGGCGGGGGATTGGCGGAAGAATCCGATGGGGTTGAGCACCTCGTATATGTCGTTGCGTCCGTACGTCCATTTCTTTACGCGGGAATACCAGATTACCCATAAGTATCCGGGTGGCGGCGAGGGATTCCAAGAACCGTCCTACTCCCTGCCTTGCACGACCGGCGCGCTCGGTTCGCCGCTTTATCAGATGCTGCGCAAGGGACATCACGATGTCGCCTTGACGGAGGAAGAGTGGGCGCGTCTTATCCTGTGGATGGACTCCAACGCGCAGTATATCGGGCATGACCACAAGCCGGAAGATCAGCGTGACGGCAAGGTGGTCGAACCAATCATGGAGTAGGGGATATCCCGACAGAAACAGAAAAGGCGGCGGGCTTCGGCCCGCCGCCTTTTTAAGTCGTGTGAAGAATCCGCATCAGTGCTGTTGCTCTTCGGCGATCAGGGCGGTGATACGTCCCATCACCGCCATCGCCTCGTTCTGCAGCTTCTGGACGCCCTGGCTCATGCCCGCCAATTCAGCGCAACGATGGAGGGTTGCCAGCCGCGACTTTTCCAACTCGGACCGGCGGAGTTTCAGGTCATTGATCGTATCTTCCATCTCCGCGATCTTGTCCCGGGCTTCCTGCAGCATCCGCCGCGTCTGGAAGAGCTGGGTCAGCAGCTCGCCGGGATTGAGATCCAGATCGTCAATCTTCATCCCGTCCGGAATCGGAACCAGCACCGCCGCGCCGCATTCGACGCAATTGGTTTGCAGGCCGGCGCCCCGGTAATCGATGCAGAGATTGTGGCCGCAATGGGGACAGTCGAAAACGATATCCGTAGGACGGATCTCGACATCATCCTCGGTTTCTGCAGTCAAGGAAACGGTTCCGGCAGCGGACTCCAGCACCTCGGCTTCGCCCTTCGCGGAATCATTCGTCTCGATCGCATTCAGATCGTCTGTCGAATCGTTCATCGTCAACTCCTCCTGCGGTTAGCATTCGCTTTCCAGCGCCGCCCAAGGCCGGATGTCCCGTGTCCATCGGCGGGGATGGTCAAGCGGTTAGGACGCTTTCGTAACCTTACCGTGTTTGATGCACTGGGTGCAGACCGTCAGACGGCAGACCGTGCCGTTCGGCAATTTCGCGCGGACGGATTTCAGGTTCGGAAGGAACCGCCGGGGCGTGATACCCGTCGTGTGCATACCGATACCGCCCTTGGCCTTGGCGAGACCGTGACGGATAATCCGATTGCCGTAGGACGGCTTTTTACCGCAAATATCGCAAACTCTGGACATAATGCAAACTCTCCTCTGTGTGGAATAGGCGATTACTGTATCATGAAAACGGAGGGGGATGCAAGCGTAAAGGCGGCATGCGCGCGATTTTTTACGGTTGCTTTCCCTTCCGCTGTTCCGTGTAGGTCTTGATCAGTTCGACAACCGGGGCCGGATCGTCAAGGCCGTGGGGATGATGGTCGCATGTGGGTTTGTGAAAAACGGTGATGGTGCCGCCCAACTCCTTATACTTCTTCTCGACGATGGCGGTGTTCTCCGCGGCGGGAACGACGGCATCCACGTCGCCCACGACGTGGATGAGGGGGATGCCCGCGTCCTTGAGGGGCTTCAGCGCCGATTCGTCAATGGGATTGCCCGAATAGGCCAACGCCTCGGCCTCGTCCTTGAACCCGTAGATCTTGATGAGGTTGGCCCAGTCGTTCGGGCTTCCCTTCCCTTTGCCTTTCCCGCCGGGCCAACTCTTGATGTCGCAGACGGGCGCGTCCCCGTAGATGCAGACAACCCGTTCGGGTCCACGTTTGGCGAAACCGTAGGCGTAGAGGCCGCCCCGGCTGACCCCGATCAGGGTACCCTTGGCGTTGAGGCCCTTTGCGGTGATGTGTTTGTAAAACGCGTCAAGATGGGCTTGGGCGGAAGGGGCACCGTAGGTGTTCCCGACCGAGATGTGGATATAGTAGAAGCCCGCTTTCACCAGCGGAACCACGCCGGTCCGGTTGTCGAACGCCTCCGGAAACTCCATGCACCAGACCCACGGGTTTCCGGGGGCCGGCGTGGGCGGGGTGACGACCCATGCCGCGCATCCGTCCACGATGAACCGGTGGCGGGGAAAACCGTGCCAAGTGTCGGTGGTGGTGTCCTGCCAGTCGATCGCGGGGGTATCGGCCGCGTGGACAAACGCGGCCAGACCCATTATACAGGCAATAATGAAACCCATCTTTTTCATGTCAACTATCCTCCCTCGGAAGCGTGTCGTCCGCATCGCGCAGATGGCGGGCGAGGATGAGGAGAAAGACGAACGGCAGGCCGATTCCGCGCACCAGCAGCGGATGCCAGATGCAGGTGACGGCGAATGCGGCCAGACCCGCCGCGACACCGCCCGCCAGCCAGGCGTGGCACGGGGAACGGGCGCCCGAAAGCGCCGCCTTCACCGCCGCCCCGATACCCGATGCCAACACCGCCAGATAGGCAGCCAGCGCCGCTACGCCGCACGATGCGAGCAGGACCAGGTAGAGGTTCTGCGTATCGGGCTCGGAGGGTCCTGTCCGGCGTTCGATGGTGTTGTAATACTGGCCGATGTTGCGCTGGTAGTTACCGAGGCCGACTCCGAAATCGGGATGGGAGAGGGCCATGCTGTAGGCCGCCTGCCAGTCGGGATAACGCCGTTCCGGTTCGCCGTTTTCGTCGTAGAGCGCGATGGAATCGAAGTGCGCGAGGTCGTTGGTGCGGGGCGTGTCGGGGAGAATCCAGACTTGGAGGAAGACCAACAGGCACGCGGTCGGGAGGAAGACTTTCCAGCCCGAATAGGCGGCGAGACCGAGAATCGCGACGACGATCGCCAGATAGGCCGCGCCCGAGAGGGTGACCACCAGTCCGGTAATCGCCAACAGCCCGTACAGGATCCGGACCGGGAGCGGGCGGACGGCGAAGATACCCGCGAAAACGATCGGCAGGCTCAGCGCGAGATAACCGCCCAGCACATTGCGGTTGCCGAATGTTCCGCAAACTTGGAGCGTCTCGACGGCGCCGGTCCGGATGTATTGGAAGAGGGCGATAAGCAGGATGATGGAGAAGGCAACGCCGGAGACGCCCAGCGCCAGACGGCGCGCGGTGATACCGCCTTCGCGGAGAAACGCGTCAAAGACCATCGCCCCGACGATGAAGTATTCGACGATCTGGACCCAATCCTTGATGGCCGCGCCCAGATCATCCGCCCGCATGATGGAGAGGGCGGCCAGCGCGGTGAAGAGAAGATGCGGCCAGGGCGGCAGCATCTTCAGCCAGGCCTTGAACCCCGGGCGTTCAAGGAGTGTCTTGAGAAACCAAACGCCGGCGGTGAGCGCCAACGTCAGGTCAGCGGGCGAAAGGTAGGTCTTGGGCTTGATCTCCAGCGACCATTGGGTCGGGACGATCAGCAGCGTCAGGAGGACGCCACACTGGAAGGCCCGCTTCAACGCGTGCCGAAACCGCTCTTGGCTCATTGACGGACTCCGGTTTTTTCAATGTCCATCGGGACGAAACGCTTGTCCGCGCTGAGCAGGATCTGGTCCAGCCGGACCCCGTCCTCCCGGTTGAAGAAGGTGAGGGTGTGCTTCCCCTCGGTCAAGTTCAGCGGTTTGACCGTACGGGAGACCGGATACTTGACCCAGTGCCAGGTCTTGTAAGTCGCGTCCTCCCCGAAGAGGAACACGGGTTGATCGTCCAGAGAGACACTGAACGAGTTGCTGCACTCGCCGTTCCACCAGCACCGGCACCAAAGGGTATAGGCGCCCTCTTTCGGGATCTCGACCGTGAAGACCGCTTTCCCCTCGTTCCGTTTGGGCGGGTTGCCCACGCCTTCCGGAATCTCCAGATAGGGACCGGACGCTCCCGCGACGCCGTTTGTGTAAACGGCCATCGGCTGTTCAATCACTCCGGCGGATTCGGCCTCAAAACAGATTTTGGGCCCCGCCGCAATTCCGTTCAATGCCCCCAGCAGAACGGCGACAACGCTTTTCATAAGGTATTTTTTCATGATGTTTGTTTATTATAGGTTAAAGGGGGAGTGGAATCAAGAACGATTACGGTGGGATCGCGTGTGTTTTTACGGTCTTCATTTTTCTCTGATTTTAGATTGAAATCCGTCCGTCTAAATGATAGGATGTGAATCGTAATTGAGCGAAAGGACAAGCAATTGAAACGCGTTGAGTTGAATGGTGATTGGCTTTTGCGGAAGATGGACGGGAAGCAGACCTTTCCGGCTACGGTGCCGGGTTGTGTCCATTTGGATCTGCTTGCGGCGGGCCGGATTGAGGATCCGTTTTCCGGGAAACATTTGGGCGCACCTTCCGAGTATGAGACTTCGGCTTGGGCCTATGAAAAGACATTCACGTTGGACGAGTCCGATTTTGATGATCGGGTGGTGTTACGGTTTGACGGCCTGCTACCGCCTGCGAAGGTGAAGCTCAACAACCGGGTGCTGGGCGAGGTGACGCAGGTGCTCACACCGGTCGAATGGGAGGTGAAGGATCTGCTGAAGAAAGGGAAGAATCTGTTGACCGTCCTCTTCCCGCAGCCCAAGCCCGTTCCGGCGGGGCATTTCAAGCAGGTGGAATCGCTGGCGGACGGAAGGTTGCATCCGCCGGTCCTGGTGCGCGGAATCGCGCGGGGCGTGGCCCTGACCGCCTATCATGGGGCGCGTATCCACACTTTCCAGGTGATTCAGGATTACTCGGAGGAGGGCGGTGTCCTGCTTCGGACAAATGTGTTTTGCGAACGGTTCAACCCCGAGGCCCATCTGGAGCTTGCGCTCCGCGTCAGCTACAAGGGAAATGTGGTGGGTGAGGCGCGCGCCCTGCTGGTGGACGCCGAGACTCAGATGTCGGTCCGCGTGAAGAATCCCCAACTCTGGTGGCCGGCGGGTTTCGGCGAACAGCCGCTTTACAAAGTGACCGTCGATATCCTTTCCGGCAGGGTCTCCTGTGACCATCAGGCATGCCGGATCGGGTTGCGCCGGTTCGAGTTCCGCCAGGAGAAGGACGGGAAAGAAACCTACCAGCGGTATTACATCAACGGCCAGCCCATCTTTCTGAAAGGGGCGACATGGGTGCCTTCAGATGTCTTTCTGCCCCGGACGATGCGTTTGGAGTTCTCGCGCTTCACCAAGGCCTGTATCTCCGCGAACATGAACAGCCTCCGGGTCTGGGGCGGCGGGATTTACGAGTGTGACGCGTTTTATGACCTGTGCGATGAATACGGCATCTGCCTGCTTCAGGATGCATTGCTGACGGAACGCCTTCATGCGGCGAAGCCGACGGCGGAACAGCTCTCCGACTTCAAAGAGGGCTTTACGGCGGTCGTCCAGCGCGTCCGCAATCACGCCTGTATGCTGGCGTGGGTGGGGGGCGATGGTGAGGGAATCCACCCCGATTACGGCAAGGCGATCGCTGAGGTCTGCGAAGCGGAAGACCAGGGACGCGTCATCCGGCCGCCGCGGAGCCATGAGGAGACCGAGTCCGCCATTCCGTCCTGGCCGGTCCCGCGGTTTGTCGCCCGTTACCTGCGTAATAGCGTGATGAATGCCTCCAGTACGCTAAACACTTTTCATACCGTGCCGCCGAACGGGCTGAACCGGATCTGCATGGGATTTGTGGACCACTTCCTGTTCCCCACCTCCTTCGAATCTGCCATCTGGTTGAGCCAGATTCAGCAGGCGACCGATGTGAAGCGGAAGATCGAGGCGGCCCGTACCGCCGACTCGCCCCGTTCCGGGTGCATCTACTGGTGCATGAACGATTGCTGGCCGGTCTGCTCGCCCGCGACGGTCGATTATGAGGGCCATTGGAAAGCCTCTCATTATATGGCCCGGCGTTCCTTCTCGCCGGTGTTCGTTGTTCCGCGCTATGACCCCGCCACCAAGCGGGTCCGGCTGATCGCGGGTGTGGACGGCATCAAGCCGTTGATGGGGTCGATCCGCTGGCGGATGACCGACACGGCCGGAACGGAACTGCTGGCCGATTCGAAGAAGATTACGCTCCGCGCGATCAACTCTGAGACGGTTGCGGATGTCTCCGTCGCGGAGGCGCTGGAGAAGGTCGGGCCGGAGCGGTTGACCTTTTGGGCCGAGGCGTTGGACACCCATGAGAATGTGCTCGCGCGGAACCTTCAGATCTTTTGCGATTGGAAGGAGCTGGAGACGGAATCGCTCCGTTTCAGCGCGGAGGTCCGGGTTTGGAACGATAACGGCTTCTCCGTGACGCTGACGAGCGAACAGCCCGCTTTCTGGGTCTGGCTGACCATCATGGGCGAGGAGGCGTGGTATGACGAAAACTTCTTCTTCCTGGAACCGGGCCGCCCGTTCCGCGTCCGCATCTCGCCGGTGCGCCGCATGAAGTTGGAGGATTTCCGTCAGAAACTCCGTATCCGGACCTATCGCGACACCTTCCGGGTCAACACGGTCACGCAGTGACAGGGGACTGTACGGCGATGCGCATGACGAAGCGGGTTTTCCGCGCGGCGTTTGTCCATTCCCTCCCGGTCCTGATGGGCTATGTGGCGATGGGCATGGCGGCCGGGATCCTGTTGGCCAAGAAGGTGGAGATGCCCTGCCGCACGGGATGGGCGTTTCTGACAAGCATGGTCAACATCTCGGGTGCCTTGCAATTCCTGCTAGTGGAGTGGACCGCCAATCCCATTCCCTTGACGAGTGTTGTCCTGTTGACGCTTTGTCTGAATCTGCGGTACGCGATGTACGGGTTTTCGCTGCTGGACCGCTTTCGGCCGCTGGGTTTCGGCCTGAAGAGTTACCTGGTCTGGACGCTCACCGACGAGACCTATGCGATCGAAGTCGCCAACCGCGTGCCGGAGGGTGAGGACTCGATCGCCTATTGCCTTTCAGTGGCGGCGCTGGATCATTTCTATTGGGTGGCGGGCGTTGTGGCGGGCGCGCTGATCGGCGGGGAGTTGCCGATTGACAGCCGGGGAATCGATTTCGCGATGACCGCGCTCTTTCTTGTGATTCTGACCGATCAGTGCCGTGAGCGGATCAACCGTCTGCCCGCCGTGATCGGTCTCGTGTCGGCGTTGTTCTGCCGGGTTGTCCTCGCTATGCCGATCGGCAAGATGCTGCTGCCGACGATTCCCCTGATGGTAGGGGTACTGCTGGTTTTCCGTAAACGGTTGTTGGCGTTCGGCGCCGGACAGCTGGGAGAGGAGTCGGACGCGACATGAACCGGACGGCCTTCTATCTGATCGGTTTGGTGTGCGCGACGGGTCTCACCACGCTGTTCCTGCGCGCCTTCCCATTCCTCTTCTTCGGTTCCGGGAAGAGCCGTCACCAAACGTGGATCCGCGAATTGGGGGTCTTGGTCTCGCCCGCCGCGATCGCCATGCTGATCGTCTACTGTTACAGCGCCGCGTTTGACGGCGCGACATGGGCGGAGAAAGGATATGGGCTGGCGGAGTGGGTGGCTGGTGCCGTGGTGGTGCTGGTCCATTACCGCTTGAAGAATCCGCTGCTCTCCATCCTCTGCGGTACCGCCGTCTACATGGTTTTTGTGCAGAAGATCGTGACCGGCGGAGGATGAGAACGCATGGCGGGTGGCGGGTTTAGAACTTCTCCAGCCGCTTCACATACAGCCGTTTGTTGGCGGCGGCGCTGTTCTCGAAACAGCGTTTCTTCGGATCCCAGATCAGCCGTTTGCCGGGATCGAAGAGAGCCGCGATGGCCATCAGCGACGCCTGCGTGATGTTTCCGGCGTAGGCGAAGTCCGAGCCGACCGGTTCGCCCCCCTTGACCGCATCAAGGAATTCGCGGAAAGGCGATCCGTTCGGAACGCGCCGGTACTTCTGCGGCGGCAGGGCGTTGCTCTCGCGGAGTTCCTTCATGTGGCTCTCGGGCAACGCGCGGAGATAGATGGCCCCGTGGTGGCCGTATTGCAGAACCCCCTTGTCTCCGTAGACGAACGAACCTTCGCTCATGTTTTCCACGGCGGGGGTTCGCTTCAGCAAACCTTCCAGTGTGCCGCCATCCGCGGTGTAGGAGCTGGGGAGCGGAATCTGCTTCGTTCCCTCACCGTCAAACCAGACGATTTTGAAGGGCTTGCCATTCTTCAGCTTGAACTCCAGCGTCGTCTTCGCGCCCTTGGGATAGGTTGCGCCGTGGACGAGCGGATCCCATGTGCCGATGACTTCCGCCGTGACGGCGGTCGGTAGGCCCAGATCGAGCGTCCAGAAGATCGGATCCATCAGGTGGCAGGACCAGTCGCCCAGTGTGCTGCATCCGAAATCGGTCCAGAACCGCCAGCGGCCCGGCAGGTAGAGCGGACAGTAGGGACGGTGCGGATCGACGCGGTTCTGCCAGAGTTCCCAATTCAGTTCCTTCGGAATTTCGTGCTGTTTCTTCAATTCGCCCAACTGGTCCATGCAACTGTAAACGGCCGGCGCCCAGATGTGCGCTTCGGTCACCTGGCCGATGATGCCCGCCTCAACCCATTCGCGGAAGTCGCGGAGGGTCGGGTAGGCGTGACCCTGGTTCATCGCCTGGTTGACTTTACCCGCCGCCTTCGCGGCACGGACCATCTCATCCACCTCACCGAAGGTCTGCGCAAGCGGTTTCTCGCACTGGACGTGCTTGCCCCGCTTCAGACAGTCGATGGCGATGGTCGCATGGGAGTGATCCGGCGTCCCGACGATCACGGCGTCGATCGACGCGTCCAGTTTGTCGAGCATCTCCCGATAATCGGTGAAAAAGGGCGCTTTGGGATAGCGTTTCCGGGTTGCCCCGATCCGCCGCGTATCGACATCACAGAGGCCGACGATCTCCGCGCCGTTATCCGCCAACCCGTTGATGTCCGCCACGGGACGGCCGGCACAGCCGATCGCCGCGACGCGGACCGTCTCGCTCGGGGGCGTTTCGCCGCTGCCCGCAAGCAGCCGTCGCGGCAAAACATTGAACAGGGCGATTCCGCCCGCCTGTTTCAGGAATGCTCTTCTTTTCATGGTGGTACCTTAATGGGACGTTAAAGGAGTGAGGGGAAGGGAAGTGATGCGTGGGAATGAAGGATGAAAAAGGGGAAAAGGGTGTCGGTAAATAAGGCAATGGCTATCGGTTGCGGGCGCAACCGATAGCCGTTTAGACGGAGATGCCGCTTTATTCGCCCTTGTTGCCGCCCATCATCATCAGCGGGAGCATCATCATGCCAGCACCGCTCTGGAGCGTCTGCGCGTCTTTCGCGTTTTTGAGCTGCTGCAACCCCATCTTCAGCGCCGGAACGGTCTGGAGGAACTGCTGCTTGTTCTTCTCATCGATCTTGAGTTCCGAGATGCTCTTCTTCGCGTCGGCCATCGACTTTGTCCAATCCTTCGCGAGATTATCCGGAACCCAGTTCTGATCGACCTTCCGGAACGCGGTGGTCTCTTTCTTCCCGTCCTTGTTCTGGATCTCGATGTTGATGAGCCCGTTTTCGCCGGCCGTGGCGCCAAGCACTTTCACGCCGTCCAGCGAATCTTTGAGGAACGGGGTGATGGCCGGGCCGAATTTGCCGATTTCAGGATCGGCGAGGATGCCCGCCAGATTGCCGTTCTGGAGGGTCTTGACCGTGACCTTCTGGGAGAAGGCCTTCATCGCGGTGGAGATGTTCTTGACCGCCAGCTGGAGCTCGGCTTTGGGGAGTTTCTTGGACTCGGTGATGATCTCCGCCACCAGATCCGCCTTGCTGTTGGCGACATCCGCCGCCTCGCCGATCAGATCCATCGAGGCTTTCCAGAGTTCCGGATCAATTTTCGTGCCGAACGCCTTCACGATATCCGACAGATCCGTCCGGTAGGAGGCGGGAAGCTGCTGGTAGATAGCGTTGATGTTACCGGCCTGGGCGGACTGGATGATGCGCGTGGCGGCAGCCTGCGCGTCCGCCGCCGGATCGGCGTACACAAAGAGCGAACAGGCGAGGGTCAGAACACATGTGACTGTCAGTTTTTTCATCACTTTCTCCTTTTGAAGGATGCGTTAAAAAAGATACTTCATCAACAACGAAGAACCATTGTCATCTTTCTGGCCTTAAAAGTACATTCTTTTTTTCAGATTTTCAGAAATTTTGCCTGCGACTCATCTTCTCCATGGAAAGGCCGCATATCTCCTAACCCTCATCCATCCCCCCTCATCCCTGATATCTGACGCCTTCGACCTTTCTGCGCTTATCGCTGCCAGCCTTCGACCTTGCAGATGCGTTCCATGAGTTTGCGTTCGGGTTTGCCGGAGTCGGGGCGGAACCACACCTCGATGCGTGCGGCGTAGGGCATGCCCCAGTCGCCTTCATACAGGGTGAACCCGTTCTCGTAGAGGAATTTCTCTTCGGGGTCATCCGACCATCCGACGCGCTCATTCGAAGCCTCTTCCAGACGGTTTTCCGATAACCGAGTCCCTTGGGTCACCTCGAAGGCCTTCAGGTAGGTCACGCCCGGTTCGCCCGGATTGATTCGGAGCGTGAGATTGTAGATGCCGGGTTGCATGCCGTTGCGCAGGACAAAGCTGGCGGGCCCGCGGGTGACGGTGTCTGGCGGAAGATTCGTCAGGGACGCGAATTCGTCCTTCAGGAACGCCAGTGCCTTTTTCGTGATGCGCCGCTCGCACGCGGATGACTGCTCGAAGATCTCGACGCAGAACGCCTTGTCGCCGAAGCGTTCACAACTCTCGTAAAATCCACTCTTCCCGTGCTTGACCGGTACCCGGATTGTCGATGCCGCCGGGTGCGACGCGTTTTTCCCGGGGCCGAACGGCGAGTTTGGAAATCCGATCGTTGTCCTGGTCTGGTAGTGCGTTTTTCCCCAGTGGGTCTCGGAATCGCCTTGCCCGTTGAATGGGCGGTAATCCCCGAAATAATATCCGTGGAGCGGATGGTTCCAAATGCCCTGACGCTTCCATCGTCGCGTCGCGCACAGGTTGCCGCGATCCTCATGCAGCCACCAGCCGGGATGGCGGGCGAGATACGCCATCAGTTCCGGACGGCGGCCATGGACGAGTTCGGCTAGCGCGGAGAGGTCGCTCGTTACCGTCGGATCGTCTCCGCCGCTTTGGGCCAGACCGGCGAAAATGGCTCGGGAGAAGTCGTCCTCGAATGCATCTCCCTGTTGCAGGTCAATTCCGGTGTAATCTTTTGGAATGATGATATCCGCCTCGATTTCCGGTGGAATCGTCAAGTTGTCGGCAAAGTGGTCTTCGGACGGGCCGAAGGGATCCAGGGCCCTGAACAGGACTCCCAGCACGAAGCCGATCAGGAGGCCGAACCCGATCAGCGAACCGATTCCCATCGCGGCTTGCAGCAACGCGCGTTTCCAGTTCCGCTGCACAAGTGAGACGATCCAGGCGGCAAGAAAGAGGAGTCCGGCGGTGAGCGATAACACGCTCGCGGGTATGACGGTACAGATTCCGATTGTGCTCGAGACAGGGCGCAAGCCGTTGATCACCGCCGCAAATAATAATCCCAACGCGCCGCACCACACGGAAAACGCGCCGTACCAGGTGTCAAACAGGAATCGTTTCATCTAGGGTTCTCTTCGGCGAATGTTCAAGCTATGAACAGGATCGCGGATGTGTCTTGTCCGTCATTTGGGGGAAGTATGGCATAAGCCGTTCCGCCACGCAAGTTTTACCTTTTCCCTATTCCCTTCACCTTCCATGTTTGGTATACTGCCCTCAATATTCACGAAAGGGACAAGTATGGAAAAGAGCGCATCACTCAGCCGACGCGCGTTCGGCAAATGGGTTGCTGTGGTCGGCGGCGGTACGGCGGCCGGTGTCGGTGGCGTCCATTTGCTGGATTGTGCCGGAGAGGCGGCCAAGGGTCAATGGCTGGCCTTGACCGATGAGGAGATTCGGATTTTGGAGGCTGTCGCGGAGCAGATTATCCCGACCGACCGCGATCCCGGCGCGAAGGAGGCGCGTGTCGTCGTCTACATCGACCGTCAGCTGGCGCCCGGCGCCGCCTATGCCCATCTTGCCGACCGTTACCGCGAATGGCTCGCCGCGCTCGACTCCGCCGCGAAACGGTCCGGAAAGCCTTTCGCGGAACTTCCGTGGGGCGAGCAGACCCGTCTGTTGCGGGAGGCGGAATCCGACAGGATCCCGAAAGAGGTTTGGAACGTGAAAACCCCGCAATCGTTTTTCCGCACCGTTGTGGACCATGTGAAGCAGGGATTCTACGGAACCCCCGCCCACGGCGGCAACTTCAATTATGTGAGTTACCGGATGTTGGGTGTGATCGTGCCGACCTGTACCGGCAGAAACCGGGTTTCATAAGGGGGAAACATGGAGTTCACAGATGCGATTGTGGTCGGTTCCGGGGCGGGCGGCGGATGTTGCGCTAAGGTGCTTGCCGCCGCCGGCATCCGCGTGG
>DBXN01000051.1:30040-52789 GCA_002309585.1 Verrucomicrobia bacterium UBA1211
CAGCGTTCCCCCTGTGTCGTGCTGGGGCCGGGGCCGCACGGTAGACGGACGCGCAAGGAACATTTTCAGGACAACGGCGATGACGGCGTGGTGCGCCCCAACAACGCCGCATGTGTCGGCAGCGGCACGGTGACATACGGCGCGATGGGGTGGCGGTTCCTCCCGGACGATTTCCGGCTGAAGTCGAAATACGGCGAGCTGGAGGGCTCCACGATGGATGACTGGCCCTTCACCTATGACGATCTCGAACCGTTTTACGAACAGGCGGAGTGGGAGGTTGGCGTGGCCGGTTCCGATGAGGGGAATCCCTTCTGCGGTCCACGCAAGAAAAACTATCCGATGCCGCCGTTTCCCTATACGCCGGAATCCAAAATCATGGACGAGGCCTTCCGGAAACAGGGGTTGCACCCCTTCCCAACTCCGCTTCTGCGCAACTCGATTCCCTTTAACGGACGTCCCGCCTGTATTCACAACCGCTTCTGCGTGGGTTACCAGTGCCCGATCGATGCGAAGAACGGGACGCAGAACACCGTCATTCCCGCCGCGATCGCCACCGGCAATCTGGACCTCCGGATCCGTTGCATGGTGGTCGAGGTGATGATGGACGATACGGGGAAGGCGGTCGGCGTGAAGTATTTCGACGAGAATCACCAGCTTCGGGAGTTGCGCGCCAAGGTCGTTGTCCTGGCGGCCGCGGCGCTCGGTACGGCGCGGCTTCTGCTGGCGTCAAAGTCCGGCCGTTTCCCGAACGGAATCGGAAACGCCCATGACGTTGTGGGGAGGAATGTGCAGACCCACCGCTATGTCGGCGCGCGGGGATTCTGGAAGGAGGAGCTCTTCACCGAAGACGGCCCCGGAACCAATGTCGCCATCTGCGATTACAGCCATGACAATCCCGGGTTCGTGGGCGGCGGCATCCTGCATACGGACTTCCAGTTCACCCCGTATATCTTCGCGGGTGGTTCCGTTCTGCACGGAACGGCGTCATGGGGACAGGAACACAAGGATCTGATGCGTCGGTTTTACCGCCGCCAGATCCGGATTATCGGCCCGATCCAGGACATGCCGACGTGGCAGCGCCGTGTGGTGCTGAACGATTCGGCGCGCGACTGCTGGGGACTCCCCTTCGTCCGGTCGGAAGGGCAGGGACACATCAACGACGTGAAAGCCGGCAATTTCCTCTCCGACAGGGCGTACGAGATTCTGCAGAAGACCGGTGCGGAACACATCCAGCATCAGGGCAAGAGCGACCATCTACCCTTCGGTGGCGGTGGACAGCACCAAGGGGGGACCTGCCGTATGGGGAAAGATCCGAAAACCTCCGTCACGGACGGGTGGGGGAAGGTTCATGAGACGGAAAACCTGTACCTCGCCGATGGCTCGCTGCTCGTCAGCATCGGCGGATTCAATCCGGCCCTGACCATCATGGCGCTCGGTTTCCGGGTTGGGGCGGGTATTGTGCGCGATTGGGACAGCATGAAAGGGTGACACCATGAGATCGATTCTGAGATGGCTCGCGTTCCCGATTCTCTTCCTTCTTTTCGCGGCGATCGGCGCCGCCATAACCTTCGAGACAATGCCCTCCCGGAAATCCTGCGTGCTCTGCCATGAAATCCGGACATCGCGGGACCATTGGGCCGCCTCCGCCCATCGGGAGGTGGATTGCAAGGCGTGCCACGGCTCCTCGATCGGCTCCTGGCGCGCGATCCACACCAATTCCAAACGGCTCTGGTCGCACGTCCGGACGGATCGCCATCCCGGTATGCGGATGGATGAGGAACAGATGCTTGAGATGATTCCCCGTTGCGGCACCTGTCACCAAACGCAATACGCGGCGTGGCAACGGAACGGTCATGCCACTTCCTACGCGAAGTTCCTTTTGGACGACAAGAAGAACGCCGAGCAGAAACCGGCCGACCTCTGCCTCCGTTGTCACGGCATGTTCGCCGGTGTCCCGTTCATGGATATGATGTATCTTGATGCCAGCAACCGCGTCTGGCGGTTCGCCGATTCCCGGATGGCGTCGCGTCCCGCCATCACCTGCCACTCCTGCCATGCCGGCCACACCGATCCGGCGATTGCGACCAACGGTGTCTTTTTCTACTCCCGCGCCGACGAATGCCGGTTTGCCGCGAAAGACCTGATGCAGCCCAAGGTCACGTTGGAGGGCCGGCCTGTCCGGATGGCGGGCGACTCGAACAGCAAACTCTGCATCCAGTGCCACGCGCCGCTTTCCAGCGCCGTCAGCGGATCGGGTGATGATAAAACCCCGACCGGTCTCCACGAGGGGCTTTCCTGTACCGTCTGCCACGATCCCCATTCCGGATCCACGGTCGACAGCTGTCTGCAATGCCATCCCGCCTTCTCGCGTTGCAAAGAGCGCGATGTGCGTCGGCTTGATACCACTTACCGCACCCGCGAAAGCCCGCATGACGTCCATCATCTGACATGCGCGACGTGCCATCCCGCACCGGCGACGGTGAAGTGATCAGTGGTCAGTGATCAGTGATTGAACACTGAACATTGAACACTGAAGATTGAACACTCTTCCGGTACGGTGGTCAGGAAAAGCATATTGATGCGATCATAGATCAGACGATGCGCGGAATCGCGAAGGAGGTGAAGAAGTGAAAAAGCCGACAATCGTGAAACATTCACATCTTGATGAGCGAACGGTTCAATTCGGTATGCTTTGCCTGTGGGTCTGTGAACAGCTTGCGGAGGGATATGCGGGGCGGAACGTCGCAAACCAACTGTTCCGTGCAGCGACCTAGGTCGCTGCGAACTATGCGGAGGCCTGCGAACCCGAGTCGGACGCCGACTTCATCCATAAATTCAAAATTGCACTCAAGGAACTCAAGGAATCGCGTGTTTGGTTAAGGTTCGCCAGCGAACTGTTGTGCGATCCGTTCATTGACGAGATTCTTGTGGAAACGCACGAAATAGCGAACATGATAGGCGCAAGCATGAAAAAAACGGGGATATACGAAGTGGTTTTCCCCCTTGACCTTACCCGCTGAACACTACCCACAGCCACTCCGCTGTTTCCGTTCGCTTGTCTTTCATCTCCCGGTTTGATAAACTATTTACTTCATTTTTCGGAACCCATAGCGGGAAGTTTGGAGTATGATGGACAAGCATTACGATTCGAAGGCGGTCGAGGAGAAGTGGTAC
This sequence comes from Verrucomicrobia bacterium UBA1211, assembly GCA_002309585.1. Lineage (GTDB taxonomy): Bacteria > Verrucomicrobiota > Kiritimatiellia > RFP12 > UBA1067 > UBA1211. Next base: position 33,215 of record DBXN01000051.1, read on the forward strand.
GCGTGGTGGGAGCAGAGCGGCTGTTTCCATGCCGAGCCAGGCGAGGGCGGCGAGCCCTACAGCGTGGTGATTCCACCGCCCAACGTGACGGGTATTCTCCACATGGGCCACGCGTTGAACCAGACGATCCAGGATGTGCTGGTCCGGTGGCACCGGATGCAGGGTCGGAACGTGTTGTGGGTCCCGGGAACGGACCACGCCGGCATCGCGACGCAGAACGTGGTCGAGAAGGCGCTGAAGAAAGAGGGCAAGCGTCGGCAGGATCTGGGGCGCGAAGCCTTCGTCGATCGTGTGTGGGAGTGGCGTCGCCAGTTCGGCGGGACGATCGTCCATCAGCAGCGGAAGCTCGGCAACAGCACCGATTGGCGGCGCGAGCGCTTCACGATGGACGAGGGGCTGTCCAAGGCCGTCACGAAGGTTTTCTGCGATCTCTACAACCGTGACCTGATCTACCGCGGCAACTACATCGTGAACTGGTGCCCGCGCTGCGAGACGGCGCTGGCGGATGACGAGGTGGAGCACGAACCGAACCACGGGCACCTGTGGTACATTCGGTATCCCGTGGTGGGACGGGAGGATCGGTTGCGCGCCCTGGACGCGAAGCCCTACGAAGACTACATCATGGTGGCGACGACCCGTCCCGAGACCCTGCCCGGCGACACTGCCGTGGCCGTTAATCCCAAGGATGAGCGGTATGCCCATCTCCATGGCAAGCAGGTTGTGCTGCCGTTGACCGGACGCACCATCCCGGTGGTGACGGACGATTATGTGGAGAAGGAGTTCGGTACCGGTATCGTGAAGATCACCCCGGCGCATGACCCCAACGACTTCCAGGTCGGGAAGCGGCACAACCTCGAAGAGATCAACGTGATGAACGGCAACGGCACGATGAACGCGCTCTCCGGCTACGAGGGGATGGACCGGTTCGCCTGCCGCGAGGCGATCATCGCCGATCTCGAAAAGGGTGGGTATCTCGACCACATCGAGGATTACGACAACCAGGTCGGGCATTGCTACCGGTGCCATACGGTCATCGAGTCGCGGCTTTCCAAACAGTGGTTCGTCAAGATGGCCCCCCTCGCCGTTCCGGCGGTTCAGGCGGTCAAGGACGGAACCATCACCTTCCATCCGAAACGGTGGGAAAACCTCTACTTCAACTGGATGGAGAATATCCGCGACTGGTGTATCTCGCGCCAGATCTGGTGGGGACACCGGATTCCGGCCTACTACTACGGTGCGCCCGATGCGGACGGGGAACGGGCGTTTGTGGTCGCCGAGACACCTGAGAAGGCGCTGGCGATGGCCCGGGAGAAGACCGGTGACGCCTCGCTCACGGCAGATGCGCTCGTGCGCGACGAAGATGTGCTCGATACCTGGTTCTCCTCCTGGTTGTGGCCCTTCACGACGTTGGGTTGGCCTGAGCGGACTGACGATCTGAACTTCTATTATCCCACTACCGATCTGGTGACCGCACCCGATATCATCTTCTTCTGGGTTGCGCGGATGATCATGGCGGGATTCGCCTTCATGAACCGCGCCCCGTTCCGCAATGTCGTGATCCACGGCATCGTGCGTGACGACAAGGGGCGCAAGATGTCGAAGTCGCTCGGAAACTCGCTTGATCCGTTGGAGATCATCGAGAAATACAGCGCGGACGCGCTCCGTTTCTCGCTCGCCCTGATCACCTCGCTGGAGGTCGATAGCCGCGTGAGCATGGAGAAGTTCGAGATCGGGCGGAACTTCGGCACGAAGATCTGGAACGCCGCCCGCTTTATCCAGATGCAGGCGGAGAAGGCGGAGGGATTCGATTTCGGCCGTTACGCCACCGGCGGCCTGACGCTGGATCCCGCGTTGCTGACGGATGACGACCGCCACCTGTTGCTCGCCTGCGGCCGTACCGCCGACAAGATCACCGCGATGCTGGAGAAATACAGGATCCAGGACGGCGCGCTGGCGATCTACGACTTCATCTGGACCGACTTCTGCGACTGGTATCTGGAGTACGCCAAGACGGGACTTTCGGGCGAGGATGCCGCCCGGCGCGATCAGATTCTGGCGATCCTGGCCAATGTCTTCAGCCGCGCCCTCCGGATGCTTCATCCCTACATGCCGTTCATCACCGAGGAGCTGTGGCATCAGATGGGCTTCGGCGGGGAGGGCGATTCCATTATGAAGGCGCCGTGGCCGGAGGCTTTCTCCGATGCCGACCGGGCCGCATGGGGTCTTTCCGATGAGGTCGCCNNCCTATGTGGAGGCGAAGCGGGAATTGATCACGGCGGGCCGTGCGCTCCGTTCCGAATACAACATCTCGCCCTCCAAGCCGGCGCACTATGTGATCCATGCGGCGGATGCCGCCGTGGCGGAGAAGCTGGCGGGTGACCGCGACGCGCTGAAGACCCTGCTCCGCGCCGAACCGCTCGATATCGTCAGCGGCGGCGAGGAGAAGGCGATGCCGGGAACCCTCTGCCGGTTGGGCACGATCTATCTGCCGCTGGAAGGGTTGGTCGATATCAAGGCCGAGGCGGCACGGGTCAAGGGCGAGCTGGACAAGGCGCGCGGGTTCCTGAAGGGCGTTGAGGCGAAGCTGAACAACGCCGGGTTCGTCGCGAAGGCGCCCGCCGCCGTGGTCGAGCAGCAGCGCGCGAAGCGTGAAGAGCTGTTGGCGACGATCGCGAAATTGGAAAAACTCCATGCCGTGTTCGCGGAGTAGAAACGGAGAAAACGGATGCGTTACAATCTGATGGGGCAGTGCAAGGCGACGGTTCTGTCAAACGGCCTTGCGGTGGTAACCTCACCGATCGAACAGTCGCAGTGCGTCGCGATGGGAATCTTTGTCGGGACCGGCGGCCGCTACGAGACGGCGGCGCANNGAGCACATGCTCTTCAAGGGGACGAAGCGCCGGTCGGCGTTGGAGATCACCCAGGCGATCGAGGGGCGCGGCGGGGCGATGAACGCCTATACCGGCGCGGATGACACCTGTTTCTTCCTGCGGATGCCGCATGAGTATCTGACGCTGGGCGTGGACATCCTCAGCGACATGTATCTGCACGCGGTGATCGATCCCACCGAATTCGCGCGCGAACGCGATGTGATTTTGGAAGAGATCAAGATGTATGATGATCAGCCGGCGCAGGTGTGCCAGGAGAACTTCGAGAAGATCATCTTCAAGAACCATCCGCTCGGGGCGCCGCTGTCGGGCTCCGAAAAGACACTCATGGCGATGACCCCCCAGACGCTTCTGGCGTACAAGCAGTCCCATTATGTGCCGGGCGCGACGGTCTTCGCCTTTTCCGGCCATGTTGACCATGCGGCGTGCGTGGCGGCGGTCGAGCGGACGCTCGGCGCGATGCCCTCCGCGCGGGTTCCGACCTTCCGGAAGGTGACCGAAAAGACGCCGATCGGACAGGTCTCCCTGACCCGCCGTGAGGTGGCCCAGACGCAGTCGATCTTCGGGTTCCGGATGTTCGGCTGGCAGGAGGAGGGATATCGCCGCGCGGTCGCCTACGTACTGCGCTGCCTGCTGGGCGACAACATGAGCTCGCGGCTCTTCCAAAAGGTCCGTGAGCGGCGTGGCCTGTGCTATTCGATCAGCGCGGTGACGCAACTCTTCGAGGAGACGGGCTTTATCGCCTTCTCGACCGGGACGGATTCCCGTAAGACCGCTTCGGCGTTACGTCTGATCGCTTCTGAATTGCGGCGGATCAAGACCAAAACCGTCGGCTCAAGCGAGTTGAAGCGGGCGAAGGAGTATCTGATCGGCGGGGCGCGGCTTTCATTGGAATCACCCATGAACCAGCTGATCCGTCTGGGCGAGCACTATCTCTACACCCGGACCCTGCCCGACATCCAGACCCGTTTGGATGATTACGCGCGGGTGAAGGCCGAGGATGTCTTGGCGATGGCGAATGAGCTGTTCACGCCCGATGCGATGTCGCTTTCTCTGGTTGTTCCCAAAGAGCAACCCGAGACGGAAGAGGCGTGGCTGGAAACGCTGAACGGAATCTGATATCCCCCGCCCGCGTTTCCGCGGGAATGGGTTGCAGGAAACAGGGAATAGCGATGGCTTTTGATTTGAACGCCTATCTGGCGGAACGGAAACAGCGGATCGAGGCGGCGTTGTTCGCGGCGTTGCCGGACGGAAACCGCTGTCGGCAGCCGCTTGCCGATGCGATGGCCCATGCCCTGAAGGCGGGTGGGAAACGGCTGCGGCCGATCCTCTGTTTGGCTGCGGCGGAGAGTGTCGGGGGCGATTCCGAGCCAGTGATGCCCGTCGCCTGCGCGGTGGAGATCCTCCACAACTATACGTTGGTGCACGACGATCTGCCCTGTATGGACAATGATACCCTCCGGCGTGGCCAGCCGACGGTCTGGTACCGTTTCGGCGAGGGGATCGGCGTGTTGGCGGGTGACGCGCTTCTGACGCTCGCCTTCGAGTGGTTGGCAACCTTCCCCGAATCCCGGGTCGGCGTGACCGCGGCGCTGGTGGGGGAGTTGGCGTGCGCGGCCGGGGCGTTGGGGGTGATCGGCGGTCAGGTCGAGGATATCCAGTACGACGGCCATCCCACGCGGGAGGGAATTGAGTCGGTGTTCCAGCACAAGACGGCCGATCTCTTCAAGGCCGCCTGCCGGCTGGGCGGGATCGCGGCTGGAGCGGACGTGGCGCAACTGAATGCCCTTTCCGCCTATGCCGATCATCTGGGGTTCGCCTTCCAGATTCAGGACGATCTTCTGGACGCCGCCACGGCGAAGGCGGATGCCCGGCCCGAACTGAGCTGTCTCGATCTCATGACACCTGACGAGGCCCGCGCCTGGGCGGAACGCCATACGGCCGCTGCTGTTGCGGCACTCGAGGCGTTGCCCGGTCCGACCGAGCCGATGCGGGCCTTGGTGGAGAGCTTGCAGAACCGGCGGCAGTAGGTAAGGGAAGATTAAAAGGTTAAGGGAATGGGAATGTTGCCCGTTCTCAATTTGACATTGAATATTGGCGACATAGGCAACAGTTGCCGCTGCCCTTCACCTTCCGCGCTCAACGATTGATGGTGGGGTGGTACTTTCAGAAGGTTCCTCAACTTTCGCTTGATGAGGGAAGTTGGTTGTGGTAAATAAAATGCGGTTTGACGATGGGATTGGGTGTCGAGAAGCCGGTACTCCCTTTGCGTGCCGTTGCGGCTTTCGCTCAATCAGGTGAGGTAAACGAGGAAGGAATAAGACGATGAGGGGAAAAGTGAAAAGGGGATTGGGTTCTCAACATGCGCTGGTCTGTCTTCCGGCGGCAGCGATTCTGGCATGGTCGGCGGTTGCGGCGGAGCCGATCCCGACTGAGTTATTCGGTCAGAATCTGGAACACACACGGTCGGCGTTGCAGGGCGGGCTTTCGGCGCAGCTCGTGCGGAACCGCAAGTTCGCGGGTAAGCCTGACCGCCGGGGTGTCGCGATGATGTGGGAAGCCTACGGTACCCATGCCCTGTATGACCATTCGAATATGGCTTGCACGCGCCACGCCGCAAAAAGCAAGATGTTCCGCCAAAACGAAATCCACTCTCAGGTGATCGGTTCTCTCGTGGAGGCGGGCGAAGCCGGCATCCGCCAGGACAAGATCGGCATCCGCGGGGGTGTGAAACACACATTCAGGGCCGTGGTGCGTTCCTATCATCAGGAGGACACGCCGATGGTCCTGCGGGTGGCCGACGGCGACAGGATTCTTGCCGAGCGAACCTTCACCGTGAACACGAAGCCCAACACGGCGTGGGCGCGTATCGCCTTAGACTTCACACTGGATAAGGATACGATGGCAACGATCTCCATCGGTGTGAAAGGCCGTCATTACTGTATTGTCGGCGCGGTGTCGGTGTTGCCGGAGGATAACTTCCACGGCATGCGCGCGGATGTGGTGGAGAACCTTCGCGAGATCGGCGCATCCATCATCCGCTGGCCCGGCGGAAATTTCGCGGGAGAGTACCGCTGGCGCGACGGATATGCCATCGCTGATCCGGATGAACGCGCGCCGCTTCAGAGTTACACTGAGATTGAAACCCAGCCCCACAACCTCGGCTACGACCAGAACGACATCGCGATGGAAGACGTGCTCGCGCTCTGCGAGAAGATCGGCGCGAAGCCGTTCTTCACGATCAACGCCGCTTGGGAAAGTCCGCAGGACTCCGCCGAATGGGTGGAGGCGTGCAAGGGACGCGTGAAGCTGTGGTCGCTCGGCAACGAGATGGGCTACGGGCACATGGAGGGACCGAAAGGTCCTGCCGGTTACGCCGAGATGGTCCGTCCCCATGCCGAGGCGATGCTCAAGGTCGATCCCTCGCTTGTGATCACCTCTTCCGGTCCCTATCCGTGGTGCGGGCAGGATTGGATCGATAAGTCCGCGAAAGCGCTTTCCGATCTTGCGCCGGTCATCTCGTACCACCGTTACGACAATCCCGGCATCTTCGACTTCTCTACGCCCGAGCGGACCGCTGCGCTCTATGCGACGATGTCGAAGCGTACGGATGAGGCACTCGAAGCATTGCTGAAATTCCGCAAGCGGCTTCCAAAGGAGATCGGCATCTCTTATGACGAGTGGAACATCTGGTATACCTGGTACCACGAGGAGGGGATCATGGAGGGGCTTTACGCCGCGAAGATGCTCGGCAACCTGATGCGAAACTGGGAAGCGTGCGGCCTCAAATACGTCTGCTATTTTCAGGCGGTCAACGAGCAGGCGATCAACGTGACGCCGTTTGAAAGCCATCTCACGTCGATTGGCGAGGCGATGCGCTTGGCAAAGGGGCATGTGGGCGGAGTGCCGGCGGCGATTCCCGATCTGCCCGCCGATGCCTTTGTGACCGATGCGGCGGATGGCACGCGGTATGTGACGTTCTACAACTTCTCCACCACGGAATCCCGTTCGTTCCGCATTCCGACCGGTGGGCGCGGGACGATCGCCGCCGAGGAGACGCTTGTGCCTAACGGTTTTGAGATCGGTTGCCGCTATGCGCGGAAACCCGGCATCGGAAAGCTGACGGACAACGGGTATGAGCTGGTTCTTGGCCCCGCCTGCCAGGCGGCCGTCCGGCTGGGGAAGTGAACCATGAATATTGCGACGATCGATCCATCGACCCTGAAGATCACCGATATGCGCTTTGCGGATATTGATGGTGCGCCGAAGCGTTGCACACTGGTCAAACTCTGCACGAATCAGGGTCTTGTGGGTTATGGCGAAGTGCGCGATGCTTCCAGCCGTACGTATGCCGCGATGCTCAAGAGCCGTATCCTCGGCGAGAATCCCTGCAATGTCGAGAAGGTGTTCCGGCGGATCAAGCAGTTTGGCGGCGATTCGCGGCAGGCCGGCGGTGTTTGCGCGGTTGAGGTGGCGTGCTGGGATCTCTGCGGCAAGGCGTGGGGGGTGCCGGTGTGGCAACTCCTCGGCGGCAAATGGCGGGATTCGGTTCGCTGTTACTGCGACACGGACTCCGAAGGGGGCGGACGCGACATGGGTGCGGCGCTGAAGGCGCGCATGGCGATGGGGTTCACGTTTCTCAAGATGGATCTCGGGATCGAGCTGTTGATGAACGTCAAAGATGCGCTCATCGCTCCTTTGGGTTACCTTGATTACATGAAACGGATGAAGCATGTCGTCCAAACGCCGCATGGCTCGATCGATCCGCGCGCGATGCGCGGCGAGGCGTACGACCTCTTCAATACGGCGCATCCCTTCACCGGCATCCACATCACCGAGAAGGGGTTGGATTATCTGGAGAAGTACATGGCCGATGTGCGCGAGGTGGTCGGCTGGGAGGTTCCGATCGCGATTGACCATCTGGGGCATATCCCTTACGAGGATGCCGTGCTGCTGTTGCGCCGGCTTGAGAAGTATCATCTCTCGTGGGCGGAAGATGTGCTGCCGTGGCAGGATACCGGCGCATGGAAGCGGCTTCATGCCGCGACCGCCACGCCGCTCGGCACGGGCGAGGACATCTACCTCAAAGAGAATTTTAAGCCGTTGCTCGAATCGGGTGCGCTGGCGGTGATCCATCCTGACGTTCTGACGGCGGGCGGGATTCTGGAAACGAAGAAGGTCGGCGATATGGCTGAGGCGTACGGGGTACAGATGAATATCCACATGGCGGAGTCTCCCGTCGCCTGCATGGCGGCGGTGCATGTGGCGGCGGCGACGCGGAACTTCATGTCACTCGAACTGCATTCCGTCGATGTGCCGTGGTGGGGCAATCTGGTGACCCCCCCGCTCGTGTATGAGGGCGGCTTCATCAAGGTGCCGGACGCGCCCGGTCTCGGCATCGGCGAACTGAATGAGAAACTGATCGCGGAACACGCCTGTCCGGACTTCCCGGAGCCGTGGAGCCCAACGGACGAATGGGACAGGGAGTGGGCGAATGACCGCCGTTGGAGTTGAGGGGGATGATATGACGGTGCGGATGAAAGTGATTCTTCTCTGGTGTGTCGCTGTGGGTGCCGCTTTCGGCGCGATGCGGCCGACGCCCGAATACCTGAAACACGCTGTGGTCTATCAGATTGTTCTGCGCAACTTCACGCGCGACGGCAACTTTAAGGCCGCGACGGAGATGCTGGAACATGTGCGGTCCGCGGGTGTGGATGTGGTGTATCTCTCCCCGTTTGTGGAGATGGACCGCGACATGGACGAGACGGGTTGGAGTCCGCGACAGATCAAGAGCGGCTACTATACGCCCAAGAATCCGTACCGCATCTCGAACTATGACAGAATCGACCCCGAATACGGCAATGATGCCGCCTTCAAGGCATTCAACGACAAAGCCCACGCGCTCGGCATGAAGGTGTACATGGACCTTGTTTATCTCCATTGTGGGCCGAACAATGTACTGAAGGATCTTTTCCCCGATGCCTTCCAGAAGAACGAGGACGGGACGGTACGGACGACGCGCTGGCGTTTCCCGTATGTGAACTTCGCCTCGAAGGATGTGCGCAAGTATCTCATTGACTCGATGCTCCACTGGATACGCCTCGGATGTGACGGTTTCCGCTGCGATGTGGGCGATGAGGTGCCGATCGACTTCTGGGTGGAGGCTGTGACCGTCTGCCAGAAGGTGAAGCCCGATCTTGTGATGATCAACGAGGGGAGCAAGTCCGAGTGGCTCGAAAAGGCGTTCGACGCCTGCTATGACTGGCCGTGGAGCTTCTCGATCCGCAACTTTCTTACCCCTTCCCTGCCCGGGCAGCGGAGCGCGAAGAACAAGACGCTCGCCGAGAAGATGCCGGGGGTGCGCGCCTACGAGGCGGGTATCCCGGAGGGGGCGCTCATGTTCTGTTTCATGGACAACCATGACACGGCGGCGGACGATTGGGAAAACCGCTTTGACCGTGTTCATCCCGTTGAGGCGGGAAATGCGGCCTTCGTGCTCACCTTCCTGCGGCGTGGCCTGCCGCTCGTCTTCAATGGCAACGAGATCGCCGATAACGCGCTCAATACCTTTTTTGCGCCGGTGGAAGACATCGGCCGCGCCCGCAAGACTGTCGATTGGGCGCGCGCGTTGCAGCCCGCCGGACAGAAACGCCTCGCGCTCATCCGAGCCCTCTCAAAGATGCGTCATGAGCGGAAGGTGTTCGCCGATGGTTCGCAAGAGTGGGTGACGGACGGCGAGCTCAAGGGCGTTGTGGCGTTTGTGCGCCGTACGGACGGCGATGCCGTGTTTGTGGCGGCGAATTTGACGGATCAAGATGTGGCGTTCGTTCCAACGGGAGTTTCGCTGAAGGCGGCTGTCCGGCCGATTCTTTCCGAGCGCTTTTCCCTGGGTGACGACGGCGCATGCCGATTCGGGTCGTGGGGATATGTGGCGATGCCTCTTGAGTGATTTCACGGTGGAAAGACGGAGAGAAAAGGAAATGGAAATGTTCAAGGAGAAATTTGATCTGTCGGGCAAGACGGCGCTGGTCACCGGTTCCACGCGGGGGATCGGCAAAGCGATCGGCGATGCGTTTGAGGAGTACGGCGCGAAGGTGATCCGCCACAATACGAAGGTCTGTGATCTTTCCGATCCCGCCGCCATTGAAGTGTTTTTCGACGCGCTGGAACGGGGCGGATCTCTGCCCGATATTCTTGTGGCGAATGCCTCGATCCAGGCCAAGGTCCCGTGGACGCAGTTTCCGATGGACGAGGCCAGAAAGGAACTGCAGGTCAACTTTCTTGCGACGCTGCGGATGTTCCAGCGGTGCTACCCGAAAATGAAGCGGCAGGGATGGGGCCGGCTGATCGTTCTCGGCTCGGTCAATGAACGCCGTCCGCATCCCGATATGTGCGTCTATGCGGCGACCAAATCGGCGCAGGAAAATCTGGTGCGCGGTATCGCCAGGCAGGTTGCCGCTGAAGGGATCACCGTCAATAATTTGAGTCCGGGGGTCTTCTACACGGACCGGAACAAGGAGTGCCTCGCGGATCCCGTGTACGGGCCGAAGGTGACGGCGGCTATCCCGATGCACCGTTACGCGATGCCGGAGGATGCGGCAGGTGCGGCCCTGCTTCTCGCGTCGGATGCTGGAAGCTACATCACCGGCGCGACGATCATGGTTGACGGCGGGTTGTGCCTGCCCGGATGACCGGAACGTGCAATTCCGCGCGGAAGAGGGAAGGGAACCGATTGTGATGAATAGTTTGAACGCAAACACGAAGGCCATGCCCGTGTCAAACGGCGTTTCCCGTGTGGTTGCCGCGTGTCTTGCGCTTGTTCTCGCACCCCAGGCGTTAGCCGGATTCGACCTCGACAGGTCGGTCATGTCGGATGCCTACTGGAAGATCTGGAACGGCTCTGCCCAGGCGAAGATCGATGCTGACATCGAACGTTACCGCAAGGCGGATGCGACGGTTGCGGTTGATGCGGGGGATGGCGCGGAGGTGACGGTGGAGCAGCTTGACCACGCCTTTCACTTCGGCGCGTCAATCTTTAACTTCGGGCAGCTTGGCGGGAAGGACAGGAACGCGCGCTATCAGGCGTTATGGGACACCCTTTTCAATTCGGCGACCGTCCCGTTCTATTGGCGCGCCTACGAGCCGCGACCGGGTACGGTGCGGTTTGATGCGTCGGAGAAGGATTCAGAGCGTTTTTGGAACACCTGCCGCGAGCCGGAGCGCCAGCCGCACTGGCGCCGGCCCCCGCCAGGCCCGATTATCGATTTCCTTCGCGCGCGGCGAACCCGCATCCGGATCCACGGCCATCCGCTCGTGTGGGCGAACGCTTTCCAGCATCTTCCGCCGTGGCTCTGGTTCGATCTTTGTCCGGCCGCGGAGAAGGCCGCGCTTGAAAAGGCGAGCGGTGTCAAGTTCCCGCGTCCCGGCGATCAGGAGCGGTTTTCGATCGCCGAGCAGAAACGGGACGGCAACAAGCGGTTGCTCGATTCGGCGTGGAAGAAGGTTTACGGCAAGCTTACCGAGGAGGAGGTCGCCGCGCTTGTGCCGACATTTATCAAGAACCTTGAGACGAAGTACGAGAGCCATGTCCGCGATATTGCCAAACGGTTCGGTTCCCGCGTCGATTCGTGGGATGTCGTGAACGAATCGTCGCTCGATTTCGAGCAGTTCGGCGGTAAGGCCGTGCGCGGCAGGCCCTTTGACGCATCGCGATACGGCAGGTTCTGCTGCTCGTTGATGCCGGCCGATTATGCGTTCAAGGCGTTTGTCTGGGCGCGGAAGTACCTGCCCGATACCGCCATGCTTTCCATCAACGATTTCAATATGTCCGAGGCCTATCTCGCGCAGGTGAGGGATCTTCGGGCGAACGGCGCGAAGGTTTCAATGATCGGCTCGCAGATGCATCTCATGAATCCCCAGTCGAGCGTCACGCTTGCGAAGGGTGGCGGTTCGGGGACGCTGAATCCCGATGGCATCGCGAAGCGTTTTGCGTTGCTGTCGCGCGCGGGGCTTCCGATCCACCTCTCCGAGATCACCATCACCGCGCCCGACCGGACTCCGAAGGGGGAGATGGTTCAGGCAATTATCCTGCATAACCTCTACCGTGCGTGGTTCGCGGTTGAGAAGATGGACGGGATCACCTGGTGGAACGTTGTGGACGGCTGCGGGCTTCCCGGCGAGCCGTCGTTGAGTGGGCTTTTCACGCGCGAAATGAGACCGAAGGCCGCCTATTCCGCGATGGACGATCTGATCAATCGCGCATGGAAAACGAAGGTGACTGTCACGGCCAAGGACGGCAAGGTGTCGTTTCGCGGCTTTCGGGGGCGTTACAGGCTCACGTGGAAGGGGACGGATGGCGTCTCTCGGGAGACTTTCGCTGAAGTGAAGTAAAGGTGTCGCATACGGCTGTTTTTCAGAAAACGGCACGGCGATAATTCCGCTCGACATCGGACTTAACCTTTAGTTGTGTTCCGTGGGATTGCTCGTCAGTTGAAAGGACGGTTGGGTAAGATGGGTGAAATGGGATTGAAAGCGCTTGCCGCATGTGCGGTCTTGGCGGCCGGTGTGACGGCGTGTGCGGCGGATGACGCCGTTCCATTCTCGGCGATCCGCCTCAGGAAGCCGCAGACCGACCGGCAGGAGGTTTGGAAAGAGACGCTGGCCGCCTTCACGAAACACCGGGAGGCGGTGGATGAGGTGTGGTTCTCCACGGGAATCTGTTTCCCGAAGATGGAGGAACACCGGGCGAGTGCCCAAAGGCTGGCCGCCGCCGCCGAAGAGCTGCGCAAGATTGGCATCCTTCCCTCTTTGCAGGTGCAGTCCACCATCGGTCATGGCGATGCCTTTACATACTACGCGGACAACTCGGGAATCGTCTGGCAGACTTATGTCTCAGAGAACGGCGCCACGGCGAAGTCGCTCAACTGCTTCCGCGCACCGGGTTTTCTCGCCTACATGCGGGAGTTGGCATCTCTCTACGCCGCCGCGATCAAACCGTATGCCGTCTGGGTCGATGACGACATCCGCGTCATCAACCACGGCGGTCCCGGCTTCGGTTGCCACTGTGATTACTGTATCGCGGCCTTCGCGAAAAAGGAGGCGGAGCGGGCGCATGAGGCCACTCCCCGCGCGTGGACGCGCGAGATGCTTGTCGCGGAAAAAAAGAAAGATGCCGCGTTCGCCGCGCGCTGGCGTGCGTTCGCCTTTGAGGGTGAGGCTGATCTCGTACGGATCATCGGCGAAGCGGTTCATGCCGCGTCACCGGCCACGCGCATGTGCCAGCAGCAGCCGGGTGCCTGTTACCCGGAACATCGGATGCTTTACGAGGCTTGCCATGCCACAACGGGACTTCCCGTCGGGATGCGCCCTGGGGCCGGGGCCTACTTTGACCATGATCCGCGCAGCCAGATCGACAAGGCGTATTACCTTGCCCGCCAGATCGATACCATCGGGCCGCTTCCCTTCATCGACCGCATCTGTCCGGAGATCGAAAGTTGCCCGCGTTCCTTTGGGTGCCGTACGGGGCGAGGCGTGTTACTTGAGGCACTGGAAGGCCTCTCGCAGGGCATGAACGCCCTCTCCGCGCTCGTCATCGATGCCGGGTTCGAGACGCCGGAATGGTACGGCGAGGAGATCCTTGCGCCGCTTGCGAAGAACGTCGCGATGCTGAAGCATTATGTCGCGGTGAGCGCGGGCGCGAAACGATGCGGTTATGGCGTTTCGGGCGAACCGGCAAGCGCGTTGTTGACCGGTTCGTTACCGCTCAAGCCCCTTATACGGGGGGCGCGTTCCGATCTCGCCCGGATCGTGACGGTGAGTGTGGCGCAGACGGCGGTCGATCGGGGGAGCGATGCGGTGGCGGGACTGCTTTCAGAGGACCTTCTCATCGACGGCGGTGCGACGGAGGTACTCTTCAAGGCCGGGCATGGCGCGGCGATCGGGATCGCCGGATGCGAGGGGATCGGCGGCAATCTGCGCGAACGCTTTCTGGACGATCCCGTCAACGCCGGGTTCAAGGCGCGCGAAACACCCGTTTCGGGGAAGGCGTTTTTCCTCGCTCCGGTCGCCGGCGCGAAGTCCGTTTCGGGTTACTACAGCGATGCCAATTCCACGTTTTGGCGCGAGTCCGCCGTTGTGATGTTCGAGGACCCAAAGGGGCTGCGACGCGTTGTGTTCGGGCATGACGCCTTCACGGGTGCGCTCAAAATCGCCTCGGGCGACCGTGTGGTGCAATTGCACAGGCTTGCGGACTGGGCCTCGCACGGTAAGTCACCCGTTCTCTTGGAAACGCCCACCCGGTCATTCGTTCAGCCGCGTGTCCGTCCGGACGGGACACTTGCATCGGTTGTCTTGATCAACGGTTCCGTTGGCGTGACGCCGCCCGTAAAGATGCGGTTGCGCGGCATCCCCGCAGGGGTGACGCGTGCCGTGTGGGCATCGTTCGATGCGGAGGACGTCGCTTTGACTCTCACGCGTGAGGGCGGTGACGCTCTTGTCACGTTACCTCCGGTTCCCGCCTGGACGGGCGGATACCTCTTCTTCGGGAACGGCGAGTGAAGACGGACGAGAGTGCCGCCGCACCTTCTCTCCGCGTGCGTGCGGGAGTGGGGGACAACGGTTAAGGGATGAGGTTGTCGAAGGTCGGATGTCCATCCGGTTCTCGACGACGGGGCTTAAACAAAAGGAGATGGGTTATGGAGAATGCGATTCCAACTTTGAAACTCGCCAATGGTGTTGAGATGCCGATGCTCGGTTATGGGGTCTATCAGATCGATCCGCAGGAGACCGAACGTTGTGTGGGCGATGCGCTGCGGGTGGGTTACCGGTTGATTGACACCGCTCAGGTCTATTGCAATGAAGAGGGTGTGGGGGCCGCCGTTGCGAAGAGCGGGATCCGTCGGGATGAGATCTTCATCGTCTCTAAGGTCTGGCTCTCACGTTATGGTGAGACGAAAACGGCGGATTCGATTGATGAGAGTCTCCGTAAACTCCAGACGGATTACATCGACCTGATGTTGCTGCATCAGCCGTTCTGCGACCGGTACGGGGCGTGGCGCGCGTTGGAGGCCGCGTACCGGGCGGGCAAGGTTCGTGCGATCGGAGTGAGCAATTTCTTCGCCGACCATGTGGTTGATCTGGCCGCCAACAATGAGATCGTGCCGATGGTGGACCAGATGGAGATGCATGTTTTCGACCAGAAGCGCGGTTTGCGGCCCTTCCTGGACGAGCTCGGATGCCGTCCGATGTCATGGGGTCCGTTCGCCGAGGGACGCAACAATTTCTTCTCGAACCCCGTCCTGTCTGAAATTGGTGTGGCGCACGGCAAATCCGTGGCGCAGGTCGCGCTTCGGTTCCTGCACCAGAATGGGATTATCGTGATCCCCAAATCAACCCATGTCGAACGGATGCAGGAGAATCTCGCGATCTTCGATTTCGCGTTGTCACCGACCGAGATGGCGGCGATTGAGGCGCTTGATACGGGGAAGAGCCTCTTTTTCGATCATCACGAAGGCGCGGTCACCAAGCAGTTCATGGAGTGGCGCGGACTCTGTTGATCCGTCCCGTCGCATCTCGGTCGGTTCGGATCGTCCGCGTAGCGGAGAAACAGACGGGGTAAATCATGTATGCTGTGTTGTTGGCGGCGGCGATGACCGTCGTGTCGCCGGACGGGACAAAGGTGTGTTCGGTTACGCCGCCTGAAGTCGGCGCGGATGCGAGGGTCGAAACGACGAACCTCGTTGGCGGCGTGGCGTGGCGCATCCACTACGGGGGAACAGGCGAGCGGACGGTTGAAAACGAGGAGTGGCTGTTTGATTTCGGCGAGGACCTTCGCTGTTGGCCGGTGAGTCATGCGCAGGGCGAATATCTTCCGAAAACGCTTTCCACCATCGATACGGTTGCGCCGATGCCCGATCAATCCCGTAAGGACAACGAGGGCCGAGGCCGCAACTATTCGCTCGTTTTCCCCGGTACGGCGGAGTCTCCGCTGGTCATCGAAGGCGGTGGCTGGACGGCGGTTTTGGGCGACGCCGGCGTGTTGGACTACGCGCGGACGCGCTTCGCGCGAGGACCGCGTCCGGGGACGGTGAAGACGTTGTTGGAAGGCGCGGCGACGGTACGCCTTCCCTACGTCACCCCGTGGCGGTACATTCATGTCGCGCGCGATCCCTCAGCCCTCGCTGAAACGCAGCCGGCGTTTCTGAAGGCGCTGAATGAGCCGTCCCGAATCGCCGATACGGGATGGGTCAAGCCGGGGAAAGTTCTGCGCGTTTCCCGGTTGACGACCGATGATGCCAAGCGGTGTGCCGATTTCGCGGCACGTAACGGTTTCGCCTACATCGAACTCGACAGCGGGTGGTATGGCGATGAACGGCGCGGGGATCCTTTAAAGGACGGCCTCGCGCCCGAGAAGATCGCCAAGGGTGACCGTCTGGATGTTCCCGAAGTTGTGGCATACGCCAAGTCCAAGGATGTGGGCGTCATCCTTTACGTCAACCGCGAACCGCTTAAGAAGAATGCGGCGGCGATCTTTGACCGTCTTGTTGCATGGGGTGTCGCGGGGGTGAAGCTGGGTTTCGTGAATGTCGGTTCGCAGCGGTGGCGGCGGCTTACGGTGGAGTGGATCCGGATGTGTGCGGAACGAAAGCTGGTGGTGGACATCCACGACGAGTTCCGTCTGGCGGGACTCCAGACCACCTTCCCGAACGTCCTTACCGTCGAGGGGATCCGGGGTAACGAGGAGATGCCGGTCGCGAGCCATAATGCAGCGCTCGTCTATACGCGCTTCCTGGACGGTCCCGGCGATTACACGCCCTGCTGGACGTTTGGGCGCGTCAAAAACACCCTTGCCCACCAGCTCGCCATGCCCTGCGTATACACCAGCGGTTTACAGTTTCTCTTTTGGTACCAGCGTCCGGACCAAATTGACGAGCGGGATCCCGCGCTCGCCTTCTGGCGCGAAATCCCCTGCGCCTTCGATGAGACGCGCTTCCTTCAAGGGAAGATCGGCGCCTACGCGGTGGTGGCGCGGCGGGTGGGACGGAAGTGGTTTGTCGGGTGCCTCAACGCGCTCGAACGCCGCACGTTCACCGTTCCGCTCGCCTTCACCGGCACCGGACGCCAAACGGTGCGTCTCTTCCGCGATGCCGACCCGGCCGCCGCTACCCCCCGCGCGCCCGTCGCATGTGAGCGGCTCACGATGGACGCGGGGGATGCGCTCGCTGTCGAAGCGGCGGAGAATGGCGGCTGGGCCGCGATTATCGAGCCCGCGCCCGAACGGCTGCCGGCCTGGGGGGATTGGCGCGAATGGGGAGATTTGGGCGACGGCACATACGCCAATCCCGTTCTCCCCGCCGATTTCAGCGATATCGACTGCATTACGCATGAGGAGTGCCACTATGCGATTACCAGCACGATGCAACTCTCGCCGGGGATGGCCGTTTTGGCGTCAACCGACATGGTGACATGGCGGATCATCGGCCATGTGGTGGCGGATGCGGCGGATCTCGGTCCGGAGTTTTCCTGGGAGCGAATGAACCGCTATGGCCGTGGCGTGTGGGCCGGGGCGATCCGCGTGAAAGGC
Organism: Verrucomicrobia bacterium UBA1211; assembly: GCA_002309585.1. Lineage (GTDB taxonomy): Bacteria > Verrucomicrobiota > Kiritimatiellia > RFP12 > UBA1067 > UBA1211. The sequence continues at coordinate 50,684 of DBXN01000051.1, forward strand.
GGGCGTTTCCACGTCTACTTCGGCTGTCCGGATGAGGGGATGTTCGTCTGTACGGCGGATCGTGCGGCGGGACCGTGGAGCAAACCGAAACGGATGTCCATCGGTGGCGGTTGGGATGACTGTTGCCCGCTTTTTGACGAAGACGGGAAGAACTATTTCGCCGCGACGCACTTCAGCGACAACTACAAGACCTACATCTTCCGCATGACGGACGATGCGCTGGATGTTGTGCCGGGAAGCGGGGTGCTCGTCAACGAGGGCTCGGGGCGCGAGGCGAACAAGCTCTATCGGTTCAACGGCATGTATTACCATCTCTTCAGCGAAGTGGCCGGCGGCGGCCGCCGGCTCATGATGCAGCGCGGTCGGTCACCGATGGGACCGTATACCGAACGCCGCATCCTCTCGCATCCCCAACGGGAGTGGAACGAACCGAATCAGGGCGGCTATCTTCAGGATGCCCTTGGCAAGTGGTTCTTTCTTACCCATCACGGACACGGTGACTGGAGTGGGCGCATCGCGAGCCTGCTTCCGGTGACCTGGCTTGACGGCTGGCCTGTCATCGGGGAACCCGGCGAGGATGGCATCGGCCGCATGGTTTGGCGGCATCCAATGCCNNGGCATCCGATGCCGGCCGCCTTTCCGAAAGCGCCGGATCCGGTTGCCCGAGACGGCTTCCTTTCACCCGAGTGGGAATGGAACCACTCCCCGAACATGGAGAAGGTCCGCCTTTCGGGGAAACGCCTTGAGTTGGATGCCTTTCCGCCGCTCCGGTACGGCGATTTCTTCACGGTGGGAAATGTTTTTTCCAAACGGGCGTGGCGGACCAGGGAGAATGTCTTCACGGTCAAGGTGTCGGTCGGCGCGATGGCCGAGGGCCAGCGTGCCGGGATCTGCCATTTCGGCGGTACGGCAAGCGAGTTCGGCGTCGTGCGTTGGGAGGGGCGGCTCCTGATCTACCACAAGGACCGGGAGAGCGTGAATCTGGGCGAAGTCAGCGGCGATGTCTATCTCCGGACAACCTGGTCGCTGGATGGCGTCGCCCGTTACGCGTGGTCGGCCGACGGTCAAACCTTTACACAGGCGGAGATGAGCTTCCCGCTCTCCTGGGGACAGTACCGGGGCGATCGTGTGGGCGTTTTCACCTACAATGCGACTGCCGCCGCAGGTACCGCCGTCTTCACCCTCCCGCAGGGCGGGAAGTGAGTCTGGCGTTGGCAGGAGAGCGGTGAAACGTGGGGATGTCGGCTGAAGAGAAATGGAGGGAATGATGACGGAAAGGGAATTGGAGCTGATTGAGGCGTTGTCCAACGCCAAGGGACCGAGTGGGTTTGAGGATGAGACGGTGGCGATCATCCGAGAGGCGTTATCGGGGGTGTGTGATCTGGAGGAGGATTCGCTCCGCAATCTCTATATCCGCCATAAGGGGAAGGGTGGTGGCAAACCGGTTGTGATGCTTGACGCGCACAGCGATGAGGTGGGGTTTATGGTCCAGGCGATCCGGCCGACGGGGACCTTGCGCGTTGTGGGATTGGGCCATTGGAACACGGCTGCGCTGCCCGGGACCCGCGTGCTGGTGCGGAATCGGTTCAGGGAATGGATCCCGGGGTGTATCGCCGCGAAACCGCCGCACTTCATGAGCGCGGCGGAGAGGGAACGGCGGGGAGTACCGGAGGTGCGGGATTTGGCGATCGACATCGGGGCGACCTCTCCGCAGGAGGCGGAGGAGGTGTTCGGCATCCAGATTGGCGAGCCGGTTGTCGCGGCGACGCGCTTCCGCTATGACCGGGAACGGGATGTGATGTTCGGTAAGGCGTTTGACTGCCGGATCGGCTGCGCGGCAATGGCGGAGGTNNTGGACGAGCCGTTGGAGGTGGATCTTGTCGCCTCCCTCTCCGCCCAGGAGGAGGTGGGGGAGCGGGGATGCAAAGTGGCTGTGAACCGGATCCGACCCGATGCGGCGATCGTGCTTGAAGGATGTCCCGCCGATGACACGTTCGGCGAGGCCTACATGATGCAGACCAAGTTGAAGCATGGACCGATGCTGCGGTTTATGGACACCACCGTGATCTGCAATCCCCGTTTCCAGCGGTTCGCGCTGGATCTGGC
>DBXN01000051.1:52803-53395 GCA_002309585.1 Verrucomicrobia bacterium UBA1211
CGGGAAGGAGGTGGGAATGACGCCGCCGCCATCCAGACATTGCTGAACGGTGCGCCGTCAATCGTCATGGGCGTTCCGGTCCGGTATATCCATGGACCCGAGTGCATCGCCACATACCGGGATTATGAGGCAACGGTCGAGTTGGCTATGGCGGTGATCCGGGCGCTCAATGCGGATGCGATCCGTGGGTTTTAGGCTTTTAACGGTTTCGGTTTTTCCCGTATACTATTGACTGTTTTTTTGTGTGGGGAGGATTGAAGCGATGTTGCGGAAACGGATTGTGATGGTTGGCATGGCGTGGGCGTGTGCCTGCGCGGCATGGGCGGCGGACATTCAGGCGGTGCGGGCGGCTGATCCGCGGAACATCTCCAACGGATTGCGGATTCCCGCGTTAAGTTATGTGGACCAGCCCTACGTGGTGGTGACGCCTACNNGGGGAGTGGGTGTGCGTTCTGACAACGGGTAAGGGACTTGAGGGCCAGCAGGGCCAGCATGTCGCCTCGACGATCAGCACGGATCAGGGGAAAACGTGGTCGGAGCTGCTGCCGATCGAGTCGGAGGAGGGACCGGAGGCCTCCTGGGCGACGCCGCT
>DBXN01000037.1:0-9648 GCA_002309585.1 Verrucomicrobia bacterium UBA1211
CCATCCAGCTCACGCAGGCGTTCGTCATGGACGACTACGCCGGCGAGCGCACCGCGCGCCCGAAGGTGACGTATCTCGGCTTCACCCGCTACTGGGACGAGTTCGAAGACTACCTGCTCGGCGCAATGGGCGCGGGCGGCGGAATGGAGAACCTTCTCGGGGAAGTCGTCTCCCGCGCCGGCATCCGCCAGCTGCGCCTCGCCGAAACGCAGAAGTTCCGCCATGTGACCAGCTTCTTCAACGGCAAATCCACCAAACCCTCCGAGGGCGAGGATCAGGTGGATGTCCCGAGCCGTTTCGACCCCGCGACCTTCGCCAGCCATCCGGAGATGGAGGCCTACAACGTGACGGACGAACTGCTCCGCCGGCTGGAAAACAACCCCTATGGCATGATCGTCGTCAACTTCGCGAACGGCGACATGGTCGGCCACACGGGCGATTTCGATGCCGCCAAACGCGCGGTCGAGATCGTCGACACCTGCATCGGCAAACTGCTGACGCGTCTCCTTGAGCTGGACGCGCAGATCCTGATCACGGCGGACCACGGCAACTCCGAGCAGATGAAGGATTACACGACGGGCATGGTGAAAACCAGCCATACGCTGAATGACGTCGAGTGCATCTATGTCGCGAAGGACGCGCCGGGGACGGAGCTCCTCCCCGCCGGCAAGCTGTGCGACATCGCGCCGACCATGCTGGCGTTGCTCGGCCTCCCGATCCCGCGCGAGATGACGGCGGCGAACCTGATTGTGAAACGTCCCGAATGGTAATCGTGTGACATGACCGACGCGCCGATGGTGAAGGAAACGGGGATTAAGCGTATGACGTGGCGATGTTTCGGATTGATGGCCGGCATGATCCTGCTGATGGTTCAGACGGGATGTGCCGTCCTCCAGTTTGACAACTCCTACTACAGTCCCCGCAACAGGGAGCGGGCCGTCCGCAAGACGACCTCGCTCATCATTCTGCATACCACCGAGGCCCCCGCCGCCAGCGCCCTCCGCAAATTGCGCGACTTGGGCGAATGCCACTATTGCATCACCGGCGACGGGAAGGTCTACCGGATCATCGACCACCGGCGCGAGGCCTACCACGCGGGCCGCAGCATGTGGAACGGACGCACGAACGTCGACAGTTTCTCGGTCGGCATCGAGGTGTGCGGTTACCACAACAAGGCGTTGACGAAGGCGCAGTACCGGGCGCTGGCCGATCTGGTCGGGGAGCTGAAGAGCATCTACCGGATTCCCGACCAGAACGTCCTCGCGCACTCCCACGTCGCCTACGGCACGCCGAACAAATGGCACCGGCGAAGCCACCGGGGACGTAAACGGTGCGGGATGCTCTTTGCCCTCCCTGCAGTCCGCAAGCAGCTCCATCTGAAGACCCGTCCGGCGTATGACCCCGATGTGAAGGCGAAACGGCTGGTCATCGGCGATTCCTATCTCCACCAGGTCCTGTACGGAAAGAACTTCACGGGCCTCACCGGTGTTCCGACCGCCGCGATCTCCTTCCCGAAGGAGGACAACGTAATCGCCGTGGGACGGAGCGCGTGGGATATCGCGCGCGACGCCTATGCCGATGCCTCGACCACCTACATCTTCCCAAACGGGACGAAGAAACGGGGCGATGAGATCGCCGACTTCAAATTCATCCCGCCGGGCACCAAGGTGATCGTCAATACGGAGACCATCGCCGACAACCGGCCGGACAATTACCAAGTCATCAGCGCAACCTGCAAGGCGTCCGACATCGCGGGGGACGAAACCCTGCTTCCCTCCACGCTCTACATCTATCCCAACGGCCGGTTCGTCGCCGGCAACAAGCTGAACGCGGCCAGCGTGGAAAAGCTTCCCGCCGGGACAAAAGTGTTGGTCGGGTATGCCGTCGGCGGGCCGATCACCGCCACCCGCCCTGCCTCCGCCTTCTGCGGCAACCGGTGGCGCGCCAAGGACACCTTCTTCCTCTTTTATGGCCAACTGGTCCCCGGAAACAAGGTTGACGACAGCAAGATCCCGGCCGGCGCCTACGTGTTCTACAAAGGTTGAGAAGGCGAAGAGATGGCAAAAAGACGAACGGCAAAAGAACTCGAAGGCATTACGCTTCTCGGCAGTAAAAAGACGGTCTATGCCGATCGTTACGCGCCGGACGCACTCGAAACCTTCGCGAACAAACATCCCGAACGGGACTATTGGGTCACCTTCACCTGTCCGGAATTCACGTCGCTCTGTCCCGTCACGGGCCAGCCCGACTTCGCGACGATCACCATCCGCTACATCCCCGACCAACGGATGGTCGAAAGCAAATCCCTGAAGCTCTATCTCTTCAGCTACCGGAACCATGGCGATTTCCACGAGGATTGCGTGAACATGATCCTGAACGATCTGAAAGCCTGCATGGACCCCAAATACATCGAGGTTTTCGGCGCGTTCGTGCCGCGCGGCGGCATCGCCATCCATCCCTTCGCCAATGAAGGCCGCCCCGGAACCCCCTACGCGGAGCTGGCGGAATACCGGTTCAGGCAACACGGAATCAAAGGTTGAAAGATTGAGAGAATGGGGAACGGGGAACGGAACCACTCAACCCTCAACGGTTGGCGGGCACCACCCAACTACCCAACTACCCAACCATCACTCACATGAACAAAGCGATCGTTGTTTTTTCAGGCGGGCAGGACAGCACAACCTGTCTGGCGAAAGCGGTGAAGGAGTACGGATGCGGGAATGTCTCCTGCATCACCTTCTTCTATGGCCAACGGCACAGCCGGGAGGTGGAGGTGGCGCAGGGGATCGCGAAGGATTTCGGGATCGCCGACCACAAGATCCTCCAGATGGATTGGTACAACCAGATCACGGCGAACGCCCTGCTCGACCCCTCCCAACCGATCACAAAGACGGAATTGGACGCCTGTCCCAATACGGTTGTCGACGGACGGAACATGCTCTTTCTCCTTCTCGCGGCGATCTATGCCAAAAGCCGGGGCATCCGGGACATCATCACCGGCGTCTGCGAGACCGACTTCAGCGGATACCCTGACTGCCGCGACATCTTCGTCAAGTCCTGCAACGTCACGCTCAATCTCGCGATGGACACCACCTTCCGCATCATCACGCCCCTTATGGATCTGACAAAAGAGGAGACCTGGGCGCTGGCGGACGAACTGGGGGTGTTCGAGTATGTGGCGGAGCGCACCCTTACCTGTTACAATGGGATAGTCGGCAAAGGCTGCGGAACATGCCCCAGCTGCAAACTCCGCCAGCGCGGACTGGATGCCTACCTCAATAGACGATTAAAGGGTTAAACGGTTAAAAGGTAAAAGGGTTAAAAGCTCCCCGCCCGCGTGAGCGGGGGGGACCGTTGAGGGTTAAAAAGCGGAATACGGAAGTCTGATGTCTGAAGTCCGAAGTCTTGTGGCTGAAGGGTAAGGAATGGTCACGCGACACGCGACAAGCGAACGACATTTCGACAACCGACAAACGACATCCGACTCTTGTCACTCGTCATTGTTTCATCAAATGGGCGCGGCGGGGGTCGAACCCGCAAACCTTCCGGTACAGGAACCTAAATCCTGCGTGTATGCCAATTTCACCACGCGCCCGTCGATGGGAGACACCTTACCAAACTTCCCCCGAAAGAACAAGGGCGAAGGAAGGGCAAACGCGCATCCTTGCCTCTTTCGCCGGAAAACGGTATACTGGGACGCGTTTTTTGAGGAGTGAAGAAGCGTGGCATTAAAAAAAGAGTCCAAGTTCCTGAAACCCCAATGGGTCATCGTGATCGGCTTTCTGGCGCTGATTTTTCTCGGCGGATGTTTACTGATGCTCCCGGCGGCCGCCGCAAAGGGCACCGGACGGCTTTCCCTGGTGGAGGCGTTCTTCTCCGCCACAAGCGCCGCCTGCGTGACCGGCCTGACCGTGATCGACATCGCCTCCCGCCTCTCCCGTTTCGGCCAGATCGTCCTTGTCTCGCTGGTCCAGCTGGGCGGACTTGGGATCACGGCCTTCAGCACCTTTTTCCTGATGATGATCGGCAAGCGGATCAGCATGCAGAGCGATTACGTCCTGATGGACGCGCTGGGGACCGACGTCGCGGACAACCTTCACGCGCTGCTGGTCTGGGCGATCATGATGACGCTGCTCGTGGAGGCGGCGGGCGCCGCCATCCTCTTCTGGCAATACCGCGTCCCCTCCCCCTATCAGCTCCCGCCCGGCGAGGCCGTCTTCTACGCGGTCTTCCACGCCATCAACGCCTTCTGCAACGCGGGCATGTGCCTCCATCCCGACAGTCTCATGATCTTCCGGAACAACCCGATTGTCCTGATGACGATGCTGACCCTGATTTTCCTCGGCGGCATCGGTTATCTGGTGATCCTCAACCTCATCACCATCAAGTTCTGGCGCCGCAACCTGAAGACCCGCGGACGGCTCTCGCTCCACAGCCGCGTCGTTCTGGTCCTCTCGGTCATCCTCATCGTTGTCGGGACGCTGATGCTGATGGCCTTCGAATGGAAGAACACCCTCGCCGACCTCTCCCTGACCGACAAGATCGTCTGTTCCCTCTTCCACTCGGCCTCGACCCGCACGGCGGGCTTCAACGTTCTGGCGATGGACGGCATCCTCGAACCCACGCGGCTGGCCAGTTCGATCCTGATGTTCATCGGCGGATCGCCCGGTTCCGCCGCCGGCGGTATCAAGACCACCACCCTCGCCGTCCTGCTCGCAACCGCCGTCGCGATGTGCAAGAGCCGGCGCGAGACGATCATCGGAGACCGGACCATCCCCGACTCGATCATCAAGGAGTCCATCGGCATCGTCGTCATCATGCTCTTCATCATCGTCGGCGGCTACTTCGTCCTGCTTTTCACCGAGGCGCCGATCAGGGGCGATATGTCCTCCAAACTGATCTTCGAGACCATCTCCGCCGTCGCCACCGTCGGCCTCTCCATCAACTACACCCCGGAGCTGACGACCGCCGGCCGCTGGATCATCATCATCTGCATGTTCCTCGGGCGGATCGGACCGCTGACCATCGCCTTCATCATCGGCAACCGGGAAGAGCGTTCCTCGCACATCCGCTATCCGGAAGAGGAATTGGTTGTCGGATAAGGGCGTTTGGCGTATAATTTAACGATTGTTTTTTTGAATGAAGAGGAGAATTCCCGAATGTCACACTCGATCGACACAACTTGCGTTCAAGGCGGTTGGCAGCCCGAAAACGGCGGACCCCGCCAGTTGCCCATTTACCAGAGCACGACGTTTAAATACGCGACCAGCCAGCAGATGGCCGACCTCTTTGACCTGAAGGCCTCCGGCTATTTCTATACCCGGCTCCAGAACCCGACCAACGATCAGGTCGCCAACAAGATCGCCGCGCTTGAGGGCGGCGTCGCGGCGATGCTCACCTCCTCGGGGCAGGCGGCCTCCTTCTTCTCGGTCTTCAACATCTGCGAGGCGGGCGACCACTTCATTTCATGCTCGTCGATCTACGGCGGCACCTTCAACCTCTTCGCCATCACGATGAAGAAGCTGGGGATTGAGGTGACCTTCGTCGACCAGAACGCCCCCGCCGAGGAATTGGCCAAGGCATTCCGCCCGAACACGAAATGCGTCTTCGGCGAAACCGTCGCCAATCCCGCCGGCTACATCCTCGATATCGCGAAGATGGCGAAACTCGCGCATGATCACGGTGTCCCGCTGATCGTGGACAACACCTTCGCGACGCCGGTCCTCTGCCGCCCGTTCGATTTCGGCGCGGACATCGTCGTCCATTCGACCACGAAGTACATGGACGGCCACGGCTGCGCCGTCGGCGGGGTGATCGTCGACAGCGGCCATTTCGATTGGGAACAGCATCACGACCGGTTCGCCGGATTGACCGAGCCCGACCCCTCCTACCACGGCCTCGCCTACACCAAGGCCTTCGGCAAGGGCGCCTACATCACCAAAGCGACCGCCCAGCTGATGCGTGACCTGGGATCGATCCAGTCGCCCCAGAACGCCTTCCTGCTGAATCTCGGCCTCGAATCGCTCCATCTCCGGATGCCGCGCCACTGTTCCAACGCGCTGGCCGCCGCCACCTATCTGAAAAACAACCCGAAAGTGGCGTGGGTCCACTACGCAGGCCTCCCGGACGATCCCGAATACCCGCTCGTCCAGAAACAGTTCAGGGGCGGTCTGCCGTGCGGCGTGCTGACCTTCGGCATCAAGGGCGGACGGGAACAATCGATCAAGTTCATGGACAGCCTCAAGCTGATCGCGATCGTGACCCACGTGGCGGACGCCCGGAGCTGCGTGCTCCACCCCGCCAGCCACACCCACCGCCAGCTGACCGACGAGCAGCTGCGCGAAGCCGGCATCCCGCCGGACCTGATCCGCTTCTCGGTCGGCATCGAGGATCCGGATGACATCATCGCCGATCTTGAGCAGGCGCTGAACCAGATTTAAGGCCACCCGGCCCAAACTGCCGCATCCCATCCCGGATGCGGCGCAACAAGGAAACGCATGAAACGAATCGGCATCATCGGGGCGGGACGCTTCGGCACCGCCTTGGTGGAAGCGTTGGCGGAAGAGGGACCGGAAATCCTCTTCATCGATAAAAACCGCGATCTGGTCCGCGATTACGCGGGTTTTGTCGCCAAAGCGGTCGAAGGGGACGCGACCAATGTGCGGACCCTTGAGGACGCGGGATTTGAGGAGTGCGACGTGGCGGTCGTCACGATCGGAAGCGCGCTGGACGCCAGCATCCTGGCCACGATGAACTGCAAGGATCTCGGCATCCCGACGGTCGTCGCCAAGGCGGACTCCGACACGCACGGGAAAATTCTCAAAAAGGTCGGCGCGGATGTGGTTGTCTACCCCAACCGGGACCGCGCCAACCGCCTGGCCCGCACCCTGCTCTCGAAGGGGTCGGTCGATCTCTTCGAAATCTCCGACGGCTTCAGCGTCGCGGAGATCGATGTTCCCGAACCGATGAAGAACAAGAGTCTCGCCGAGGCCGAGGTCCGGAAGAACTTCGACATCACCGTTCTCTGCGTCCGCCGTCTCGAAGAGGACCCCAGCCTTCCCCGGAAGGTGATCATCCCCTCCGCGCAGGAGGTGATCCTCCCGGACGACAAACTGCTTGTTTTCGGAATGAACAAGGCGATCGACGCGATCGCCCAGGAAACCTGACCCTGAAAGGATGGATCACGATGGATGTGCAGCTCAACCCTTTGACCGCGCTCTCCCCGCTCGATGGCCGCTATGCCGCGCAGACGGAACCGCTGCGGCCGGTCTTCTCCGAATACGGCCTCATCCGCCGCCGCGTCACGGTCGAACTCGCCTGGCTGGAGGGCCTGTGCGACGCGGACCAGATCCCCGAAGCCCGTCCGTTGACGGATGACGAACGCGCCTTTCTGCATCGGCTCGTCTCCGGGTTCTCGACTGAAGACGCGGCCCGCGTCAAACAGATCGAGGCGACGACGAACCACGATGTCAAAGCGATTGAATACTTCATCAAGGAGAAGCTCGCGGAATCGACCCTTGCGGATCTCTCGGAGTTCGTCCACTTCGCCTGCACCTCCGAGGACATCAACAACACCGCCCACGCGCTGATGCTGAAGGACGGGCTGGCGATCCTGCGCGACGCGCAGGAGAAACTGACCGCGACCCTGGCCGAAATGGCCGCCGCCTGCCGGGATCTCCCCATGCTGGCGCACACCCACGGCCAGCCCGCCTCCCCCACCACGCTGGGCAAAGAGCTGGCGGTCTTCGTGAACCGCTTCCGCCGTCAGGCGAAGCAGCTCGACGCGATCGTCATGCCCGCCAAGATGAACGGCGCCGTAGGCTGCTACAACGCCCATGTCGCCGCCTACCCGGACGCCGACTGGCCGTCGCTGGCGAAGGGCGTGATCGAAGAGCGGCTGGGACTGCACCAGAATCCGCTGACCACCCAGATCGAATCCCACGACGGGATGGCCGAGCTCTTTGACGCGATCGCCCGCTGGAACACGATCCTGCTGGATCTCGACCGCGACTTCTGGACCTACATCTCATTCGGGTACCTCGGTCAGAAGACCGTCAAGGGCGAGGTCGGCTCCTCGACCATGCCCCACAAGGTCAACCCCATCGACTTCGAGAACAGCGAGGGAAATCTGGGGCTCGCGAACGCGATCCTCGGCCACCTCGCCCGGAAACTCCCGGTCTCCCGCCTCCAGCGCGACCTGACCGACTCCACCGTCCTGCGGAACATGGGCATCGCCTTCGGCTACGCCCTCACCGCCTACCGCGCCACCCTGAAGGGGCTGGGCAAGGTCAAGGTGAACGACGCGCGGCTTATGGACGATCTCGACCACGAGTGGGAGGTGCTGGCCGAGCCGATCCAGACCGTCATGCGCAAACTCGGCAAGCCCAATCCCTACGAGCGGCTGAAGGAGCTGACGCGCGGCAGACGGATGACCCGCGAGGACATGCAGACCTTCATCCGCGAACTGGACATCCCGGACGGAGAGAAGGAACGGCTGCTCTCGCTCACGCCGGCGTCCTACATCGGCATCGCACCGGAACTGACGGACCTCATCCGCTAAGGCGAGGCCGTCATGTCCGGTCGTCTCCTGCCGTTCCTCGTCATCCTGCCCCGCCTGGCCCTTGCCGCGGCGGGGCCGCTGACCTGCTCGCCGGAGACGGTCGATGCCGGTACCTTCTCCGCCGCGACGGAACGGCGCGTGACCGTCACCGTGAGAAACGCGGGAAGCGACCCCGTCGAGATCTTCAATGCCGTCTCAACCTGCGACTGCGTGAAGATCGACCGGTATCCCCAAACGATTCCCCCGCATGGGGAGGGCGTCATCCACGCGCGGCTGCCCGCCTATTCGCTCGCCTCGCATTCCGGCCCATTCGTCCGGCACATCCAGCTCACCACCTCCGCCGAAGGGACCGACGCGCAACGCCAAATCCCGATCACGGGAACGGTTCAGGCCGCCTACACCGTCACCTGCGACGCGGAAACCCTGATCCTTAATCCCGAACCGGGAGAACGTTGGAACGGGACCTTCGTGATCGCACCCCGCCTTCCCGGTTTCGCCCTTCAGGGCCTCCGCACCCGCGATGAGCGCGTGACGGCGAGTATCCATGCGCTGTCCGTCACGACCAACACAGCCGGCGAGGTTTCATTCAAGGTTACCCGGTCGGTGACCTTCTCCGCCGAGCCGGCCCAATCCAGTGTCCTCTTCGTCACGCTCGCCGCGCCAAAACCCTATCCGTCCCCGCCCCCCATCCCGCTGATCGTCGAAGCGATCCGGAACCCGTCGCTCCGGCTGGTTCCCGCCTCCCTGACAATCCCCTACTCCCTCACCCCGGTCCGCCGCCAGATCACGGTTCTCCCCACGCTGAAACCGGGCGAGACGGTCACCGATGACATCGCGCTCGTGAACGGCATGGAGGACGCCACCATCACCTTCACCCAGCTTCCCGCCCGGAACGGATTCCGGATGACGATCGAACTGACACCGCAAGCCGTTGAAACCATCCACCGTGAGGGAAAGCGGATTCTCCGCGTCCGCTGCAACGGGCAGACGGCGGAGGTATCCGTCTGTCCCACCCGTAACCCGGCCAAAGATCCCCAACGAAAGGAAGGCCATCCATGATGCAACGCCGCACCTATCTGCAATCCCTG
>DBXN01000037.1:9686-10221 GCA_002309585.1 Verrucomicrobia bacterium UBA1211
CCGATGGCGACACCTATTCCGTCATCCTTCTGGGCGACACCCATTTCGACACCCTGCCGCACACCGTCTACCACGGTCCGTACCTGACCGCCTACAAAGACAAACCCTCCATTCCGCACATGGATGAATTCAAGCGGAACGGCAACATGTGGAAGACCCTCTGTCCCGAACTGATCGCGGCGGCGGGACGGCAGGTCACGCCCGACACCCGCCTCGCGATCCAGCTGGGTGACCTCGTGCAGGGCGATTGCGGCGACCCTGAACTCCACAAAAAATTCCTGACCGACGCCTGGAACCTCATCAAGCGATCCTTCCCGACCGTCCCCTTCCTGCCGGTCTGCGGCAACCATGACATCCGGGGCAAAGGGGCCCGCAGCGCATACGACGCCGTCATGCCCGCCACCCTCGCGAAAGAGCTGAAACAGCCGGTCACCCGTCCCACCTTCTTCTTCCGGCAAGGCCCCGATCTTTTCCTCTTCATCGATTTCAACGCGCCCGACACACCGGTCGTCCGCGAGGCGTTTGAACGCCACGG
>DBXN01000037.1:10319-10679 GCA_002309585.1 Verrucomicrobia bacterium UBA1211
GACCTCTTCCTCAAGCGCAACGTCATTGTCCTCAACGGCCATCTCCACAAACTCGGTTTTCTGGAGTACGCGACCTCCGCCGGAACCGTCACCCAATTCATGATCAACAGCGTCTTCACCGGCAAGGCGCTGGAGAAACCCGCCGTCATCGCCGACACCCCGGAACGGTACGGCACGCTCACGAAAGCCCTGAAACCCCGGAAGAAAGGGATGGACGGCGAAGCCGCCCGCGCCGACTACACCGCGCTCATGAACGAGTACAAACCCGGCATCAAACGGTTCCACTACGCCAAATCAGCGGGCTTCGCGAAACTCATTGTCTCCCCGAAGGGGGTCGAGGCGCGCTATTACGGCGGCGCC
>DBXN01000037.1:10719-10871 GCA_002309585.1 Verrucomicrobia bacterium UBA1211
CGCGCAGAGTCGCAGAGGCGCAGAGATTCCGCATACCAGTGCCCTCGTCGACATGAGAATCCAAATGAGCCCAGGTTGAATTCCACCATGTCGGTTTCCGATATAACGATATAATTCCGATGTGAATTTTCGGTTGACGGCGGAGGGGATTT
>DBXN01000037.1:11002-11475 GCA_002309585.1 Verrucomicrobia bacterium UBA1211
CACCGACGGCGACGGCATCCCCGACGCCGCCGAGACAGCCCCCGTCCCGCTGCTGTGGGACGCGGCGAACCCGCGCGGCGTCCTCCGGACCGACCTCGCGGGCGTAGCCGAGGTCACCGCCACGGAAACCCTCCGCGCCGTCCGGACGGCCTCCGGCGCGGTCGCCCTCTTCGACCAGGCCGGGACCCTCCTGCTCGCGACCAACGCGAACGCCACGGCGATCGCCTCGGACGAGTCCCGCGTCTGCGCGGCCACCTCCGACGGCCGCACGCTCGCCTGGTGGCCGGCCTCCTTCGGCCTCGCCTCCGCCACCCTCCAGCTCGACGCCGCCGCCGTCTCCGGCGGCCGGGGCCACTTCCTGCTCCTGCTCAAAAACGGCCGCGCCGCCTACATCAAGCACAGCGGGACCAACGCCTTCACCCGCTCCACGACCTCCTTCACCAACTGCGCGGCCGCCGCCGTCTCGGCGGGGT
>DBXN01000037.1:11482-12111 GCA_002309585.1 Verrucomicrobia bacterium UBA1211
CGCGGGGGCCGCCTACGACGTGATCCTCCTCACGAACGGCACCCTCCGGGTCGGGCACGGCGCCAACGTCAACGGGACGGCCCTCACGCCCGCCGCGGCCTGGGGGCTGAACGGCGTCGCGGGGATCGCGGCGGCCAGCAACGGCTANNCGGCTACCACGCCGTCCTCGGGCAGAGCGGCAGGGCCGTGAGCTGTTACACCACCTCCAGGCGCTCGACCACCCCGGAGGACTACGCCATCACCGCGGTCTTCGCCTCCGGCGCGCGCCGCATGGGCGCGCTCGCGTCGGACGGGACACTCCTCATGACCGCCGACCCCCCGGACAGCGCCGTCTCCTGGCAGGTCTCGCCGGTGTCGCCGGGCGCCTCCCCGCGCTCGGTCTGGTGGACCGACCCCTGCAAGGCCGCCGTCTCCGCCGCCGGGCTCCCCGTCCTTATCGAGGGCGGGACCGCCCCGCTGACCCCGTTTCCCCTCACCTCCATCGCCTTCACCCGCCAGGGCGCGCCGGCCGGGATCGCGGCGGTAACGCTCGGGACCGACCCCGCCGACCCCGACAGCGACGGGGACGGGCTTGAGGACGGGGAGGAACTGGCCCTCGGCACCGATCCGCTCGACCCGGACACCGACGG
>DBXN01000037.1:12276-13327 GCA_002309585.1 Verrucomicrobia bacterium UBA1211
CCCGACACCGACAATGACGGCATCCCCGACGGGACCGAGGCCGGCCTCGCCACGCCCCTCTTCTGGACGGAGGGCGGACAGCCGTGCTTCGAGACGGGATTTCCCCCGGCGGTCTCCGTCGTCCGGTCTCTGGGGATCGGGGCCGCCCTTCTCGCCGACGGCCGCGTGGCGGTCTTCCCCGACTGCGCGGAGCCCGTGACCGAGACGTTCGCCGCCGCCCCGCGCGCGATCGAGGCGTCGCTTTCCGGCACCGTCGCGGCGGCGTTCCCGGACGGGTCCGTGCGCGTCTGGCGGGAGGACGGCCATTCGCGGACGCTCGCGGACGCCGGCGCGGCGGAACTCTCCGGCGGATGGGCGCACTACCTCGCCATCACCCGCTCCGGCGGGCTGGCCTGCCTGGAGGAGACCGGCGGCTGCCTCATCCTGACCAACCGCCCCTCCGCCTTCACAACCCTCAAGGCAGGGACGAACGCCCTCGCGGTCTCCGCAGGTCGCGGCATCGACCTCGCCCATCTCTCCAACAGGACCCTCCGGCGCGGGAACGCGCTGGGGACAGACCTCTCCCACATCTCCCTCCAGACGGCGGCCGACCTCGCCGCCGGCTCCAACCGCGTGGCGGCGGTCCTCGCCTCCTCCCGCCTGGCGACCGGCTACCGCCGCGCCTCCGACACCGCGACCACCTATTCCTCCGTCAGCACCCAGCTCACCGCCTCCGCCGGGCTGGAGTTCCCCTACCTCGCCGGGCGGGGATGCCCCGCCGTCGCGGCGGTCAGGAGCGACGGGTCCGTCGCGGAGATCCTGCCGACCAACACCCTCAAATGGGCCGCCGCCTTCACCGACGCGCGCCTGACCAACGCCCTGGACGTCTGCTGGACGCCCTCCGCCGTCGTCCTGGTCACCGCGTCCGGCCAGCCCGCCGTCGCGCGCGGCTCCGCCCTCTTCCCCGCCGTCGTCCCCTCCCTCGGATGGCGCCGCCTCGCGGTCGACCCCGAAGACCCCGACACGGGCGCGGCGCTCGTCACGCCCGGGACCGACCCGCTCGACCCCGACA
>DBXN01000120.1:0-3949 GCA_002309585.1 Verrucomicrobia bacterium UBA1211
CCGTCCCGGACGGTCACGATGGGGATTATCGGGATCGGTGGGCGTGGGTCCCAGATGTTGCCGGTCTTTTTGAACCAACCGGGTGTCCGCTTCTTGGCGGTCTGCGATGTGAACAAGGCGCATCGTGAACGGGCGAAGGGGATGGTCGATACCTTCAACGGGAACACTGACTGCGCGATGTACCGCGATTTCCGCGAACTGCTGCAACGGCAGGACATTGACGCGCTCTATATCGCGACGGGCGACCGGTGGCACGCGCGGCTGGCGATCTACGCGATGGCGGCCGGAAAGGATGTCTATTGCGAGAAGCCGATCTCTCTCTCGATGGAGGAGGGTGAGGCGGTGAACCGCGCTGCCGTCCGCTATCGCCGCATCTACCAGGGGGGCGTGCAGCGCCGGACGGTCGGCAACTTCCAGACCGCGATGCAGCTGGCCCAGAGCGGCCGGCTCGGCAAGATCCACACCCTCCACGCCGGCATGGCGGGGATGGGGCACTCGGCGGTGAACCACTACCATCCCGCCCAGCCCGAACCCGATCCCGACACGCTGGACTGGAATATGTGGCTGGGACCCGCCCCGTGGCGTCCCTATTGCCCGCAGCATCTGCACTGGCATTCCGAGTATGATTTCCACGGGGATCTGACCGAGTGGGGGAGCCATACGGTCGATCTCTGCCAGTTGGCGCTCGGCCGGGAGTTGACCGCCCCGACCCGCTATGTTCCGATCAACGCGCAGCGGGTCGAGGCCTTCTATCCCGACGGCGTGAAGCTGGTCCTGCGCCAGCCCGGTTTCCGCAACTCCTGCGCGATCCGGATCGAGGGTAACGAGGGGTGGGTCGAGACCGACGATTCGGGCGAGATCCAAGTCTCCTCCCCGACCCTGTTGGAGGGCCGGAAGATCCTGACCGAGAGCTGGACGCGTCCCGTCGCGCATCCCGCCGAGTTCATCGCCTGCGTCCGTTCACGCAAGCGGCCCTCCGCGCCGCCGGATTCGCTCCACTTCTCGCACGTCTGCAGCCATGCGGCGACGATCGCGTATCATCTCAACCGGGAGCTGACCTTCGATCCCAAGACCCTGACTTTCGCCAACGATGGCGAGGCCAACCGTCTGGTTCGCCGTTACAGCCGCACACCGTGGGATTTGATCTAAAGGGAAAGGAAAACCAAATGCAAACCCTTAGCATGTCATTTGTCACTCGTCATTCGTCACGCATCCTTCTCGCCTCCCTTCTCTTGTGCGGTACGGCGTTCGCTTTGGATGAAGCCGCGTTGGTCAAGCAGCTGGAGACGGGGAGTGTGGAGCAGAAGTTCCAGGCCCGGCAGACCCTTTTGGCGAAGGGCACCGCCGCGGCGGTACCGGGGCTGGCGGAACTGCTGAAGAAACCGGAGACCTATGAGGATGCCCGGTTCCTGCTGATGTCCCTCGGTCTTCCGGAGGCGGATGCGGTGTTGCTGGCGCGGTTGAACGAGGCGTCGCCGAAGGAACAGCCGGATCTCCTGTTGGCGTTGCTCCGGCGGAAGAACGCGCAGGCGCTGCCGATCGCGTTCCGGCTGGCGGGGGAGAAGGGCGAGGCGGCGCCTGCCGCGCGTGCCTACCTGGCCGCGTTTGCCCCTTCCGCCGAATTGAAGAAGGTGTTGTTGCCGGTTACGGCGACAACCGCGGAGTGTTGTCTCTTAGCGGCGCAGCGGTTCGCGATGGCGGGGGATGGCCGGACGGCTGCCGAGTGGTTCCTCCCGCTCTATCAGGCGAAGGGGCTGCGCGATGCGACCCGACTGGCGGCTCTGTGCGGGCTGATCGAGACCGATCCGGCGAACCTCCGCCGATGGATCGTCGAGGGACTTTCCAGCACTTCGCAGATCTGGCGCGGCACGGTCGCCGAAATGGCGGTGCGGCGTCCGGAAGAGGTGCTGCGGACCGCGTTGCCCGAGTGGCTGGACGCCGTTCCGGCCGATGCCCAGCGGACCTTGGTGGAGTCGATTGTCCATGGCAAGGTCCAGGCGGCGAAGAATGTCCTCTCGAAATTGGCGGCGGGTTCGGAACCGGCCGTCCGTCTCACGGCGGTGGAGGGATTGGGGGTCTTGGGCGATGTCAATGACATCAAGCCCTTGGCGGCGTTACTGGCGAATGCGGATGCCGCGCTGGCGGAGGCGGCCCGGAAGAGTCTGGTTCTGATGAGCGCACCCCAAGCCGATCAGTCCATCGCCGATTTGACGGGGCAATATCGCAATGACCCGAAGACCCTGGCGGTTCTGCTGCAGGTGCTGACGATCCGGAACCCTCAGGGGATCGCCGCACAGTTGGCGCCCCTCCTGAAACATGAGGACGCGGGGGTCCGGACGCAGACATTTATGGCCTTGACCCGGCAGGCGACGCCGAAGGAGACGGATGCGGTGGTCGCCGCCGTTTCATCGACGACCGCGCCTGAGGAATCGCAGGCCGCCGTGAAGGCGGTTTCCGCCCTGGCCCGTAAATATCCGGAGCCGATGACGAAGGCGTTGCTGAAGGGGTTGGAACCGTTGAAGGGCGAACTCCGCCGGGACTTCATCCGCGCGCTGGGCATCGCGGGAACCGCCGAGGCGTGTCAGGCGATCAGCCGGGAGACCGCTTCGGCCGATCCCGATACCGCCGACACCGCCGTGCGGACGTTGGCGAACTGGCAAACGGCCGATGCCTGTCCCAAACTGTTGGATGTGGCGGGATCATACGGGAAGCCCTCGCTGCGGATTGTGGCGCTGCGCGGCGCCCTCCGTTTGATTGATCAGGATGGAGCCACGCCGGGTATGGCGGTCTGGTTGAACCGGGCCGAATCGCTGGTGTCGCGCCCTGAAGAGCGGGCGATGTGGCTCTCGGCGTGGGGAAGGATCCCGACGGCCGAGGCGGTCGGGAAGGTGAAGCCCTTCCTGAACGACGTCACCCTTCAGGCGGTGGCCCGGCAGGCGATGCGGCGGATTGCGCTTAAATTCCCGGTGGACATTCCCGATCCGCGCGCGCCGCGTGCGACTTTCGCGCCGATTTCGTTCCTCCCCCGGCGTATCGCGATGTGCCGGACCGAGGCGTGCGGCGTGGCCGATTTCAACGGCGACGGTAAGCCCGATATCTGCGCGGGGCCCTTCCTCTACCTGGCACCGGATTGGAAACCGATCCGGATCCGGCAGGTTCCGAGTGACGTGAAGGGGGACGGCAAGGGATATGCGGATGACTTCATGAACCTGCCGATCGATGTGAATGGCGACGGCAAGCTGGATATCGTCTCCGGCGGTTGGTTCTCGAAGACCTCCTTCTGGTATGAGAATGTCCCCGGGGATCGCCTCTGGCCGGTCCACACGATCGAGCAGGCGGGCAACCACGAGACCGGGACGCTGGAGGATATCGACGGCGACGGCAAGGCGCTGGAGTATCTGCCGCAGATTCCCGGACGGTGCCTCTGGTACGAGATCGGGAAGGATGCGGAGGGCAAGCCGACGATGGTTAGCCATGTGATCGGGAAGGATTGCCAGCTCGGTGCGGGCGCGGGCGACATCTCGGGCGACGGCAAGCCGGATATCATCTATCCGAACAAGTGGTTCGAGGCGCCGGCGGGCGATATCCGCAAGGATCCGTGGAAGGAGCATCCGATCGCTCTGGGCGGAAAGGACAACACCGCCACCCATACGGCGGACATCATTGTCTACGACGTCAACCGCGACGGCGTGAATGACATCATTACCAGTGCGGCGCACGCCGCGGGTATCTACTGGTATGAGCAGCGTCGCGGGGAGAACGGGCAGGAGAGTACCTGGATCCAGCATCTGATCGACGACACCTGGACGCAGGCGCACTATCTGGCCTTCGGCGATATCGATGGCGACGGCATCCCCGAACTCGTGACCGGTAAACGGTTCATGGCCCACAACGGCGGCGACCCCGATGCCTTCGGTACGCTCGGCCTCTACTACTATGACTTCACGCC
>DBXN01000120.1:3991-8371 GCA_002309585.1 Verrucomicrobia bacterium UBA1211
TGGTTCTGGCCGATATCGACGGCGATGGCGATGTCGATATCATCACGACCGGTAAGTTCGGCGGTCCGATCGTCTACGAGAACCGGATGACCGAGGAGATTTCCGACGAGGAGCGCAAGGCCGCCCTGGTCCCGTTGTATGAGGGACCCAAGCACGACCCGATGTCGGACAAGAACCTCGCGTTGGCGAGCAAGGGGGCCAAGGCCTTCGCCGACAGCGAGATGAACGGCGATTGCAAGGCCGAGAAGCTCAATGACGGTTTGCTCTGCGACGCCAGCTCCGGCGATGTCATGTCGCGGACCCGCTGGCACTCGGCCCTGACCCCGCAGCCCCATTGGGCCGAGATCCGTCTGCCGAAGGTCCAGAAGATCGCGAAGGTGGTGGTCTCCTTCGCCGATCCGGGCGGGTACGCGACGGCCTACGAACTGCAGGTGAAGAAGGGCGACCGTTACGAGACGCTCCGGAAGGATGATCAGAACGGGAACAACAGTGTCCTGACCTTCACCTTCGATCCGCTCGAGACCGATGCCGTCCGTTTCATCTTCAAGAAGAACGCCGCGCCCCAATACCCCAACGCCGCCCAGCTGGGCGAGATCGAGATCTACGGGGAGAATTGAGCCGGCGAGCGTAAGCGAGACGTGTCTGAGTCGGTCGGTGGCTCTTTTAACGCCGATGATTCCGATCGTCTCGCTAATGCTCGATGGAAACGGAGCGTTAGCGGCGTTTCGGATGAATCGGAGGTTGCCGTTGGGAGGGCGCGTGTCCCCACGCGCCGCATGGTTCGGTACCGGCATTCATTGTTCACAAACGCCAAGTGGCCAAAATTGTCACAAATACAATTCTGCTCCGCGGGCTGGCATCAATCGTCCCCCCCGAGCATCTCGCCGGTGACCGCATCGACATAGATGACGATGAAGGAAAAGTATCCCGGGTGGTCCGGCTTCTTGAAGGTGTTCACCCAGACCAAATGGTAGCTCCCAATAGGGATTGTTTCGGGGTCGGCGAATCCGGACTCGTCCGCCGGTCGGATATAGTTGTAGTTCGGTATCCGGTATTCCAGCCGGTTTGTGACGAAGGTGATGTTCGGGATCATTTCCCTGAGGGGAAAGTACTGTTCCAGATACTCGGACCCCTTTCGCTTCCCCTCCTCTGCCGTCAGGACAACTTTTTCCGGAAGGTTTGTCGGGATTTCATAGGTTGAATTATACCACTCGCCCAACGGGTATCCCGGCAGGTCGGCCATCTTGATGCAGACCGGAAAGATTGCGGGATAGCCGTTAGCCCTCGCCTGCATGTTCAGGCTCCACACCCCGTCGAAACTTGAGGAGCAGAGATCGAATTTCGTCGCATCCCAGAGGTTGGAGACCCCGAACATGGCGGCATACTCCGCCGCCTTTTTCCGCGCCTCGTCCCCGTTCGTCCGGAGCGGCTTCCAGACACCATAGGTATAGGGTACGTTCGGATCCTGATAGAAATAGTTGCGTACGGCTATGAGCCGTTCGCTTCCGTCATCCCAAAAAACAAACTTACACCGTTTCTCTCCCTTGGCAAGATCGAATTGGAATTCTACCGTAATCCTTTCCTGCCAGATGTTTCGTCCCGTTGCATTTCGCGTGACCAAGATTTTCTGGCATTTTTCAAACGTGTTTGTCCAAAAACCGGGAAGTGGGTCCCAGATTGGACGGTTGTCCTGCATGATATGGCCGACATACGTCTCATTGGTCACCCAGAGCTTTGACGCCCATGATCTTGCCAACGCGAGATATCGTTCCCGTTCGGGTCCCGTTACCACACTCGCTTTGCGGTACGGTTTCCCCGTGATGGGGCTAACGCCACTATTTGGATTCTTTAGCTCGCCAAATAGGCAACCTATCGTTGCGATGACGGTAACCGTGACGGCCAATTCCTTGTTTCCCATGAATATTATCCTCGCTGTTTCAATAGGGCTTTTGATTGAGGTCGACAGAAATAAATCATGTGAAGTTCGCGCCGACAATCTCGCCGGTCGCCGCATCGATGTAGATCAGGATGTCGGGAGGGATCAACTTCATTTCTCCCCGGTCCACCGTGTCCGCCGTCGCGAACCGCACGATCCAGCAAAGGCGGGTCTCCTCGGGAGGCTTTTCCCAGAGCCAGACGGCTCGGACGGGGTTCAGGAGCCAGTTGGGCGCGGCTACACGCAGTTCCATGTTTTTCACTCGGATCGGCTTGAACCCCGGCATCCGGCACTGGCGGTACTGAGGGGTCATCATCACCAACGGGACCGCCCGCTCGGCCTTGAAAACCGCATCTTTGCGGGAGACCCTAATTTCCAACGTCTTCGGGGCGGGCGGGAACGGAGTCCGCGAGAAGGAAAGGAATCCGTACTGTTCGCTGAAAAACACCTGTATTCGGGGATAATAGATGTCCTTCAAAAAATCGTCATACTTGAATCCGCCGTAGGATGGTCTCCAGACGGCCCTCCAAACGGATGGAATCCCGTATTCGTCGCGACCGCCGTCATTCCCCCAAGCCAATTCCGACAGTTCAGCATGTTCATTCACCTTTATGTCAAGAAGTTCCAGATAGTGAAGTGCCGTGGAATATGCCTTCTCCAAAGGGAAACTTGGCAGGTTTTGGATTTCATTCGTCTTTATATAGTACGATAAGGCCACATTGCTGAACACATCAAGACAATTCGTCGATCCGTCCTGTCTGATAGTGATTGAGACATCCATACCCCCGATCCAGAAACTGTTGCCATAAATACCGCTCTTTGTGTTTATCTCACCCCTTGGCACACGAAACGGCCAGGTGTAAATCTCGGCGAACGGGACATTTGTCGGTACCAGTCTCGGCATATAGCGCTTATAGAACGCTTCAGCGGTCTTGAACACCCGATCTTGCTCGGAAGAATAATACTGACTTTGTGGTGAGAGCGGGTAGAAAGGTTCATCACTCTTTAAAACCTCAACTGCCCACGATCGTTTCGAAGGATCCGATATCCATATCCGGTTCCAATCTTCCTTCTTGGCGTTGATATTCAATTTTGTGTGATTCGTGTTTCCGGCGGACACATTCATTGCTAATAGAAGTAACATGTCACATACAATGGTGAAAATCACAACTGATCTCATGACGATCACCTCTTTGTTTCATCAATGACATTGGTAATACTTCCCGCCAGCAAATTTCCAGTGCAACACCCGCTGCACAGTCAATGCTGACAGTGCTTTTTTGTGAGCACGAGAGTAGTTTAGCGCGTTTCGCTTGGGGGTTCAAGGGGGAATCCCGGCAAATCGACGGTCGTTGGGACACGCCTGTCCGCAGGGGCGGGCGGAGCCGTCCCCGAAGGGGTGGCGCGGAGCGCCAAGGCGGAGCCCGCCCCTGCGGACAGGCGGTGGTAAAGATCGGCGCGGCGGCTATGACGCGGCTTTGAGCAGATGCCGCCGGAGGAGTTACTACCGCATTTTAAATGCGGGAATGACTCCGACACCCGAAAGATACTACCGGACTTTGCAAAGTGCGGGGGTAATGAAAACCATAGTTTGCAAACAATGAACATGGTTTGGCAGCTCGAATGTTCGCCACATCCCCTTCTCAAACCCGGTCAGGCAGAATCAAACCAAGGGCGTAAATCGAAACTTCTACTTGCGATTTACGCCCTCTTTCTGGTATAATGCCGCCTCGTTGAGATCCATTAGGAGAAAATTATGGCAATTATCAACCGTGAACTGAAAGAAACATTGCTTCGTGAGGTGACTTTGTACCCAGTCATAACATTGCTTGGGCCGCGCCAGTCTGGCAAGACCACGCTTGTTCGCGAGTGTTTTCCAGACTACGCGTATGTAAATCTTGAAGACCGACAGGCGCGAGAAATCGCGTTGACCGATGAACGCAAATTCTTTTCGCTCTATCCGCCGCCTGTCATAATCGATGAGATTCAGCGCGTTCCAACTCTCGCTTCCTATGTGCAGGTCCTCGTTGATACCAAACGCGACAGGATGGGAGCTTTTGTTCTTACCGGTTCCCAACAACCAAAACTTGCCGAGGCCGTAAGCCAGTCACTTGCAGGACGGACAAGCGTATTGTCTCTTATGCCGTTCACGATCCATGAATTGACGAAGGCAGCAATATGTCCGACGACCGACGAGCTCCTGCTTCGTGGATTCATGCCTGATGTCCATGTACGCAATGTTCCGCCGTCAAGCTACTACAGGAATTATTTCCAGACCTATGTCGAACGCGACTTGAGACAACTGGTCAATATTAAGCATATAAACCTCTTCGAGAGATTCATGACCCTCCTTGCCGGGCGGATTGGACAGACTGTGAATCTTGCATCTCTTGCCGGAGAGACAGGAGTCAGTGCGACGACCATAAACGAATGGATATCGATTC
>DBXN01000120.1:8382-9417 GCA_002309585.1 Verrucomicrobia bacterium UBA1211
CCCTATTTCTCGAACGTCTCCAAAAGAGTCGTAAAATCCCCGAAGATCTACTTCACCGATGTTGGTCTCGCCTCCTGGCTCATAGGACTGAATTCGCCTGAACAAGTCGCTCGCGACCCGCTCAGGGGACAGCTTTTCGAGAACATGGTCGTTTCCGACGTACGCAAGCAGATATTCAATTGCGGCGGGGACGCCAGAATTTTCTTCCTTCGCACGGGGAAAGGTTTTGAGATAGACCTCATGATTTCACGCGGCACAACCATTCAGCCGATAGAAATCAAGTCTGCAATGACCTATCACGACTCACTTGTCTCAAATCTGCGCAAATATGCAAAGACCGACGATGCCGCCATGCGTCCATATCTGATTTACGATGGCGATATTTCCATTCCGCTGTTTGACGGCAATGATGTTGGTGCGTGCAATTTCCGTTCCTTCAAATATTCAAACGACTGAAGCAGCGGGGTGACTTTCAACTGACGGGATTTCAAACCCGCCTTCGCGCACTCCTGCTTGTGCATTGCTCGGCACTCGCTTGCGCTCGGCGTGTTCACTTCCCTACTGGTCGCGAACCCCCGCAAGGGGCGGATACGCAAGTCTTCTCGTCTTCACAAGTCCCATAAGATATCCTTTCTGCTGCCTATCTTGCCACAACCCTTCCACCGCGCAAGAACTTCCGCAAATATTCCAACAGGTCATGTACAACCTTCTCTGGCGGCAGCCCTACCCAATTGGACTTGGGAGCCGCCATACTACGCAGAAATCGCTTGCTACTGAATCAGAACACCTCCTCGTATATGATTGTTTCGATGGCATCCCGCTTCGCGAAATGCGCAAGGTAATCGGCGATCTTGTATGCCGCAAGTTCAGTGGCACGCCGCCTGAATGAAAGCACAACCTCCTTATACTGATCGGGCGCAATCTTTCCCTTCAGACGGGCAAGGCATGGGGCTTCAAGGAGATGTTCGGGGCGTTCTGGAAGAGCGTTGACCGGCGGTTCGCGAAAGCCAACTTCACGTTCTGGTACGAGCAGGT
>DBXN01000070.1:0-768 GCA_002309585.1 Verrucomicrobia bacterium UBA1211
ATGTAGGCTTCGGGCTGATAGTAATCGTAGTACGACACGAAATACTCAACCGCGTTGTTCGGGAAAAACTCTTTGAACTCGCTGTATAGTTGCGCCGCGAGCGTCTTGTTGTGGCTCAGAATCAGGGTCGGCCGGTTCCAGCGCTGGATGAGGTTCGCCATCGTGAACGTCTTGCCGCTGCCCGTCACACCCTGCAGAATCAGACGGCGTTCGCCCCGTTCGAGGCCCTTCAGCAAGGCCTCGATCGCCTCCGGCTGGTCGCCGGTGGGCTTGTATTCAGACGTCAGTTTGAACAGCTGTTCCGCCATGGACGTGCACCCGTTACGCCAATTCGCCGATGAGGATCTGCGGATGTGCCTCGCGGATCTTCACCTGCACGAGGTCGCCCGCGGCAATCGGACGCGCCGGCTCGAAGACGACGATGCGGTTGCCGGAGTCACGGCCGCTCCACCGCGCGGCGTTGCGCAGCGACGGTCCCTCCACAAGCACTTCGCGCACGGTTCCCACGAGCTTCGCGTTCCGTGCGAGACCGCGGATCTGCTGGTCCGCCAGCAGCACCTGGTCGCGGCGCCCCTTTTCTTCGGTCGGCACGTCGTCCGGCAACGCGGCCGAACGCGTGCCGGGCCGCGGCGAATACTTGAAGACGAACGCGTTGTCGAAGCCCGCCTCCTCCATAAGCGAACGCGTGGCCTCGAAATCCTCCTCCGTCTCGCCTGGATAGCCCACTATCACGTCGGTCGTAACGGCGAACTCCGGATCGAACGCGCG
>DBXN01000070.1:832-14157 GCA_002309585.1 Verrucomicrobia bacterium UBA1211
CTGCCGCTCTGCACGGGCAGATGGAGATGGCGGCACACCTTGGTGAGCGTGCGGTACGCGCGAACAAGCTCGTCCGTGCAGCCACCCGGATGTGCGCTTGTGAAGCGGATGCGCTCAAGGCCGGGAATCGCGTTCAGCGCCTCGAGAAGGCGCGGGAAAGGCTCCGTAAAGCCGCCCGGCGAAGGCGCGTCGCATTCGCTCCACGCGGGGTTGCGCCGCCCGTAGCGCAGCACGCTCTGGCCGAGNNCCTCCTTCACGCCGCGCGCGGCGAGGCTCGCCACTTCGGCTACCACCTCTCGCGCGGGACGCGAATACTCGTGGCCGCGCACGTCTGGGACGATGCAGTAGCTGCAGCGGTTGTCGCAGCCAAGTAGCACGGTGACGTAGCTCTGGAAGCACGCAAAGCCGTTCGCGCCGCGCCGCACGTCGGGATGCGCGTCGAGCCCGGCGGGCACCTCGTCGTCGTCCGGCAGCTCGAGGATCCACCTCTCTCCTGCAAGCGCGCGCTCGACGAGGCGAGGAATCATTCCGAAGCGGCGCGGACCCACCGCGAAGTCAAGCCCCGGGAGGCTCTTGAAGACGTCTGCGCCCATTCTCTTCACGGCGCAGCCCATCAGGCCCACAACCTTCACGCACCCTTCGGCTGCGCTTCTCGCGCTGCGCGACTTGCCGCGCCCCTCCTTCGCTGCGATCAGATTGCCGCACTTGCCCACGGCCTTGCGCTCCGCCATGTCGCGCACGGTGCACGAATTCACCACCACGAGCTCCGCATCCTGCTCGGCGGCCACGCGCTCATGCCCGGCCGCCTCCAGCAGGGCCGCCACGGCCTCGCTGTCGCGCACGTTCATCTGACATCCGTATGTGTGTATGAAGAATTTCATTTCGCGCCTTCTGTCACCTTGACCTTCGGCAGACTCTTCGCGCCTGGCCAGGGCGCAAGCGAATGCGTCACCTTGCCGTCGGCCGAGCGCGTTGCGGAGATGCGGTGGCCGCCCGGCACGCGCAGGTTGCGGAACGACACCTCCCTGCCGTCCCACTCCTTCGGAAGTGCGGGGAAGAGCGTGGCAGTGTTGGCGTGCGGATCGTACGCGAGCAGCATCTCCTGAATGCCGCGCGCATAGCCGAAGTTCGCCTCGAGGGTGAAAGGATCGTACGTTGCGCGGGAGAGCCCGCACTTCAGCTGGTCGCCGTTCAGGTTGAATCCGCAGCGCGACGTGAACGCGCGCTGAAAGTCCTTGAGATACCGGAACGCGCGGTCGCCGCGGCCAAGGCGCGCCTCGAAGCATCCCGCCCACGGGAACGAGAAACCCACCCACCAGTCGGTGCCAAGCTTCTCCCACTGATCCACCGAGCGAGTGAAGTCAACGCCCTTCTCAAGGGGAACATTGGTGAGCGGAAACACCTGCAGGAGATGCGAGGGATGGCGATGAGTCCCCTTGAGCAGATTACCTGCGGAGAGCTCTATCGTTCCGTCCGCCGCCGCGTTCGGCGGGCCGAACGTGCCCACGTACGCTTTCCACTTTTCCGCCTCCGCCTTGTCGCCGCACGCCTCGGCGAGGCGCGAGAGGTAGATGTAGAAGCTTGTAAGGATTGCGCGATCGTAGGATGAGTTGGGATTGAGGAAGCACGCGTTGCCGTTGCTGCCGACCTCCGGAGAGCACGAGAGGTCAAGCCGGCGCACGCCATCGACCATCTTCCAGGCGTGTTCGATCCCGGCGGCGAGTTCGCGTCCAAAGGCGAGATACTTCGCGGCCTTTTCCGGCGTGGGATCGTAGTCCCAGGCGTCGCAGAGCGTGTCGAACACCCAGATGCCGTGGACGGGAAGCACGGTGTAAGCGGTCCAGCCGCCGATCACGTGCGCGCCGAAGCCCATCGTGGGGGGAATCACCGCACCTTCGGCGCTGTCGCCGAAGAGCTTCTTGCAGAAGGCTCGGCACTCAGGAAGACGCTCGATGAAGAATTCTGCGAAACCCTCAAGCGCCTCGATGCGCCCGGCGGGACCTGCCGCCCAGTAGGTCATCTCGGTGTTGAGGTCGTTGTGGTAGTCGCCGTGCCACGGGGGCAACTGCCCGTTGTCCGCCGTCCACAGCCCCTGAAGCGCCAATGGCGGATAACCCGCCCGCGCCCCCGCCCCGTACAGGTAGATGACGAGATCGTAGAGCCGCTGCATCTCCGGATCCGGAATCGAGATCGAACTCGCCGCGTTGAAACGCCGCCAGAAGGGGTAATCCGGTTTCGCCGCCGCGTCACGGAACCGCACGCCGGTCTCGAAGTCGTTGTCGAAGCGGTTCGCCGCGCCCGTCCGCCGTCCCCGCCGATAAACAACCCGCTCAGGAGTGGAGAGGATGACCGGTTCGGGATAGCCGCCGAGTTTCTCGAAGGAGGGATTCTTGACGAAGGTCCGATCCGTGAAGGTCACCCCCTCCGGCACGCGCATCGAGAGCAGCGTGTCGCCGTCGTCAAACCAGGCGAGTACCGTCTTCTCCCCCTCTGGCGTCGCCACCGTCACCGTCGCGGCGGCGGTTCCGCCGTCGAGTTGGAACCGTTTCAGCGTTTGGCCCGGACCGAGTTTCAGAACGAGCCGCACGCCGGGCAGTTTGGTCGCGCTGCCGGCGCCTTCGTCATCGCCGAACTCCCTTCGCCGGCGGGCGATGTCGTTCTTTTGCACGACATCCTTCAGATTCGCCCAGGTGAAGGCCGGCGCCAGATAACTCGGCATGTCGACATTGTGCCAATAGTCGGCGCGGTCGAGCGAGACGTTCAGCGTGTCGGCCCCTCCCCACAAAAGCGCCCCCGCGCCCCCGTTCCCGAGCGGAATGCCCTCATCCCATGTGCGGATCGGAGCATCCAGAGAGAGTAACGGTTCCGCCATGGCGGAAGCCGATACGGCAAGCGCCATACCGAGCATCGCCACCCGAGCGGCATCCGTCACTCTTCGTATTTTCACTCCTTGAAATCGACCCATCTTCCTCCTCCACGCTTCTCCCACATGTCCATCAGTTTAGCAAAACACGGAACGGAAAGGAAGATGAACATAGGACCCAAGGCGCATAACCCCCTACCGCTTGTCGTGTACCATCCGAAGCCCAAAGATACCGCCGGCGGTGTTGCCGGGTTTCGGGACGAACTTCACCTCCACCGACTTCTTGCCCGCCAGAAGCTCCGGCGGGATCGGCATCTCGCGGAAGACGAAACCGGGCTTGCCCGTATCGGTCAGATTGTCCGTAAAGATGGTTTTCCCGTCCACCTGCACGTCAAAGGAGCGTTGCCCGCGTTCACGGGCCAGATAGACGCCGACGAGGGCGCGCCCGCCCGGTTGGTCCCCGACGGCCAGCCGGAAACTGAAGAAACCGCCACTCCCGGCGTGGCGCCAGCGGAACTGGTGGTATTCACCGTAAAGCCCCGTCCCCCATTCGGTTTTCTCGCCGGCAAACTGATGCGCCTTTTCGGATTGGTCATCCCCGATCACCACGCGATCAACCGTCCGTTTCGCCAATTCATCCTCCGTCGCGCGGGCTTCGGCGAAGGCGCGCTCCTCCGCCTCGCTCGGAAGCCGCCAATACATCGTATACCGGCTGAAGTGCAGGTCGAAAATCGGCTTGAGCAGGATATCGCTTCCCTTGAGACGGAAAGCGATCGCTCCGCCGAACGTGCGCTCAAGGCATGACGCGGGCGCCGTAGACGCCGTTGCGGGAACGACCGGCATATTGATAGAGGCACCGATCTTCCAGCTCGAACAGGGGTTAGACGGCGGCCGGGCGACATAGTCCGACCGTTTCAGTCCGTCCGAACCCAGATCACCGACCAACAGCGTGGGTCCGTAGAAGAAAGCGATGAACTTCGCGGATCCCGGCAGGAACTCGGCGCGCAAAGTCATCGGGAAAGCGACATCGACCCGGTCACCCGCCTTCCATTCGCGGGAGATCTCAACGTATGCGGGAGAAATCGGTTTCCCCGCGTCTGCGGCCGCATGGGGAGAGGCCCATTTCACACCGTTCACCCGGATTGCGAACCGGTCATCCGCCCATCCGGGACGACGAATCTTCAACGTGAAGGCCGCGTCCGCCCCCACAGCCTCCACCCTCACACACGCGGTCTCGCCGTATGGGAAAGCGGTCTCCTGGCGCAGTTTCACACCGCGATCCGCCCAATCAAGCGTTGCCGGCGCGAAGAGCTGCACACTCACCGCACGGTTGTCAACCGAATGGGTAAAGACCATCTGGCCATACTTGCCCGGAGCCTCGAATCCCGTTCCGGTACAGCACCACATCGAATCGAACATGTCGGAATAGGTACGCGATGCGCCGGGCTTGGGCGGCGTATAGTAGATCGTCCGCCCCAGTATCGGGTCATGGGTACTCAGCAGGTGGTCGAAAAGCACCCGCTCGTAAAAATCCATCTTCCCGGCGGAGGGTTCGGTTTCAAACAGCGCCTCGGTCTGGCGCAACATGTTCACCGAATTGCATGACTCCGGCCCGCCGTTCTGAAACAGTTTCACCTCGAAATCCCTTTGGGGGAAGAGGTGTTCGCCATGTGAATTGCCGCCGTTCGCCCAGGCATGATCATGCGCGAACGCGTCCCATGCGTGGACGATCGCCGCATGCAGGCATTCCTCGCCTGTGATGCGGTAGACGCGCTCGAACCCGGTGAATTTCGGAACCTCGTTGTTCGCGTGGTGGAAGAGCAGTTTTTCTTTGCGGCCCTCCGCCAGCGGCACAAGCATCCGCTCATGACAGAGCCGACGCGCCCACCTCCTGTACTTTTCATCGCCCGTCATGCCGTAGGCGTAGACAAACGTCTCGGGCAGGGAGCCGTGCTCGCAGTCGAGCACCTTCTGCAGTTGCAGGTCATTCAATTTCTCAACGACCGCATCGCCGAACCAGTCGGAAAGGCGGAGGAAAACCCGTTTCGCCTTCTCGCTCCCCGTCGCGATATGAATCCGCCAAAGTCCGATCAGCACTTTATTCATCGTGTAGATCGGCTCAAATCGTCCGTTGATGAACGAGGCATATTCGGTACGGGAATTGATTTTCACATCGATCTTTCCGGAGGCGATCTCCGCGAAGACCTTTCGCCCGTCCTTGGCGGCAAGCGCGTATCCGTCGCCATGCGCATGCTGGACCGCATCCAGTTCATCAACGATGTAGAGCAGGCGGCGTTTCAATTCCTCATCGCCCGTCGCCTCGACCGTCATCGCCGCGCCCGCCATGTAGAAGCCGAGGATATGCCCGGCCAGATCGAGCGGGGTCCCGTCTTCCCACCCGCGGTAACACTCGGCCTTCGGCGCGAGACCGGCCTCAATCCGAAAACGGCTCAGCAGACGGTCCGGATCGAGTTTGAGCAGATAGGCGCGGTTCAGTTCCTGCTGGGCCTGAAGCGGCCCACCCGTCAGCCGGATGGCGCTGAGCGGGAACAGCGCCTCACGCGGCGTGATTTCCGCGGCAACGGAAAGCGAAGCCGCGCACAGTCCACACAGTAACACATGTTTCATCCGACATCTCCTTGGGATTCGACACTCCAGTCATTTGCAAACGGTCATTCTCGGGAATCGGCGTCCTGGCACGAACCGACTGGACATAGCCGTAATCGCTCACCGTCAAACGATCCGGTCACCCCAAACCGGCATGGCGGCGTTGAATCCCGCCTCACGCAGGGATTTGACGATGCGGGCCGGCTCGTCCTGAAACGCCACGCAGCGCCAACGCCCGATCAGATGTCCGAGTTCCTGATGGTGGACCGGCAGGAAGAGTTTGGCGGGCATGGTTTTGGTGGCAGCATCCATGAAATTCAACCCGATGGCGCAGTGCCCGAAATAGAGATCGGGCTTGCCGCGCGGCTTGAGGTGGTCATACCGGCAACAGTCGCCGGAATGGAAAATCGTGAACGGGTTTTCGCCGTTCCCGCAAACGACCTCGAAGGTGGTCACGGCGAAGGGCAGGTGTTGGTTGTGATCCGCCGCCGAACAGTGGATCGTGATGTCCTTGATCGTAAAGGTCTTCTCGAATTCCCGGCAATACCAGTCCCAGCAGAGAAGGTAGTTGGAGATCACCGGCTTATTCTGCGCCATCATCGACTGAATCAGCGCATGGTTAAAGTGATCGCCGTGATTATGGGAGATCAGCAGGAAATCGAGGTGCGGAGCCAGCCGCTTGGCCTGACGGTGACAGATGTCGATGCCGAACGCGCAGGTCTTGGTCTTCACCAGAATGCCCATGTTGTAGAGATACCACACGGCGGGTTTCTCCCCCGTGACGGTTGTCTCGTTGAACTGGCGGTAAACACGGTCGAACGCCCGGTCATACCAACGCATCGGCGGTTGTTCCGCATGGATGGCGGCAATCTTGTTCTCCGGGGCCGAATCACTCATCCCAGCGAGAAAGGTCCTGCTCTGCCCCATCCGGTCGATGGCGCGCTGAATGACCGTCAGTGCGGATGCGCGTTTCTCGTCATCGAAAAGCGTGGTCGTCTCCAGCGTCTCCACAGCGGCATCAAAATCGGCATCGGGCACCGCCGCAAGATCCTTAGCCGGATCAAGCGTCCCCTTCTGAATGGCGCTCTTCACGCTGATGCTCTGGGCATTCGCCAATCCCGCCGTCGCCACACCCATCGCAAGGAACGCGCGGCGGCTGCTGAGCAGGACCCCGTTCCCCCGTTTATCCAATCCTTTCGTCCTCTCCATCGTCTTCTCCCATAAACGTTGAGGGTTGAGCGTTGAGTGTCAACTGACAACTGAACATTGATCACTGACCACTGACCACGCTTTCCCGTTCCCTATTCTTTCACCTACCCAATTCCGCGGTCTCGCCGGGTTGGAAGAGACGCTCCAGCGTCGGTTCCCGGCTGTTGCGTGTCTGGCCGCGTGTCCAGCCTTGCGGAAGCACAGCGCCGCCGAACGGATCGACAAGGCGAAAAGCGCCGCCCTTCTCAGCGGTGACCCGCACATACGCGACTTTCCCGTCCTTCATCTCCGAGGTGATCACGAAACAGCCCTTCGCGCGCAAATGCTCAAACGCCGCATCGGCCCCCGTCCAATTCGGGAAAACCTTGATGAAACCGTGATCGCACTGGATAAGCATCGACTGGATGAACTCCATCGCCCCGATCTTCTCCACGCCGTGTACGTTGTCATGGATGTGGAAATTCTTCTGCATGATCCGCAACTGGTGCGCCTTGAACGCATCGATGATCGTCTGTGCCGGATACCCCGTGCGAATGGCCGTCGCAAAGAGTTTCGGCGTCTGGTTGATGCCCGTCCAGACCCTCGGCACACCTAAAGCGATGTTGCCGTTCACCGCGTTCGTGGCAAGCGCGCGGAAGGCATCCGTCACGTCAAACGCGAACACCTCGCCGGGAATGACGCTTTCAAGGTTAATCGCGTTGCCGCCCGAGGGATTCGCCGAGCCGTCGGCGTTCTCGACACCGGAAAGCATACGCACCTTCTGGCCATTGATTGAAAAGTCACCCACCGGCAAATCCGCCAGATGCTCATGCATATCTTTCCATGCGGCGAATTTCGACGCCGGCACATCGATACCGATCTCGCGCAAAACGGGCGTCACATCGACCAATGTCTCGAACAGATGCCGCACACACCCCAGCGCCGGCGCGCTGTTTTTCTGGAGCCCGCTGCCCTCCCAGTGCGAATCGTAAACGTTGTAGCGGTAACCGCCTTCCCCCGTCGCCTCCTTTTCGCGCCAGGCGAGAAAGAAATTCGCCGTCTTGTCGAGAAGCGGCCACACCTTCTTGAGGTAGACGCGGTCCAGCGTGTATTCCCAATGGGTACAGATGAAGGCGCATTGGAACACGCCGTCGGAAACCTGGCTCCAATGGCTGCCCGCGCCCTCGGCCGACGCGCCCCACGGTCCGAGCGCCACGGGATAAAATGCCGCATCGTCAATGCCGTTGGCGACATCGGGGCGGCTGTCCAGATAGGCGCGCGTGTTCTTGTAAAAGCGTCCCATACACTTATCGAGATGCGGCAATATCTCCTTCGCGTTCCGGACCGCCTGCGGCAGATAGGCGAGCAGTGGATCGGGCAGGGTATCGGCGATCTCACATCGGTTTGCGGCGAAGCATCCGTAGTATGTCCCCACATAGTTGTAATTCATGTGGAAATCGTTGTGCCAGCTCGGCTGGTCGGTTGTCACCCAGATGCCGTAGAGGCCGGGCGGGAATTTGCCCCGCCGCACACCCGCGCCGAGCAGATAGACCTGACCGTAATAAAAACGTTCAAGTTCCGTGTCTCCCAACGCGACACGGCTTCGGGTCCACCACGCCTTCCACCACGCTTCGTGTGCGACCCGTATCTTCGCAAGCGCCTCCCAGGTCAAGCGGCGATCGGGGTTGGTGGAGACAACGAAGGCGAACGGCTTGTTGGCATGGATGGTCGCATTTGCCCGCGCCTCGCGTCCGCCATCGGCGACCGCAAGTTCCGAGAGTTCCGCGCCGAGCGCACTGACGGCGGCGGTCGCGTTCGTGGTCCAGCCGCGGGGATCCTCCTTGGGAAGAAGGTTTACCGTGGAACGTTTCACCCAGAAGGCGTCGGAGGAGACGCCCGCATCAATCGGGAACGATTTTTTCTGGTTGTGGGCGATGAGGCGCAGAACCCACATGTCGTCCGTATCCGAGACGCCGGCGATCACAAAGAGATCTTCATCCGCCGCCACATAGCTCTGGAGTTTCACCCTGCCCTTGCCAAACGTACCCTCGGTGACGAGTGTCGCCGTGGGCAGATCGAGGGTGTCGGCGGAGGAGACCGTCCGCATCACGGGCCCGATATTGAAATCAGCGAAAGAAATCGGGCCGATGCTGTTTTCGGCCTTACCGTTCGTGAAGTCGCCGCAACTCCAGAGGTCGCCGCGGGTCAAGACGAAAACTTTGTGGTTCCCGTCACCACCGTTCACCGCGCCCAGCGAACCGTTACCCAGCAGCGCCGCCGTGGGGAGGTTCACGCTAAAGGAGGTCCCCGGGTTCGCGCTCTCCCATCGCGGATTGAACGCCGCCGGATCCGGGAACGTCACCGCCCCGCAGGCCAACCCCCAAAGTCCCAGCCCGGCGAGCGCCATCAACCGTCTCGCGTATCCCATTGTCAACACAGCCTCCATTCTTCCGCATCCCTCGCGGGACAAGCCGCACGGCCCGCCTCCACCCGTAAAAGATGACCTACGAAAGAGGATTCAAGCAAAGAAGTTATCGCATATTCCGCCCGCCGACGCAAGGGCGAAACAAACTTTATCTTTCCGCTTGCGTTACCTCCGCGCATTTGGTAAATTAATTCGCGTTTTCAACCACACGGGGGATTAGCTCAGTTGGTTAGAGCACTTGCTTGACATGCAAGTGGTCGGTGGTTCGAGTCCACTATCTCCCACCATCTTTTCTAGACGCGGATCCAATCGGATGCGCGTTTTTGTTTTTCGAGAGATGCGCGGTAATCCTAAAAGTCCGCCTTTTCACTTGTCAGAAATCCCCTATATGGTATTCTACTGATATTGACTTTTGATGACGGAGAGGAGAAATCGATGAGCATGAAGATGAACGTGCTGGGCCGGTGGTTGGTGTTGGCCGCGATGTTCGCGGTCGCGGTTCCGATGATGGACGGTTGCCGGAAGTCCCCCGAAGAGCGGGCGAAGGAGGAGGCGCAGATCGCCGAAGAGGTTGACCAGGCGCTGGCCCAGATCGACGAGACGGCCGCCGCCGACAAAAAAGAGGAGGCGTTGGCCCTGACCGAAAAGGGCATGCGGAACAAGAAGTACAAGGCCCATGCCAACCGGTTCGTCATGAAGAAAGTAGAACTGCTGCTGGGGCTGAACCGCCATGCGGACGCCTGTAAGATTATCTCCGAAAACCGGAAGAAGGATGCCCCGCTCGCGGCCTCCCTCACCGAGAGGGTCTATCAGGACTTTCAATCCAAGAAGATGTATGCCGAAATCCTGGCGTGGACAAAGGAACTGCTCGCCTCGCCCGAGACGCTCCCTCCCCACCAGCGGATCGACTACCTCTTCTGGGGCCTGGACGCCGCGCTGAATCTCAAACAGCCGGATGCGGCACGGCAAAGCCTCACCGCGATCACCGAGGCGGCCCCCGCGAAGGATGTCCAGCAGAAACTGGAGCAGGCTTTCAACCGGGCTGTTCAAAAGGCGGAGACGGCGGCCTTCGTGACGGAGGCGTTCCAGAATCAAGCGCAGACGATCACCGATCCCGCCTACAAATCCCTCTTTCTGCGGCTGATCCTTCAGGGACAGATTGCCCAGAAACAGTGGCCCGAAGCGGCGAAGACCTTCGAAACCTGCATCGCCCAGATGGATGATGAGGCGCTCATGCGCGTCTCCCGGCCGTTCTATCAGGCGTTGCGGAAAAACGACAACCTGGCGATCGCGGAAACCGCCGCCGCAACGGTAATCAAGCAGGTGCCGGACAAGAAACGTTCCGCCGCCTTCGCGGCGCGTATCTGGGTTGACGCCGGCGTGAAGAAGGATCCGACGGCACTCCCCACCCGTCTCTCCCAACTGCTGGAGGATAAGATCGACCCCAACCAAGTCGGCGGTCTCCTGGATCAATACTTCTACGGGAACATCGAGAACAAGGCGCTCATCAAGGATCTTTGCGCGATCGGCCAGAAGCTGATCCCGATCTGCACCGAGACCAACACCGTCAACGCCATCAAGGTCAAGATTCTGGACGGCGCCTTCATCACCGAGAATTACGCGGTCGCGGTCGAGATGCTGGAAAAGGGCATTCCCGGCAAGGACAAGAAGTGGCATGAGATGTCCCTCCCGAAGGTGAAGGCGCATCTGGCCCTTCAGCAGAACAATCCGCGCGAGGCGGTCAAGTGCTTCCGGGCGTTCATGGAAGTGTGGCGCGCCCAAGAGCAGGAGGAGGAGTTCGATCCGAGTACCGGCGTCGCTTACAGCAAAGCGTGGATTCTCGGACGGAACGCCGACCGCATCGCGGGCATTCTGGATTCGATCCCCGACAAGGAGGAGGCAGCCAAGGCCCGCGCCGAAGCGAAAGCCTATTACAAGGAGGCGCTGGAGAAGGCCGCGAAGGACGAGACCGCTCTGAAACTGTTGAAAGAAGAAACAAAGGCATACGGGCTGTAATGAGGAATCCGCTTGTAGAGGCTTGGGAAGAGAATCTGAACCGGATGCTGCAGGCGGCGGACCGGGCGCTGGAGGATCAATTCGGCGATGAATTCATCCTCCACCCCGCGCGTCTTCCCGACGGCGCGACCGCCAATCCCCAGCAGGACGGGCTTTTCCGGGTCACCGCGACCTTCACCCCGGGATTCGGTTCCGCGCTCGGCAAAGGGTATCTCCTGAACATCGACATCGTCTCCCTCAAGGAGATCCCTGCCGCGTTCCGCGAGAAGATCGAGGCATTCGCCGTCGAATGGATCGAACGGGAACTCCCCGTCCACTTCCCTGGGAAGGACCTCCACGTCCGGCGGGATGGAACCATCTGGAAAATTACGGGCGATCTCTCGCTGTAGGCAGACGGGCGATCGCCGCCGTTGGTGACGGATTTCGGTGATGAACGCGGTGCTGATGATGGCGGCATGGAACGGGGCGGACACGGGGAGGCTGATCGGGCTTCTCTCTGCCCTGATTTTCATTGGGAACGTCTGGGTCCTCTTCCATATCCTGAAACGCCCCCGCGATGCCCGCTCTTCCCTCCTCTGGATCTTCTTTGTCTTCACCTTCCCCCTGATCGGCCTCATCGCCTATGTGCTCTTCGGGATCAACACCGTTCCCCAGAAACGGTGGTCCAAGCTCTATTCCGACGCCGTCTTCCGTCAGCACCAGGATTCCGAAAAGGGCCACTCCCCGCTGGCGGAAGCCTATGCCCGGCGCGAGGAGGAGCGGATCGACCGAGAGACGACCGCCGATCCCGCCTTCCATCGCATTCTGGACCAAATCGCCCCCGAGCATCCCCTCCTCGGCGGAAACGCGATCGAACCCCTCGCCCCCGCCGACCAGGCGCTGGAGGCGATCTTCGCGGCCATCCGCGAGGCGCGCCACCACATCCACCTGACCACCTACATCCTGGAGGATGACTATGTCGGCCGCCGGCTGTTGACTGGCCTCTGCCGGCAGGCCAAAGCCGGCGTCCAGGTCCGCGTCCTTTACGACGCCTTCGGCTCCGCCCATGCCACCCTCCGCGGCTTCTTCCGCCGCTACCGGAAAATCCCGAACCTCGAACTCGTTCCCTTCTCCCAATCCCACTTCCCCAAGCGGCAGTTCCAGCTCAATCTCCGTCTCCACCGGAAGCTGCTCATCATCGACGGTACCCTCGCCTTCACCGGGGGCGTCAACTTCCACGACATCTATCTGCCCGCCAACGGCGAGAACCGGGGCGCGGGGGTCTCCGATCTCCATTTCATGGTCCGCGGCCCCATCGTCCTCGATCTCCAATACACCTTCCTGCGGGATTGGTTCTACATGACCGACACCCCCATCGAGACCATCTCCGGCGCCGCCTTCTATCCCCCCGCGACCCCGTGCGGCGAGCTTCCCGCCCGCCTGGTCAACAGCAGCCCGCAGCTCCAGCTCGCCTCGGCGGCCACCAACCTCTTCTTCGCCCTCGCCACCCGCGCCACGCGGCAACTGATCCTCGTCACCCCCTACCTCGTCCCCTCCCAGGCCCTGCTCCTCGCCCTCTGCCAGGCCGCCGCGCGGGGCGTCGAGGTCAAGATCCTCGTCCCGCGCAAAAACAACCATCCCACGATCCGGATCGCCTCCCAGGCGCTCTACCGCCCCCTCCTCGTCGCCGGCGTCACGATCTTCGAACGCCGCCCGCCCTTCATGCACACCAAAGCCGCCGTCATGGATGACCGGATCAGCGTCATCGGCAGCGCCAACCTCGACCCGCGCAGCCTCGACTTCAACTACGAGAGCAACCTCGTCATCGAATCGATCCCCTTCGCGCAGCGGCTCAAGGCGCTGCTCGCCGATGACTTCGCCCGCGCCGACGCGATCACCTATCCCGAATGGCGCCGCCGTCCCAAAATCCGCCGCCTCCTCGAAAACTTCTTCAACCTCTTCCACCCGATCGCGTGACGAACGAAAAGGAGATGCGGAATGAGTGCGGCGGTGCGGTAGTTAGGTAGTGCGGTAGTTGTCCCACTTGTCCCGCCGGGCGCGCCAGTCCCGCCGGTCCCCAAACCGGGGACATCCGGGATGCGCGGAAACACCGATTGCAATCGACTGCCATCGACTGCAATCGACAGCAATCGTTCCGTCAAACCGCCCCTGTCTGATAATTGGCCGGTGGTTACTGGCTGCTGGTTATTGGCTACTGGTTACTGATTACTGCTTACTGCGATTTTC
>DBXN01000149.1:0-159 GCA_002309585.1 Verrucomicrobia bacterium UBA1211
CGTGTCGGCGTTGTGCGCGATGCTGAGTTCCGTCCACGGCGCGACGGTACCGCCCCACTGGAGTAGACCGCCTTGCGCGTTCGTCCCGCGCCCCACAAAGAGATACTGCGGGGCGAGTGTCGCCGTATCCGAAACCGTCACCCGCCCGCCGGGGGAGTT
>DBXN01000149.1:315-3608 GCA_002309585.1 Verrucomicrobia bacterium UBA1211
TGGCGGGCCTCGGCCGAGGCGCCCTCCAGGGTCACCGTCTTCCCGCCCGCGTAATTGACCTCCATCTGGACCATGGGCGGTTCCCCGACCTTGATCAGCACATCATCGGTGTACGTCCCGTTAAAAACGGCGCGCTCCACCCCGTAATTCGGAATAATCCCATTCTGCCAATTGGTCGTATCCTCCCAATCGCCGCTTCTGTTGACGACCCAATTGCTCGCCAAAACCGTAACAGGAATTCCTGCCAACCACATCCATTTCTTCATACCCGGGCTCCTCGCTCTGTTGCGTTTCAAACTGGTATTCTGTGATAACGGTCAAAGTATAACACTTCCCCCCAGCGAAAGAAAGTGCGATCAATGGGGAATTGGGAAATTGTGGAATTGTGGAAATATGAAATTAAGCATTATGAAATTTCACAATGCTATATTTCCATAATGCCACACTGATTAACCGCGCCGGTCGTGGAGAAGGCCGTCGGAGAGTTCAAGCTCGCGGTCGCAGAGGGCGGCGGTTTCGGGGGAATGGGTGACCATCACGAGGGCCAGACGCTCCGTGAGGGAAAGCTTGAAAAGCAACTCCATGATCTGGCCGCCGGTGCTCCGGTCGAGGTTGCCGGTCGGCTCGTCCGCCAGAATCAGGGCCGGCGCGTTCATCAGCGCGCGGGCGAGGGCGACCCGTTGCTGTTCGCCGCCGGAAAGCTCCAGCGGCTTGTGGGTCAGGCGGTCACCCAACCCCACCTGCTCCAGCAGCGAGGCGGCGCGGGCGCGCATCTGGCCGCGGGTCATCCGCGTGACACCGGTCATCGCGGGAAGCATGACGTTGTCCAAAATCCCCATCTCGGGCAGCAGGTGGTAGGATTGGAAAACGAAGCCGATCTTGGCGGCGCGGATGGCGGTACGGATTCGCTGCGACCGGCCGTAAAGCGGTTCGCCGTCCACCACCACCTGTCCCGCATCAGGCCTGTCCAGCCCGCCCAGAACGTGGAGCAGGGTACTCTTTCCGGCACCGCTCCGTCCGACGATCGCGATTCGCTCGCCCGGATTGACAGTCAGCGACGCGCCCTTCAGCACTTCCACGCGCGCATGGGGGAGTTTGTAGACTTTGACCAAATCCGTCGCTTCCAGGATCATCACTCTTTCCTCAGGGCGTCCACGGGGTTCATGCGCGCCGCCCGCCATGCCGGCAGGAAACTCGCAATCGTGCAGAAGAAGATCACCGACACGGAGACATCCAACACCTCACGGGGAATGACCCGCCACGGGATGCGCGAAAGGCCGTAGACATCTTTCGGGAAGACCTGTACCCCGAACCGCGCCAGCAGGTCCACCAGATTCTGGAGGTTGTTCAGGATCAGGTACGCCGCCCCGATCCCGAGGGCGGTCCCCACCAGACACTGGATCCAACCGTGCAGCACAAAGGCGGCCATCACCTGCCGCGACGAGAAGCCCAGCGCCTTCAGCAGCCCGATCTCGTCCGTCTTCTGAACCGTCAGGACGATCAGGGTGTTGGTCACGCAGAAGATCGCCACCACGGTAATGAACATCAGGAGGATCACCATCATGTTCTTCTCGACGGCGATCGCGTTGAAGAGTTGGCTATCGACCTCCTGCCAAGTCTGGACCCGGAAGTAGGGGGCGAGGGTCCGGACCTGATCGACCACTGCGTTAAACCGCTTCATGTTTTGCGGATCCTCAACCTTGAGGTGGATCGAGTAGACGCCGGAGGTCATTCCCATCAGATCGCGGGCGACCGCCAGCGAGGTCAGGATGAACCCGGAATCGAAATCGCGCTGGCCCGAATCGAAGATGCCGGTCACTTCCAGCCGTTCCGGCAGGTAGACCTCATCCTTGGAGACCAGATTCATCGGCGAGTAGACGAAAATCTCATCGCCGACCGTCACCCCCAATGAATCGGCGATATCGATGCCGAGGACGACCGCGTCACCTTCGAGATTAAGCGTGCCGGCGGCCATGTGGTCCACCTTCATCACGCTGGAAACGCGCTTGGGGTCGGTCCCCAGAACGATCGGGGCGACCACCTTCCGGCGGTTCTCCACCATCACCCGCGTTTCAAGGCCAGGCGAAACGCCCGTCACACCGGGGATCATCGCCAGCCGCCGGCAGATGTTCTCCTCGTCATTGATCACGGCATGGCCGGGGGCGGTGATGGTGATATGAGGCTTGAAATCGAGGATCTTTTCCTTCCACATGTCACCGAAGCCGGTCATCACCGCCCGGACGATGATGATGATCGCCACGCCCAACACGACCCCAATGATAGAAATAAGCGTAACGACGCTCGTGAAGGAACGTTTCGGTTTCAGGTATTTCAGCGCGAGAAAAAGGGAGAACGGCATGGGAAGCATTCGCGATGTGAGATGGATAATCCCAAATTGATTCGTTTCAGTCCATGCCGTTCCGCTTCATCGAAGCGATCGCTTAGAGATCGCCCGTATCGACCTTGATGTCCTCGCCGCTCTCCGTGGCGTCGGCGACGATCTCCGCATCGACCGTGACGGCATCCTTGCTCGTTGTCGGGAGATAGCGGTAGTAGACCATCAGCTGCAGCGCCGCGAGGCAGGTATCCATCACGGGACGGTCGGTGTGGGTATCCACATTCTCCCAGTGGCCGATATCGCAATCGCGGCCCTTCATATCCTTGATGGCGTTCTTCTCGATGATCTGCGCGGCGCAATACGGCTCCTTCATCGCCTTGTTCCACTTCTTCCAATGCACGTCGCCCTCATGGAACTTGCACTGCGTGGCATAGTAGAAGTAGTACTGGGCGCAGGTGGTGTACCACTTTTTCTCCGCCGGGGGGACCTTCTCGACCATCTTCTTCTTCTTGTCCGCGAGGTTGCCGTTCCCGGGGACGGCGGCGTTCAGCGCCACCATGCTGGAGAAGGTGGGGGTCCACGAATCCAACAGCTTCAGGCCATTGCGGCAGTCCTTGTCGTTGCCGGCGCCGAGCAGCAGCATGCAGAGCGTCCCGACGCTCGACAGCCCCGTGGGGTTGGCGTCGCAATAGCCGAACCCGCCGTTCGGATTCGCGTTCTTCTTGAAGCCCTTGACCGCGAGTTTGATCGCCTTCTCAAGCCCTTCCGCCTTGACGTGGGAGAGTTTGGCGGCCTTCAGCGCCTGCGCGCACCAGCCCATGTAGGAGGTATCGTCACGGTACTTGCCGTTCTCCTCCGGCTTCGGATCCATCTTGTAGGTCCAGCCGCCCGTGGGGTGCTGCCCCTGGATGATCGGGACCAGCGCCTTCTGGGCCGCGGCCAGGATGTTCGGGTG
>DBXN01000149.1:3778-4938 GCA_002309585.1 Verrucomicrobia bacterium UBA1211
CCCAGACCGGTCATCGCTATGCGCTGCCCGCCCCACGAGCCGTCGCCGTGCTGGTTCTTCTTCAGCCAGCGGAGGGCGCGCAACACCGCCGCCTCGGTCTGCTTGTCACCGCCGTGGCGCACCAGCAGCGAGCCGATCTGGCCCGCCCCGCGCGTCACGCCGTAGATGTTCTTCAGAACGACCGGGGATTTGACGATCAGGGCGGAGTTGAATTCCGCCGGCTGCGGGCTCAACGGCTGGTTCTGGGGTTGATCGACCTGGACATTCGGCGTTTCGATCGGCACATCGACATCGACCTCCTGCATATCCTGATCCGGCGGTTCGGGTTCCTCGATATCCTCGATCTTCTCGACCTTATCGGCCTCGATGGTCTGGGTCTCGATCACCCGCTCCTGAACCGCCTGGTTGGCCGAGAGCACGATCAGCAACAGGACCGAGACGATCGGGATGATGACGGCCGCCGCCGGAGCGGAGAGCCGCTGCAGCTCGATCAACGCTTCTTTGTACTCCTTGGACTGGCGCGGGGCCTTCAACCCGACACTCAGGATCTTCAGCCGCTGCCAGATCGTCACGTCATCGTACATCTTGTTGATTTCGGCAAGACGCTCGTCAACGTTATCCATGGACTGGTTCAATTCCGTATTGGTGTTGTCGTATGCCATCGCACACCTCCGTTTCTTCTACATGCTGAAGATCGCGAGATTCTCCATCCCATGCTTGTTGCAGATGTCCAGCAGCTGGACCAGCATGCCGTGGGGAGAATCGCCGGTGCATTTAATCACGATCATCGCTTTTTTACTGATGCTGGCAAACCGCCCGATCACCTTCGTATCCAGATCCTTCAGATGATACGGCCTGCCATTGTAGACATACCCGGTCGGGCCAACCAAAATGGTCAGCAGATCGTCCTGCTTTTCCTTCTCCGCGTTGGGATTCGGGGCCGGACGCGCGGCCGACAGTTTGGAGAGGATATCCTCCTGCTTCAACGTCACCACGAAGAAGATCAGCAGCTGGAACACGACGTCGATCATCGGCGTCATATCCAATTTCGGGCTCTCGCCCTTATTCTGTTTCCGCTTGTAAGCCATGCCGCCCGCCTCCTTCCGCTACTTCTGCGCCTTGTGCTCCTGGATCGCCACAAACGAGAGCTTCCAGACGCC
>DBXN01000149.1:5033-20031 GCA_002309585.1 Verrucomicrobia bacterium UBA1211
TCAGCATCGACTTCGACATCGTCGCGTTATGGATCGAGATGCGCCCGCGCCGGTCAACCTCAATCTCCAGCTGGCTGGGGGGCATGTTGTCCTGCGTGAGCGTGACGCCGTTCTTGCCGTCTTCCAGCTCGATATCGGGATTGATATCCGAGGTCATCTTCAACGTCACCACGAAGAAGATGATCAGCTGGAACACGACGTCGATCATCGGCGTCATGTCGATTTCACACTGTTCGCTGACACGCCTTGCCATGGTCAGAACCCCTCTTCCGAACTACTCCACGACCTCAACGTTACGCAGATCCTTGATCAGCTCCATCGTCATCGCCTGCATGCGGAGGATCAGGCGGTTGGCGTTGTTGCGGATGCTGTAATAGAAGGTGATGGACGGGATCGCGATCGTCAGACCGCCCGCCGTCGTCCACAGCGCCTGGGAGATCGCCAACGCCAAAGCGCCGACATCCGGAGCGCCGGTGGCCAACGTCTTAAAGCACATGATCATGCCCTGCACCGTACCGAGCAGACCCAGCATCGGGGAGAGGTTGGAACAGACGGAGATCCAGTTCAGATGCTGCATGATCCGCTCGGTCTCCAGATCCGCCGCCGCGCCGATCGCCTCCTGGATCACGTCAAACCCCTCCTCCACATGGGAGAAACCGGCGGAGAGGATGTTGGCCATCGGACCCGGCTCGTTCTCACACGCCTTGAGGGCCTTCATCACGTCACCCTCGGCCATGCCGGCCTTGACGTTGTTGATCAGCGTCGGGGGCATGATCTTTTGGGGCTTCACCAGGATGAAGCTATCGACGATGAAGTAGATGGCGGCCGCACCGCATCCGAACAGCGCGAGCCAAAGGACCACGCCCAACCAGCCGCTGCCGGTGATGACTGACAGAAATCCCGTGTCTTTCGG
Source organism: Verrucomicrobia bacterium UBA1211 (assembly GCA_002309585.1). GTDB lineage: Bacteria > Verrucomicrobiota > Kiritimatiellia > RFP12 > UBA1067 > UBA1211. Next base: position 5,947 of record DBXN01000149.1, read on the forward strand.
TTTGGCGGCTTTCTTCGCTTCCTCGGTCTGCTCCACCTTCGCCTCGCTGCTCGCCGCCACGGCCGCCTTCTCGGCATCCGCCTCCTGCGAGTAGGCATTCATCCCAGACATCATCCCAGCAACCAGAACCACCGCCATGAGTACTTTCTTCATCGTCTACCTCTTATCCTTGTATCGTCCCGCGCCCGCGGTCACCGCTGACCATCCGGCGCAGGGTATACGCACACCGTAACCGTTAGTGTAACAAAACCTTTCTCGAAAAAGCAATGCCGATTCTCACCCTATTTTTTCGCCCACTCGGAGGCGGCGAACTCACTCTTGAGCTGCGTCCGCATCTGGTCGGCGCGGGAGGACTGGCCCAGTTTGTCGAAGCACTTCGCCGCCTTGTAGAGCGCCTCCGGCTGTGCGTCGCGCACCGCCTTGTAGAGGGTGATGACCCGCAGATAGCCGTCCCGCAACGCCTTTTTCGCGTTATCGGCGGTATCGCCGCCCAGCAGGATAACATCGCCGCGCATGATCTGGGCATAGGCGGAGGCGGCCCGGTCACCCGACTTGATCGCCTGCGCCAACAGATCCTCGACCGTGGAGGTCTTGCCCTTCTTCAACAGCGCCTGCCAGTAGCAGGGCGCCATGTCGCCCAGATAGGCGGCCTTGGGGTCCGACCGGATAATGGTCTCGCAGACCGAGATCGCTTTCTCGTAATTGCCGTCTTTCAGGTTGGCCTCGGCCAGATACCGGGTGGCGACCCGGTCCCACTTCAACATCAGGTAATCCTTCGCGACCTTCTCCAGCATCGGGATCGCGCTGGCGGCGTCGCCCTGGCGGACCTTGTCGATCGCGGCGACCAGTTCGTTCGGCCGCGCCACCTCGATGTCCTTGACGTTGGCGGGGTCCATCGCCATCTCGACATTCTTGCCCTTCTGGGTGACGGCGTACTTCTTTTCGCCGGGCTTCCATCGGACCGAACCCTCGATCCGCCGACCTTCCGGGGTAATAATCGTCGCCTGAATCTGCGCCATCGCCGCGCCCGCCGTGAACAGCGCCGCCAGTGCCATCGTCATTGTCGTCATCATCTTCATGATCTCTACTCCTTCAAAAAGCCATGTGTTTTACATTTCGGTCTTCGCCTGGTTCAACCAGCTGGTGACATCCGTCCGGTGCTGCCCCTCGGGGAACCGTTCCAGATACTCCTCCGCATAGGAGACCGCATCCTCGAACTTCTTGTGCTCCAGCAGCAACGGCAGAACCGTGACATAGGTCTTCTCCAGAATCGGGCGGATCGCGTCCTGGGCGGGATCCAACCCCATCAGCAGTCCCATGAACGCCACGATCGCCTGGCCGCGCGTGTCGGCCGCCTGTTCGGCGAGCTTCAGATTCTTCTCCGCCTCCATCCTGCGGACCAGCACCTGGCCCGACATCAACCGCAGTTCGGCGTCTTTGGCGCGCGCCTCGGCAGGCCACTGGGTCTCGATCAGGGGCTTGCCGTTCGCGTCACGCGGCGTGGTGTAGTTGCGCACCATCTTGAGGGCGTCGATCGCCTCGTTGAACCGGCGGGTCCGCTCCCGGTCGTTCTTCTCGACCTTGCCCTCCTCGGAGGCGACCTCCACCAGCAGGAGATTGGCATCCACCATCTGCTGCAACCGGCTCAGGTCCGTACCCTTCGCGAATGCCGTGAGGGTCTTGTGCGCCTCCGCATACTGCTTCAGCCCCATCTGGCAACGGGCCTTGCCCAGCGTCGCGTTGGCCTTGACCGCCAGCTCCTTGGTCAGACCCAGCACCTTTTCATACGCCTGCAGCGCCAGATCGAACTCCCGCGCGCCCTCCAGCGCCTTGGCAGCCGCATAGAACTGGCTCTCGGTATAGGTGCCGCCGGCGGCGAACATCTGCCGGTATTTCGCGACACCCTCGCCCCGCAGCCCCATATCGATCAGAGCGGCGGCCAGCATCGGGACGGAGTTCTTCGCCTCGTCGGAGTCGGGATACTCCTTCGCCAGCCGGTCGAAGGCGACCTGCGCCTTTTCGGCGTCACCGAGAATCGTATAGAGTGTGCCGACCTGGACCAGCGCGCGCGGGGCGAATTTGCCCTTCGGGGAGCGCTTGACGTACTCCTCGAACGCGTTGATCGCCAACTTCCGAATCGACTCGACCTTCTCGGGCGGGAAATTGATCTGGGTGAGGCAGACGGCCCGGGTGAAGACCGAGACATCGCCCAATTCCTCGTTCTTCTTCCGCTCCTCCTCACTCTGGGCGTAAGCCTTTGGATTCTCGGCCAACCGCGTGGTCAGATCCCCGAACGCCTGGGCGGAACGGGAGAGCATCGCCGTCGCCGTCTTCTGCGCCTCCAGTTTCGCCTCCGCCTCCATCGTCTCGTTCGTCGCGGCGGCTTTCAGCAACCCGGTGCCATATTCGCGGTAGGCGTTGGCCAGCCGGAATTTGGCGGTGATCAGCGCGTGGCCCGCATGCTCCTTCTCAGCCAACTTGGCGTTGTAGGTCTCCAGCATCGCCAGCTCGTTGGTCTTCATCCCCATCTCGCCGTAGACCTGGGCCATCCGGCTCAAGGCGTCGTAGTAGTTGGGGGTCTTGGCGTAGTTCTCGACGATCCGCTTGTAGTAATCCAGCGCGGCGGGGTAATTCTGCGCCACCAATTCGCGCTCGCCGAAGGTCATCATCAGCTGCGGCGCGGCAAAGTGGTCGGGATAGTCCCGGAAGAACAGGGCGTAGACCTCGCGCTGCTTGTCATTCCGCTTCTGCGAGGCGTAACGCTCCGCGATCTCCCGCAGGGCGTTGCCCGCCGACTTCTTCAGCTGGGCGTTGGCCGCGAAACGCTCGGAGAGGTAACCCGTGACCGTATCCGCCATCAGGGCGGCGTCGGGATCCTTGTCGTCTTCCGCATAGGCGAGCACCAGATCCTTCAGGGCGCTGACCGACTCTTCCGACTCCGGGAACTGGTTCAGAACAATCAGGTAGGCGTTGATCGCCTCCTTGAACTGGTTCTGGGTGAAGAGCAGCCGCGCGCCCGCGAACTGCATCTGCCGGACCTTCTGCATCTGCGCCGGCGTGACGGGGGTTTTCAGCTCCGCGCCATAGCGGTCCTTGATGAACCGGCGGATCGTCTCGGAAAGCTCGCCCGCATCGGAGGCCCACTGGCTCTCAGGAAAACGGACAAAGACGTTCAGGCTGTGGACGAAGGCGCCGTTCCCCTTCCGCTTGCGCGTCGCCGGATCCTTCTCGCCCAGCAGCAGGTCCTTGATCCGGTCCTCGTTCGGCTCCTTGTTCTTAACCTCCGCCTGCACCTCATCCCACAGCAGTTTCGCCAGCAGGTAACGGCATTGGGGCATCGGGCTTTGCCGGAGGAAACCCTTCGACCCGTCGGGATCATCCCGTTTCAGCGCCTCATGGATGTTCTTGAGCGGACCCATATAGGTCTCGATCATCTCCTGCGCCTCTTTGACCTTGCCGTTGAGCAGCGCGAGATGGGCCTTCATGACGATCGCCTGGCCGAAGAAGACATCCTGCTTCCACAGCAGGTCATCGATCAGCTTGCCCGCATCCGCCAGAAGTTTCTTGCGCTCGTCGCCGCCCTTCATGTCCGTCGCGATCTTCAGCATCAGCTCGGCCCGTTCGGCGCTGACGCTCCGCTTCGCGTCCTCGGTCAGCGGCACCTTCATCATCCGCCCCAACGCCGCCAGCGCCTCCTTGTCCTTGCCCAGATAGCGCAGCATCTGCGCGTACCGGTAGGCAGAGTCGCGGTAGAAGGTCTGGAGCGCGGGAGAGGGTTTGTCCACCTTCTTGAAGAAGTCCAGATAGATCTTATCCGCGTCGGGATAACGGCCGAAGGCATAATAGGCGTCGCCCTTGGCCAGCATCATCGCCCAATACTCGACGCTGTTCTTGTCCTTGACGGCGTCGATCGCCTCCTGGGCCTTGTCGAACTGGCCCTGAAGCAGCAACACCTCCAGCTCCTTGACCTTCAGCTCGGCAACCTTCGCGGGGAAACGCCGTTTCAACTCGGCGATAACCTCTTCGGCGATATCGGGCATGTTCAGGTTGTGAAGTTTTTGGATGTACTCCAATTCCTGACGGAACTCCGCATCCGACGCTTCCGCCTCTTCCTGCGCCCGGACCGGTCCGGCGGCGAAAAAGAGCGGCAACGCGACACAACCCGCCACACAGCTTGCAAAAAATGGATGGATATACTTCTGTCTCATAGTATGGGCATTATACCGCACCCTTTCGCGGAAAGTCAAATGGGAACAAAAGAGAAGAGAAAAGAAAATGGCGCCGCGCGGATCATTTCCTTGAAAACAGGCGGTAGGCGGCCGGGATGAAGTAGAGCGAGATGAGGGAGGAGACGAGGATGCCGCCGACGGCGCCGATCCCCATGCTCACGCGCATCTCATATCCCGGCCCGTAGCCCCAGACCATTGGCAGCATCCCGATGAGCGCCGCCGTGCAGGACATGAAGATCGGGCGGAACTTGCGCGCCGCCGCCAATCGCAGGGCCTCGTCTCTCCCCAGCCCCTCGTCCCGGCGGATGCGGCTGACCTCATCGATCAGCAGGATCGCCGCGTTCACCACCACGCCCACCAGCATGATGCCCGCCAACAGCCCGAAGATGGAGAGCGTCATCCCCGTCAGATACAACCCCGCATAGAGGCCGAGGTAGCTGAATGGCACCGTCAGGAGAATCATCAGCGGCTGTGCCCACGACTCCATGATCGCCGCCAGCAGGAGGTAGGTCAGGAGGATCGCCACCACCGTCACCAGCTTGAACTCGCGGACGGCCTCGACCATCATCTCGACCATCCCCGTGAAGGAGAGCGTGTAACCGGCGGGCAGTTTGGTGTTGATGATCTGGGCCTGATGCTCCATCGCGGTGCCCATCCCGTAGCCGCGCGCCATGTTGGCGTAGAGCACGACGGAACGGACTTTGTCATGCCGGACGATCTGGGTCGGCTGCAGGGTATCGCGCCGCTCCGTCACGCTCCCAACCGGGATCGGATTGCCGTCCGGTCCCGGCAGGTTCAGCGCCTCCAGCTGCTCGACGCCGGGCCGCTGGGTATACCGGACGCGGATATCGTAGGAACGGTCGCCCTTCTTGTAGGTAGTCCGTTTGACACCCGCCACCGCCGCGCGCAGCGAGGTACCGACCGCCGCGGAGGAGACCCCCATGTCGTGCAGAACCGCCCGGTTCGGATGGAAGCGGACTTCGGGCCGGCCGGGACGGATCGAGTGCGAGACATCGGTGTTGGCGACATCGTTTTGGATCTCGGCCGCCGATGCGATCCCGATCCGGTTCAGTTCGTCGATCTCCGGGCCGCTGATGACTGCCGTCATATCCTGCTGGGAACCGCCGGTCATGTTCGGAATCATGATGGTGACGATGCAGTCCGGCAACGCGTTCAACTTGCTCCGGAAGCGCGGCAAGAGCGCGGAAATCGAGTTTTCCGACCCGCGCCGCTGTTCCATCGGCGTCAGACGCAGCTGGATCTCGGCCAAATAGGTTCCCTCCGAAACCTGCCCGATCAGCCCCTGTACCTTCCCGCAGGCAATGGCGATGTGGTCGATGGCGGGATCGTCCTGGATCATCCGCGCCACCTCCAGTGCCCGGTCGCGGGTATGCTCCAGATTGTAATCGGCGGGGAACTCCAATTTAACGGTCATGTCGGACATATCGATCTGCGGCGCAAGGTCCATCTGCACCCGGCTCGCCAACGCACGCAGACCGTAGCCGCACAGCACCGTCCCCGCCAGCACGAAGAGCCACGCAAAGCGGTTGACGAGGGCAAGTGACCAACCGTAACTCCGTTCCAACAGGCCATAGACGAAGTTCCACGGCGCCAGGATCACACGGAGCAGACGGTTGATCCATCCGCCCCACGCGACGGTCGTTTTCGCGAGGATCGGGGTGAGCGTGAAGCTGATCAGCAACGAAGCGAAGGTAGCCGCCGTGACGGTGACGCCGAAGGGGGTGAGAAACTGGCCGACCAGCGACCGCATTGTCGTAAGCGGCAGAAAAACGACGATGTTGGTGAGGGCGCTCGCCGCCACCGCCAGCCCGACCGCCGAGGTCGCGCGTTCGACCGTCGATCCGACATCCCCGTCGCCCGGCCGCCGTTTCGAGAGCGCCAGCGCGATGTTCTCCAGCACGACGATCGAGTTTGACACCAGAATGCCGATCGAGATGCCGAACGCGCTCAGGGTCACGATATTCATCGAATAGCCGAACCATGAAAAGGCGATCAAGGCAATGATGATCGTCACGGGGATGCTGATGAAGGCCACCAGCGCCGTCCGGATGTCGGCGAGAAAGATCAACAGCACGAGACCCGTCAGGAGGATACCGTTCACGATGCTCCGGATGCCTTCGGCCACCTGCGTCTCGACGAAGTGGCCGTCATCGCGGAACCAGACCAGCTCCACCCCGCCGGGCACCTGGGTACGCATCTCCTCGAAGACCGCCTTCACGCGGTTCACCACGTCCACCGCGTTGGCCTCGCCCTTCTTGGTAACCTTCAGCAACACGCAGGGGTCGCCGTCGTGATACGCGAGGGTCTTAGCCCGCTCCGTCCCGAACGAAAATGCCGCCACATCGCGCAGATAGACCCGTTCGCCCCGGACGGTCCCGATTTCGATCACACCAAGATCAGCGATCTCCGCCGCCTCGGCGTCGAACATCAGCGAAATCTCGCGCCCGTGGTCATCGATCTGGCCGATCGGGATTTTCAGGTTCTCCGTTCCGAGCGCCTGGAGAATCTGAGCCAGCGTCAACCCCCGCGCCGCCAATTTGCCGCGGTCGACATCGATCAGTACCTCGCGCTCCATCCCGCCGATCAGCTCGACCTTCGCGACGCCCGCCAGGGAGGAGAAGCGGTCCGCGAGGGTGTTGTCGGCGTAATCGTACAGTTCGTCCGGTGGCAGCGAGCCCTTGACGGCGAGCATCGCGACCGGTGTCGCGTTGACATCGAACTTGAGGATCTTCGGTTCCTCCGCCGCCGAGGGGAGGTCATTGCGGATCAGGTCGATCTTCTCGCGGACGTCATTCGCCGCGGCATCGACATTCCGCCCCAGATTGAACTCAATCAGAATCTGGCAGAAGTTGTTCAGACAGGTGGTCGTGATGTGCTTGATACCGTCCACCTGCACAACCGCATCCTCGATCCGCTTCGCGACGGCGGTCTCGATTTCATCAGGCGAGGCACCTGCGTAGACGGTCGCAATGGTGACATACGGCACATCGACGTGGGGCATCAGGTCCACACCGACCGACCGGAAGGCGAGAATCCCGAACATCGCCAGACAGAGAATCAGAACCGTCATCGCGATCGGACGGCGGATGGATGCCTTCGCCAGAAACATCGTCAATCCTCCCGGATACGGACCGAATCACCCTCGTTCAGCAGCAGCATGCCCTCGGTGACGATTTGCTCGCCCGCCAACGCCTCGCCGTTCCGAAGCTCGGTTTTACCCTGCCATACGACTCCCGGCTCCGCCTCGAACGCATGAACCGTCCCATCCTTCACGGTGAAGAGAATCGGTTTGCCGCCCCGCAGCGCCAACGCCGACGAGGGAACCGCCGTCGCCTCGAAACGGCGGAAGACAAGCCGGCCGTCAAACAGCATCCCGGGCGCCCACTCCGCCTTGCGGGGGACCGTGGCCCGGATTTCAAACGTGCGCGTCACCGGGTGGACCGACGGCGCCTTGTAGGTGACCGGGAAGCGCGCCTCTCCGATCTCCACCTCGGTCTTCCCGACCTCCACCCGCGTGTAATCCGCCGCGTTCATCGAGAAACAGATCTCATAACCTTCGGGGTTGTCCATCGCGAAAATCGGAACGCCCGCCCCGACGTAATCGCCCGCCTCGTGGAACTTTCGGGTAATGATCCCGGAGAAGGGCGCGCGGCCGATCGAATCGGAGAGTGTCTTTTCCGCCACCGCCAGCGCGGTTTCGGTCTGGCCGATCTTCGCGCGGACCGTCTCCAGCGCGGCATCGGTCCGCTTCAGGCCCGCGTCAGCCGATTTGTACTGGAGGTCGGCGCGCTCCCAGGCATCCTTTGTCACCGCCTTATCGGTCTCATAGAGCTGGCGCATGCGGTCGGCGTCAATCTTCGCCTTCTCGAACGCGGCGCTCGCTTGGGCGTGGACCGCCAGCGCCTCGCGCTCCGCCGCCCGCGCCACCAAGCAATCCTCGCGGGCCAGTCGGACCTGATTCTCCAGATTCACCCGATCGATCTGGAAGAGCGGCGTCCCGTTTGTGACGCTCTGCCCCTCCTCCGCGGCCAACGCCTCGATCGTGCCGGGAATCCGCGCCGCCACGTTCGCCGATGCCTTTGTCCGGAGCGTCCCCTGTACCTCCGCCACCTCGGCGAAGGTGACGCCTCGTTCCACCTGCCCGACCCGCACCAGCCGCCGCGTGTCAAGCGTCGGCCCGTCCGTCTTCTGCCCGACCTCCTTTGAACAACCCGCGCACAGACCGATCAGGCAAACACACACCCATTTCTTTCGAAGCATCTTCACTCCTTCCACTCCGTCCCGGTTTGTCCGGCTTTCCGGATCTTTCGATTATTCCGGAAACCGCACGGGGTTAATCCAGCTCCATCAACCCGATGCCGACCGCATCCCGCAGAATGATTTCCGTCAGCGCCGTCGCGTAGATCGCCGAGACGGCGTTCGCCCGCGCCTGTTCCAGCGCGGAAAGTTTGTCCAGCACCTGCGAGACGGTCTCCTGGTCCTTGTCCAGCCGCGCCTTGGCAGCTTCGTAATCCAGCTCGCACGCCTTCAGAAGCTGCTCCGCGACCGCCTTCTGCTCGGCGCTGCGCTGCCAGTTCTGAAAGGCCTCGTAGGTTCCCGAAAGCAAAGCCAGCGCGCGGTCTTCCCGCAGCTTGGAAGCCACTCGCCGGGCAGCGCAGGCCATGCGGTAGGACTGAACCGTCGCGAAGCCGTCAAAGACCGAAAGGACTCCGGCAATCCCGCCACCCCACATTGTTCCCGTGAGCAGGGAGGCATGGGGATTCTTCGTGCCCGCCAACCCGCCGTAGACATTCGGCAGAAAGCCAGCCAATGCTTGATACACCGCCACCTTGCTGAAGGCGAAGAGTTGGTCCGCCGCCCATAACTCCTTGCGGCAGAGCAAGGTCTGGAACATCAGCTCCTCCAGCGTCAGCATCCGCGCCGCCACGGCATCCATCGGCACGATCTCGCCCTTCTCATCCCGGAACGCCCAGGGCCGCTCCAGCACCTCCTTCATCGAATCGCAGTTCAATTCCAGCTGGGAATCGGGCCAGAGGCGCAGAATCTCGCAGAGGCGGATGCGGATCAGGTTCCGCGAGTCCTTCGCCCGCGTCAGCTCGAAACGGTCCATCGCCACCCGCGCCTCGATCCGCGCCAGATCGGCCTCCAGCACAAAACCGTGGCGGTTTTGCGCCTTCAGCTGGTCGGCCAGGGCGGTGGAGGCCGCGACCTGCGCCTCGACCATCCGGATCCGCTCGTCCGCCACCGCCGCCTGATAGAAGAGCGCCGCCACCTGCGCGTCCAGCATCTCCTTCGCACGTTCCAGCTGGATGGCGGACTGGCGGTTCAGGTGGCGCGCCTCGGCATAGAGCAGCCAGGCCTGCGGCGTGAAAATCGGCTGTGTCGCGAGCAGCGACACTTGGCTGACATACTGATCGGAAAGGCGAATCTGCCTTCCCAGAAGAGACGTTTCCAGCGGCTCCTCCGTTCCGAACCGGCCGTAGGAGACGTTGACCTTCGGGAGGAAGACCGAAAAGGCCATACCCTGCGTCAACTCCGCCAACGTCGCCGCGAGTTTGGCCGAGGTCAGTTTCAGGGTCCGGTTCCGCGCGATCACGAGCGCGTTCGAGAGGGTAAGCGGACCGGGATGGGCCGTCAGAAACGCGACGGTCTCCTCTTTGACATGATCACGAAACTCATCGGCGTGTTCCCCGCGCTCCTTCCCGCCCGGAAGCGCACACCCGCTTAAGATGACAATCATCAAGCCTAACGTGAACCAAGCCGCTCTCACTTTTTCTCCCAATCGGTTTCCCTGTCTAACGTCTCCTGACTTCCAACCCTCAACGCAAAACCGCACCGACCTTATGGCCGATGCGGTTAATTGGGAGGCTTACCGAACGGTGGCGCCGGATTGGGCGCCGGTGTCGGGGGTAACCACAAAGAGTGAACCGTCTGGGTTACCCGCCGCCAGGATCATCCCCTCTGAAATGCCGAAACGCATCTTGCGCGGGGCGAGGTTGGCGACCATCACCACCTGCCGACCGACAAGCGTGGCGGGATCATACGCCTTTCGGATGCCCGCGAAGACCTGCCGGGGCTTGGCCTCGCCGATATCCAGCATCACCCGGATCAGCTTGTCCGAACCCTCGACCGCCTCAGCGGAAAGCACCGTCGCTACGCGCAGATCCGCCTTCGCGAAGGTATCGTAATCGATGGTCTCCTTGACCGGTTCGACTGCGGGTTTCGCGGGTTTGGGCGGTTCCGGCAGGCTCTCCTTGCCCGCCTCGATCATCTGGTCGATCGCCTGCTTTTCGATCCGGGTCGCGAGGTATTCGTACTTCGCCACCGCGCGATCTTCGATCCGCTTCTCCAGATCGGCCCAGATATACGGCTCCTCGCCGAAGAGCGCCGCCACCTTAGCGCTGTAGGAGGGAAGAATCGGCGAGAGGTAGATGTTCAGCGCGCGGAAGATGTTCAGAATGGAGGTCAGTACTTGCCGGGCCGCCTCGGGATCGGTTTTGACCAGCTTCCACGGCGCCTGGCTGTCAAAATACTGGTTGGCGGCGTCAGCCAGATTCCGGACCTCGACCATGACCTTGGCGAAGTCCCGCGCCTCGTAACAGGCAGCGATGGTCTCGGACCGGGCAAGGGCGGCCTTCCAGATCGCCTCGCCCTCCGCATCCATGCGGCCCATCCGGCCTTCGAGGTTCTTGTGCAGCATCTGCGCCCCGCGCGAGGCGAGGTTGGTGATCTTACCAACCAAATCCGAATTGACGCGGCCCATGAAGTCATCGAGGTTCAGGTCCAGGTCATCGGTGGTCCCGTTCAGCTTGCACGCGTAGTAGAAACGCAGATCCTGGGCCTTGAGGAACTTCAGGTAGGTTTCCGCCTTGATGAACGTCCCCTTGGACTTACTCATCTTCTCGCCGTTGACGGTCAGGAAGCCGTGGACGAAGACCTGCGTCGGCAGTTTGAAGTCCGCCGCATGGAGCATCGCCGGCCAGAAGAGGCAGTGGAACCGGACGATATCCTTGCCGATGAAGTGGTACCGTTCCGTCTCGTCGCTCTGCCACCACGCCTCAAACGACTCCCCGTTCTTTTCGCACCAGTTCTTGAGGGAGGCAAGGTAACCGATCGGCGCGTCGACCCAGACGTAGAAGAACTTCTGAGGATGCCCGGGAATCTCAAAGCCGAAATAGGGCGCGTCGCGGGAGATGCACCAACCGCGCAACGGCTCGTTGAACCACTCCAGCAGTTTGTTCGCCACGTCCGTGGCGGTCAATTGCGGGATCAGCTCCTTCAGGAAATCGTGGAACGGCTCCAGTTCGAAATAGAGATGCTCACTCTCGCGGGTGACCGGCGCCTGGCCGCACATCGCGCAATGGGCGTCCTTCAGCTCCTCGGCGGGATAGGTCTGGCCGCAGGCGTCGCACGAGTCGCCATACTGGTTCGGGGCGCCGCACTTCGGACAGGTTCCTTTCACAAACCGGTCGGGGAGGAACATCGTGTCCCGCTCGCAATAGAGCTGCGGCACCTTCAGGGCCGACACGGCGCCGCTCTTCTCCATCGACGCGAAGATCTGCGTGCTGAAGGCCTTGTTTTCGGGCGAGTTCGTCGAATAGTAGTTGTCGAAAGCGATCTCGAACCCCGTGAAGTCACGCGTGTGCTGCCCGTAACTCCGGGCGATCAGCTCCTCGGGGGTGATCCCTTCCTTGCGGGCGCGCACCATGATCGGCGTCCCGTGGGTGTCGTCCGCGCAGACATAGAGACAGCGGTTTCCGCGCATCTTTTGGAAGCGAACCCAGAAATCGGTTTGAAGGTACTCGACCAGATGCCCCAAATGAATATCCCCGTTGGCGTACGGCAACGCCGAGGTGACGACCATTTTACGCGTTGGGCTGCTGCTCATGCGCACTCTCCTCCTTCTGCTGCTGTTGCGCGGCGGTCATCGCGGCGATCCGGGTGGCGATCTCGTCCGCCACATTGGTCGAAGCCGCCGCGGAGCCCGCGATGATCGCATGGTAGATCGCCCGGTAGGTAGATGCGCCGTGGGTGATGATGACCGGTCCCGCCACGCCCAGCAGGGGTGCGCCGCCATAAATCTCCGGATCCATCTTGCTCTTCAGCGCCTGAAACGCGCCGTGCAGCAGCATCGCCCCGAACAGGCGGACCGGATGGCGGAAAAACTCCCGCTTCATCCAATACCCGACCGCATGGCAGACGCTCTCGGTGGTCTTCAGCACCACGTTCCCGACAAATCCGTCGCAGACCACGACATCGGTCTTCCCCAGAAACAGGTCATGCCCCTCGACGTTCCCCCGGAAAAAGACATCCGTGTTTTTGATCAGGTGGAAGGCCTTCTTGGTCATCTCATTGCCCTTGCAGTCCTCTGTCCCGATGCTCAGCAGGCCGACAACAGGCTTGGTCCGTTTCAAAACGCATTTGGAATAGGCGCTGCCCATGATGGCGAACTGCGCCAGCCACTCCTCGTGGCAATCGGTGTTGGCGCCGGCGTCCAGAAGCAAGAGGGGACGCTGCGGCTGACGGGTCGGCAGAACGGTCGCGATGGCGGGCCGAAGGACCCCTGGAATGCGGCCGAGGGAGAAAACGGCGGCGGTCGCGACCGCTCCGGAATTACCGGCGGAAACCATCGCGTCCGCCTCTTTCCGTTTGACAAGATCCATGCAGAGGTTGATGGAGCACTGCTTCTTCTTGCGCACGGCCGAAGCCGGCTGCTCATCCATCGCGATCGATTCCGGCGCGTGGACAATCGGCAGTTTGGCCAGATTCGCCTTGGGATATTTCGCCAGCTCCGCGCGCGTCGCGGTCTCATCCCCAACCAGGAAAATGGCCTCGATATCCTTCAATTTAGAGACGGCTTCCACCGCGCCTTTGACGATTTCGACCGGCGCGTTATCCCCGCCCATGACATCAAGTGCAATCTTCATGCGCACCCCTTTCCGTTTGGCCTGAGGTCATCTTCCCGTCACCGGCCCCGCTTTCGACGCCCCGCCGCATTAAACGCCAAGCGTCAAAAAACTCCCGTTGAACGGTTTTGACCGTTGGACTCCGGACCGTTTAACCGCGCAAACGGCTCGGCGCCGCAACGCCTCAACAACATCAACTCGCCATTCACACAAAAGGTTTCCGCCGGACCCGACGGAAACCTTTCGCTTCATGCGGACTCCGCTTACTCAGCAGCGGCAACCGTCAGAACCTGACGGCCACGGTATTTTCCGCAGGACGGACAAACACGATGCGCCTGCTTCATAGCACCGCACTCCGGGCAAGTCTGCACTTCGGCAAGCTCGGCCTTCACTTGGCCGCGGCGCTGGCGCACACGCATTTTCGATTTTTTCCGTTTTGGTACTGCCATTTCGCTCTCTCCTTCGTTCAGCGCGCAAACGGCCGACGGGCGATCCCGCCGGATTTGCGGCGAATTATTCCGGGGCAGTCAACCCCGCCCAGCAATCATCCGGTTCCTCTCGGCATCCGCAAGGCCCCTCATTCAGGTTTTTCCCGCACATCGGGCACAACCCTTGGCAGGNNCGACAAACCGGATAACCAGGAAAAGCCAATATCATAGCTTCTCTGGCCTCTTCGGTCAAGTCTACGAAATCAGTTTGTTGATTGATCTCGATTGACCGGACAAACTCGTTATCCTCCGCGACGGTCTCAAACGGCTGGGCGCACCGGGCGCAGATGTACTGGACNNGACCGGCAGCCAAACCCGCCCCTGGACCAGCAGTTCCGACCCCAGATCCTGGATCCGCAGATCGTAGTGGATACCCCCCAGCGGGGTAATGTAGTCGCTCCAGCCGAGATCCAGCGCCTCCGGCGCCAGTTCCCCGCGGTA
>DBXN01000103.1:0-2107 GCA_002309585.1 Verrucomicrobia bacterium UBA1211
TCGACGTGGAGCTGCACTGGAACGCGGATCGCCTGCTCTTCTCCGGTGTGGCGGCCTCCAACGCCTGGCACGTGATGGAACTCGACCTCGCGACGCGGAAGGTGCGGCAGGTCACGCGGGACAACGCGGGCGACGTGAACCACTACGATGCCTGCTACGTGCCGGACGGCCGTATCATCTTCACCTGCACGGCGCTCAAGTACGCCGTGCCGTGCGTGTGGGGCAACACACCGGTGGCGAACCTTTTCCGGTGCAACGCGGACGGTTCGGGGATGGAGCTGCTCTCCAACGATCAGGAACACGCGTGGTGTCCCGAAGTGATGCCCGACGGCCGCGTGATGTATCTGCGTTGGGAATACACCGACCTGCCGCATGCCAACGCGCGTATCCTCTTCACCTGCAACCCCGACGGCACGAACCAGCGCGCCCTCTACGGTAGCAACTCCTTCTGGCCGAACAGCATGTTCTACGCGCGCCCCATTCCCGGCCGTCCCACGCAGTTCGTCGCGGTACTCACCGGCCACCACGGCCTCCGCCGCCAGGGACAGCTCGGCCTCTTCGACGTCGCCAAAGGCACCGCCGAGGGCGAGGGCGCGATCCAGCTGATGCCCGGCTACGGCAAACCGGTGGATCCCATCGTGCGCGACCAGCTTTACAACGGCACCTGGCCGATGAACCTGCATCCCTTCCCGCTGGACGACACGACCTTCCTCGTCTCGCGCAAGAACAAGGGCGAACGCTCCTTCTCCATCTATCTGATCGACCGGTTCGACAACGAACTCTGCCTCCTGCGCGAAGCCGGCCATGATCTCTGCGAGCCGGTGCCGTTCGCGAAGACGCCCGTCCCGCATAGCCAGCCCGACCGCATCGAACCCGGCTGCCCGACCGCCCAGGTCTACATCGCCAACATCTACGAGGGGCCCGGCCTCAAGGGCATTCCGGTGGGCACGGTGAAGAACCTCCGGCTCTACACCTACACGTTCGGCTTCCTCAACGAGGGCGGCCTCTACGGCGCCATCGGGCTGGACGGTCCGTGGGACATGCGCCGCACCCTGGGAACCGTGCCGGTGAATCCCGACGGCAGCGCCTATTTCAAAGTGCCCGCCAACCTGCCGATCGCCGTCCAGCCGCTCGACGCGGAGGGCCAGTCCCTCCAGGTGATGCGCAGCTGGTTCACCGCCCGTTGCGGCGAATACCTTTCCTGCGCGGGCTGCCACGAGAAACAGAGTTTCGTGGCCCGGACCCCGCGCGCGGCCGCCAACCTGCCGCTTGAGGAGATCCGCCCGTGGCGGGGCCCGTCGCGCAACTTCGAGTTCGCGCGGGAGGTCCAGCCCGTCCTCGACGCCTTCTGTGTGCGTTGCCACAACCAACCCGACCCGCCGCAGGCGGAGATGTTCGGTGACCGGCGGTGGAAGCCCGACCTGCGCGGCACCAGCATGCTCACCAATTGGAATTCCCGCGCGCACGGGAGGGTGGACGCGAAACATGGCGGCAAATTCTCGATCCCCTACTTCAACCTCGTGCGGTTCGTGCGCCACCCCGGCATCGAGAGCGATATCCATCTCTTCGAGCCGATGGAGTGGCATGCGGAAACGACCGAACTGATGATGATGCTCGACAAGGGACACCACGGTGTAACGCTCACCCCCGAAGCTCGGGACCGGCTGGTGACGTGGATCGATTTCAACACCCCCTACCACGGCCGCTGGCAGACGATCGTGGGCCAAGAGGCCCTTGCGCGCGAGAAGCTGCGCGAGCAGCGCCGCGCCCTCTACACAGGCATGAAGGAGAACCATGAGACGATCGAGACGCCGCCGCCCGTCCTGACGGCCCCCGCCGCCCAGGAAGCGCCGCCCGCCGCCGGTCCAGCGCCCGCCGTAGCGGGCTGGCCGTTCGACCCCGCGACGAAACCCGCCGCCCCCGCGCCGGCGATCAGCCTGGCGGAGGGCGTGTCGATCCCGCTCGCCTCGATTCCCGGGGGCACCTTCGTCATGGGCACGAACGAGGCGAAAGCGCCACGGGACGAACGTCCCGCCGCCGCCGTGACGGTGAAGCCGTTCCAAATCGGCATCCGCGAGATCACGAACCGCGAGTTCCGCCAGTTCGA
>DBXN01000103.1:2143-10547 GCA_002309585.1 Verrucomicrobia bacterium UBA1211
CCCGTGGTGCGCGTGAGCTGGCAGAAAGCCGTCGCGTTCTGCGAATGGCTCTCGGCTAAATCCGGACGGAAGGTACGGCTGCCCACCGAGGCCGAGTGGGAGTGGGCCGCGCGCGCCGGTTCCGCGAAACCCTTCTGGTGGGGCGAGCGGAACGACGATTTCTCCGCGTTCGCCAACCTGGCCGACATCTCGCTCTCCGACTACGCCGGCAACCCCTATGAGCAGGACCGGGTGAAAGCCCGCTACGGCAACACCGAAAACCTCTTCGACAACTGGGTCCCGCAGGCGCACACGGTGAATGACGGCGCCTTTCTGGAGGAGAAGAGCGGCAAATGGAAACCGAACCCGTGGGGGTTGTTCGACATGCACGGCAACGTATGGGAGTGGACGCAGTCCAAATACCTGCCGTACCCCTACGCCGAGGGGGACGGCCGCAACGCGCCGGACGGCGAGACACGGCGCGTGGTACGCGGCGGTTCATGGTATTCGCGCCCGAAACGCGCCACCGCCTCCTTCCGCCGGGCCTACCGCCCCTACGCGCCCGTCTATGACGTCGGCTTCCGGATTGTCGTGGAGGAAGAACAACCTTGAGTGGTCAATGCTCAATCGTTGAGGGTTGAGCGTTGAGAGTTGAGCGTTCCCCGTTTTCATTCTGAAATTATGGAATTATGACATTAAGCCAGTATGAAATTTCACGCCGCCACATTTTCATAATGCCATAATGCCACATTGCCATAATCACCCGTTCTTCATTTTTCATTCTCCCACCCGTCACTCCCATTCCCCGTTCCCTCTTTAATCTTTTAACCTTTATCTTGTGCCTCCCTCTTTTTGATGCTACACTTTCCGTGAACGTTGGGGAAGGCGTTCGGCGGGTGTCGGACGGATCCCCGGAAGGAGGAGCGGGTGTTCCGCCTCAATGCAGAATGTGAAATGAGGGTAGTGGCGATGTTCGATAAAAAAAGTTTCCTGGGCGAGTTTCTCGGTACGTTTATTCTGACGCTTTTCGGCTGCTCGTGCGTGGCGTGCGCCGTGCTGTTCAAGGAATACACCGGTATCTTTCAGGTAGGATTGGTCTGGGGACTCGGCGTGACGCTGGCGGTCTACATGACGCGCTACCTCTCCTGCGCGCATCTGAATCCGGCGGTGTCGGTGGCGATGGTGCTGGCGGGACGGATGGAGGCGAAGAAACTCCCGCTCTACCTGATCGCGCAGCTTCTGGGCGCAATAGTGGCGGGTCTCGCGCTGTACGGGCTCTTCTCGGCGTCGATCGCCCACTATGAGCAGATGAACGAGATCGTGCGGGGAACAGCGGCCAGTGTGGACACGGCCCGGATGTTCGGCGAGTTCTACCCCAATCCCGGTGACCCCGTGGCGGTCGCGACGATGCCCTTGGCTATCGCTGCGGAGGTGTTCGGAACGTTCCTGCTGGTGCTGATCATCTTCTTCCTGACGGAGGGGTGCAATGTGGGACGCCCGAGCGAGCCGCTGCAGCCGCTCTTCATCGGCCTGACGGTCGCCGCGATCATTTTCTTCATCGCCCCGCTGACCCAGTCCTGCCTCAACCCCGCCCGCGATGTGGGGCCGCGTCTGGTGGCGTATCTGTGCGGATGGGGCAAGGCGGCGTTGCCGAAAGACCCGGGCGGATGGTTCTGGGTCTACGTGCTCGGTCCCATCGGCGGCGGTGCCGTGGCGGCCGGGTTCTTCCGGTTCATCGTGGAGCCCATGCTGGTTGAGAAGAACAAGGAAGACGGCGCGAACAAATAGAAGGTGAGGGTTGGGCGAGGTCCTTTGCGACCGTTGCAGGCCTCGGTAACCTTTGCGTTGCATACGTTATAGACAAGAGAGATTGGAGAGATGATGAGCGGTGGATTGACTTCCCTCAGCAACCGGAAGGACGCGACGCGGCTGCTGGATGCCTCGCAGGTCGAGGCGATGAACGCCTATTGCGAGGTTTACAAGCGTTACCTCGGAATCGCCAAAACCGAACGGCGCGCCTACGCCGAAGCGGTCCGGTTGCTTGAGGCCCAGGGGTTTAAGGACCTCACGACCTTCGAGCGGCTTTCCCCCGGCGACAAGGTTTACCGCGGATATCACGGCAAGACCCTCTTCGCGGCGGTGATCGGGCAAGCCCCCACCGCCACCGGCCTGCGGGTGGTCGGCGGCCATACCGATGCCCCCCGGATCGACCTGAAACCCGTACCCGTCATGGAAAAGGGCGGATTGGCCTTTTTCGACACCCATTATTACGGTGGCATCAAGAAGTTCCAGTGGCTCACGCGGCCGCTGGCGCTCTATGGCGTCGTGGTCAAGCCGGACGGGACCCGTATCGAGATCGCCATCGGCGACAAACATGAAGATCCCGTCTTCATGATCACCGATATCCTCCCCCACTTCGGGAAGGAGCAGGCGAAGAAGTCGGTCTCCGACGCCATCCCCGCCGAGGACCTTGATCTGCTGATCGGTTCGACGCCCTGCCCCGATGACGGGGATGACGCGAAGGAGAGCGTCAAGCGGCACATCCTGAAGCTTTTGGAAGAGACCTACGGCATCACCGAGGACGATTTCGCCAGCGGCGAGCTCGAGATCGTTCCGGCGGGGCTGCCCCGCGATCTGGGATTCGACCGCAGCATGATTCTCGGCTACGGGCATGACGACCGGATTTGCGCATTCGCGGGATTGAAGGCGTTGATGGATCTGGAGGGCACCCCGAAACAGACCTGCGCCGTCCTGCTGTGCGACAAGGAGGAAATCGGCTCCGTCGGCGCTACGGGCATGGATTCGACCTTCTTCGCCAACTCGGTCGCGGAGCTGATCGAACGGCAGGAACCCCAGCCGCGTGACATCCTGCTGCGCCGCGCGCTGGAGGCGTCACGGATGCTCTCCGCGGATGTGTGCGCCGCCGCCGATCCGCACTTCCCGGATGCGGATTCGCCGAACAACATGGCGTGTTTCAATGCGGGTCCCTGCATCATCAAATACACCGGTGCCGGCGGGAAGAGCGGCGCCAACGACGCGCGGGCGGAGTATCTGGCGGACCTTCGCCGGATTTTCGATGCCAACAACGTGATCTGGCAGATCGGCGAGCTGGGCAAGGTCGAAAAGGGAGGCGGCGGCACAATCGCGAAGTACATGTCGTACTACGGCATGGATGTGGTCGATATGGGGACGCCGCTGCTGAATATGCACGCGCCCTCGGAGGCCGCCTCCAAGCTGGACACCTTCATGACCTACCGCGCCTATCTCGCCTTCTTCGCGGATTAAGCGGATGATCCCCTACTGTTTGCGGGACTGGATCTCCTTCAGCAACTTGACGGGGATATCGGAGGTTGTGTAGTCGATGTCCATCGCTTTCGCCTTCTGGTAATCCTCGTAGGTGTTGACCATCCAGCCCGTGATGGTGATGCCCGCCTCGTGCGCCTGTTTGACCAACTCGGCGGTCGTCCCCTTCAGCAGCGGGGCGATCCGCTTGCACTTCAGTCCCTTGGCGATCTTCAGCGCCTCCTCATCCAGCCCGCGCCCGATGATCAGGCCGATCGGGGCCTCCGGAAAGAGCTCCCGCATGACGGTGAGGGTTTTCACGTTGAACGACGTGAAGATGAAGGTACCGGGCGCCATCAGACGGTTGGCGGTCTCATGGAGCTTCGTGCAATAGATCTTGTTCGCCTCATCGGAGTAGCCGTCGGTCTTCATCTCCAGCTCGATCATGATCCCCTCGCGGCGCTGGAAAACCGCCAGCAGATCCTCCAGGCTGGGAACCGGCTCCTGCGAACGTTTCAGTTTGAGCGCGCGGATTTGCTCAAGGGTCATCGTCTCGATGACGCCCTCTCCGGTGGTGGTCCGCTTGGCATCCTTGTCATGCATGATGACCAACTGGTTGTCGGCGGTCAGCCGGATATCGGTCTCAAAGCCCCGGACACCGTTTTCCAGACCGAACCGAAAGCCCCCCGCCGCATTGTCGTCAAACTCATTCCGTCCGCCCCGGTGCGAGACGATGATCGGATCGGCGAATGCCGTGAACGCGGCGCACAATGTTCCCCACAACACCCATTGTTTAAAGCGCATCAGAATGCCTCCTTTGTTGAATGAACGGATGTCACTTTAGCACGGAGCGGGAAAAAAATGAAGAATGAAAAAGGGGGAACGGGGAACGGGGAACGCTCACCGCTCAACCCTCAACGGTTGTGAACATTGACCACTGACCACTGATCACTTCCGAAGGAAGCGTCCTCAACGCTCAACGCTCCGGATACCGCCACTCCTGACCGTTGTCGCGGATGATGTACGGTTCGCCGTCAAGGCGGGTCGCCAGCAGGCCGGGCGCCTCAATCCAGTATCCGAATGGGGCGAGGCGATGGCCGTCAACCGTCCGGGTGGTGTTTCCCAGATTGGCGATGATGCGTACCGTCCCGTAGGTCGCGAGGATCACGCCGTCGTCATCCCACGTTGCGGGGTCTTTGCTCCGTGCGGCGAAGAGCGGCGAGCGGTCATGCGTGAACGTCCGGACCGGCGTTCCGGCATAGCGGGCGACGACGGATTTCTGGCAGCGCGAGAGCCAACCGTACCATGCGCGGCGTTCGGGGTTGTCCAGCCAATGGCTGGCGTGGGCCACGTAACTCATGCCATATCCCAGCGCGAAGGTCCAGACCAGCGAACGGGGATCCTCGACGAACTGACCCAAATCGTGATGGGTAAGCAGGACCTTGTCATGCATCAGGCGCAGACTCAACGGCTCAATCGTCCAAGTCTCCGGCGCGAAGCGCTGTTTCAGCGCCTGCCGCCACGCGGGGGGATTGCGTGTCGGGACGATCGACCAGGTCATCCCGCAGAGCATCGTCTGCTCATTCGCCACGCGGTCCCATCCGCTCTCGGTCCCCAGCGGCACGCGCCGGCTGTCCTCCTCGTTCATCGCGAGCATGCCTTCGGTATAGGCGTATGGGGTCGGGGAGGCGGGATTCATGTCGTAGAGCCAGGAGCGGGCGCCGCACTGGTCCTGGAAGAGCAGGTCGACCGGATAGTCCTGGGTGAACTGCCGGACGGTTTTCCGGTTCGCCGCCTGCACGGCCGGATGCCACAGGGTGGTTGTCCAGCCGCCGTTCGGGCCATACTGCTCGTGGTGTGTCTCGCCCTTGAGCGTCCGCAGCAGCGGCGCATCCCCGGACGCGACGAAGGTGGGGCCCTTGGGCTGGTCGCACCACCAGGTCGGGTTCGTGTAGGGCGCGATGAGGTGTCCGGCCTTTCGGGCGAGAACGAACCACTCGCCCATCTCCTCCATCGTCCCGAAGGAGGCATTGGGCGGCAGATGGTCCGGCAACTGTTTGTCGAACCCACCCATCAGATATTCGGCGTTGTGGATGATGGAAGGCGCGGGAATCTGCTCCGCGATCGCCATCATCGCGCGGCAGGGTCCGCTGAGCTTTAAAAGCGGCGCCGCTTTAAACCGTTCCAGAAGGTCCGGCTTGATCTTCGCCGCCAAGGGTCTGTTCAGACCGTTCGCATCGGCGTAATCGCGCAGCGCGTCGGGATAGGGTCGGGAAAACGCGATCCGGACGACCGGGGAACGCCAGGTCTCGCCGCCACGCACGTAGGTGGCGAAACGGTGACCGAAATACCCGCCCTGGGGATCGCCGCCGCAGGCGAGCGCGCCGGGAACGAAGAGGGTTTCGGCATGCCACGGCTCATGGTCGGGACGCGGCTGGATGCCGTATACCGCGACCGTCCCTCCCGATTTGCAGGAGAGATGGACGAAATCCGAGAACGCGGGCGGGTAGTTGACCTGGAGGGTATAGTACCGGTCCGGCACAATCGTCTGCAGGAAGGGGAACCCACCCACCTCCATCCAGTTGCCGCCGGCGGCCACATACGCCTTGACCGCGCGAGCCATCGTCTCCGCCTGATCCCGCGCCTCCACCGGGAATCCCTCGCCATAGGGATTGAGAATCAGTTCGTAGGCGTCGGAGGCCAGCGCGGCCTGGATCGCCGGAAGGGAATCAAGCGTCTCCATCCGGCAATCCGCGCGGGCGAGACCGCGCAAAGCGGTTTCCCATGCGCGGCAGGCGACATCGCTCCAGATGCCGCGTTCGGGCGCCTTGGGAAGAACGATACAGGCGATCTTCGGCCGGTGTCCCGGGCTCTCCGAGAGGTACCGGGCCAGATCGGTCACGGCCAATTGCGAGATCGCGGCATTGCGTTCCCCGGTCACACATGCCCCGATGCGCCACAGACGCCCCTTTCCGCCAAACGACGTACCGGAGAGGTACGGCCCGTTCGGGGAATCGACAATGACGCAATCCGACGGCCCGGGTTTCGGGGCGCGGTTCACCACCGCTTCCGCCCCGGCGAGCCGACGTTGGACGGATTCGGACAAAAACGCTCTCCCCGTCTCCGTGACCTGAAGGCGCACAGGGGGATCCGCCAAATCCCGCATTTGGATAGCGCAACCCAGCGTACCGGTATAGAGCGCGGGGTGAAACGCCTGGACGTGCCATCCCGCGTACGCCTCGCCGGGCCGCGCGCGGAAGAAGCTGTCGTTGAGCGCCATCCCGAGCCCCAGATTGCCATCCTGGGGAAAAACCATCCGCCCCAGATCATCGGGGTTAAACCGGAGCCGGGCAGGACAATCGAAGTCCAGAAGGGTCTTCGCATGGGGATGAAGGTCGGCCTGCAGGTCCAATCCGGATTCGGCCGGGGTAACCCGGATGGTGACATCGAGCTCGGAAGAGGTGTACGTCAGAAACCGCGAACCGTCCGCTTCCCGCATAGCGAAATGTCGGCCGTTCCCATTGGAAAAGGCGGCGGCGTCCAGGGTGGAGTTGTCATCGAAACGGACGCACCAGAGTCCGGATTCCCCGCTGCCCACCCACGGCGATGTCAAAGACCCGTCCCGATCGGAGAATCGGACAGCCTGCGGCCATGCGGCACCCCATGCGGAAGCGGACACACCCATTATCCCCAACAGACCGACGACACATTTCACGGGTTCACGCATAACACCCCTGTCTCCCGGCGTCGATTGTGCGGCCGGGTTTCAGATAGACCGATAGTGGCGAAGAGGCGTACCCGTCCGGGAACGCCGATTTTAGAATTCCTCGGAGACGGTGGCCTGGGGAGCCCCGGTCAGTTCGAAATTGACCACATAGAACCAGCCCACCGGCATCCGCTCGTTCAGGAAGGTTGTGAGGTCGCTCTGCCCCACAATGGAAGGCCGGTCGAGAACCGGCTCTTTGGGACGGTACAGCCGCCCGGCGAGCGCCCCGGTCCGTTCCTCCTGGGGCTGCAAAAGTTCCCGCAGGTAGGTATTGGGCATGGACTCGCGGGAGGCGACGGAGAGGTCAACCCCGTCAAACCACAACGCATAGTGCGTCCGGAAAAGATAGACCTCATTGGCGTCAGAGGGTTTCTTATTGGGATTGACGGTCGCCCGCGCCGCACCCACAAACTGCTCGTTGATCAAGGTCCCGTTGAGCGCCACCGTCAGCTTCGAGAGGGAAAAGCCCTCTTTAATCATCTTATCGATCAAGACCAGAGGGAGTGTGTCATCCACAAACTTGGGGCGGCGCACAAATGAAATCTCCTCCTCTTCCGGAAACTCGTTCGGCACTTTCGGCTGATCCCACAGCCAACAGGAGTCGGCCGTCGCCCGAAAAACCGGGAAGACAGCGAGGAACGCCCATAAAATCGCTTTAAAAACCTTCATACTTCTCCCAATAAGTAAGCGAAACTATAAGCCTTATTCCATCGGTTTGTCAATTTGGAAGTTGAACGCATGGGGAATCCGGGCGCATCGATGTTTTTCCCCCATGCCGACCGGGATCGGAAAACAACCCAAACAACGGGTAAAAGCAACCTTCTCTTATCGGCGGGCAACCGCCCGCCGTTTATCTTGCGAACAATGGCGTCCGTAATGCCGGGGCTTGAGTTTCTGCGGAGAATCCGTTATTTTATAGACCTCTCTTTTTGGAGAGGACATTTTAATTTTGCGCTGACACGCAAACGACGTTCATCGGAAACTTGGCGGTTTTAATGGAAGAACGGAGTTTGACGAGGTCGCGTGGACGGTTTATGCCGTCTCGCGTGCCCTTGTCTTCTCTTTCTTCCATGGGCACGCCAAGGCCTCCGATGAGGGAGATCGACGAGGCACGCGTTTTTTATGCCCTCAATCAGTTTCTCCCCGTCTCATGCGCCAACGCGCACTAAAGGACGGGTGAGAAGCGGATGGAAGACATAACGCACAACCAGATGGTTTCGTTGATCTGGAACATCGCGGATGACGTTCTGCGGGACGTGTTCCTGCGCGGACAGTACCGAGACGTGATTCTGCCGATGATCGTCCTCCGGCGTCTGGACGCCTTGTTGGAGCCGACGAAGGCGGAGGTCGCTTCCGAGGTGAAGGAGAACGGCATCG
>DBXN01000084.1:0-11562 GCA_002309585.1 Verrucomicrobia bacterium UBA1211
CACACAAATCATGCCATCATGGTACAAAATTCCCGTCGGGCGGTAAAGCCGTATAACGCTTTTCACGGTTGAGCGTTGAGGGTTGAGAGGTTGTCATCATGGGACAAGCGACAAGCGAACGACAACCGACAAACGACATCCGACTCTCGTCACCCGTCACTCATTCTTCATTCTTCCTTCTTCATTTTTCATTCTCTCTCGTCACTCCCCCTTCCACATCAAACGCCGGACGCCGACAGCGACATCACCCCGTCATGTCCTCAAGAATCGACAGGACCGGGAATGCCGGATTGTAGTGGCGTTGAAGGAACATCGCGTTCCGCTCGGCATAAAGCGTCTCGGCAAGGGAATCGGCAAGCGGGATAAGAAACCGCTCATGCTCGCAGAAGAACGGCGGCAGGGAGTCGAGCGAACCGGTCGTCGAGATGTTGAGGCAACCGCACCTGTTGTTGCAGCGTCCGAGAAGCGCACATCCCGCGCAGGAGGGTTTCGCCCGCTCGTTCCGCTCAAAGACACATTCGCGCCGCGCCTCGTCGAGTCCGCGTCCGACATGTCCGATCACATACTCGTCTCGCCCCACGAACTGCACACACGGATAGTACGTGCCGTCCGGCGTGACCGATATCTGCCTCTTTCCGAGCTGGCACGATGCGCCGCGACCGTGCCAAATCCGAGTCGCGATACGTTTGTCGAACGCAGCGAAGTAGAACTTCTCCTCGCGTCTGTACGCATCGAGATACCATTTGGCAAGCTGTTTATAGGACCGTTTCAGTCTACGCCAAGATGCGGCATCCCAGTCCGCCTGGAAGTTGACGCTTGAAATCACGTATGACGCGCCAAGCGAACGGAGAAATCGGACGTTCCCGGCAAAATCTGCGGCCGTGTCCGGATTCACCGTCATCATCACCGGAGCATACGGCTGAGAAGCGAGCACTTCCCCGATCCGCGGCAGAAGCGCCGCTGACGAACCTTCGCCGGCAGCCGTCACGCGGTGCCGGTCCTGCGTCATCGGCGCGCCATCACAGCTGACGGCGACATGCAGCCGCGCCGAGGCTGCACGGGAAAGGAACTCCGGCGTGACGAGCGTTCCGTTCGTTGTGACCTTATAATGGAAGCGAAGCGGTGCCTCCCGCTCGCAGGCGGCGATCACGTCGAAGATGAGGTCTTCCTTCAGAAGCGGCTCGCCACCAAAGAAAATGATACCGGGGTTCTCCGTTCCCCGCGTACACTCATCGATCGCCGCGAGAGCGGTCTCAAGCGACATATCCGCCTCACCGTGCCGCTCATAGCAGTATCGGCACGCGAGGTTACAGCGTTCAGTGAGATGCAGCGTGAGGTGCATGGCCGTTCACCGGTCGTATTCCCTTCTTTGAGAGGTAATCAAAGAAGGCGTCGATCTGCGCCTTCAGCTGTTCGCGCGCGATTGTCTTACCGTACACCCCGCGATCCTCCCGTTTCAAACGGATATCATCGGGAGATGGTTTCCAGTCCCTCGGAACATACACGACAGGTTCGTAGAACACACCGACAGCGACTTTCTTCCCACCTTTTCTCGCGGAAATCGTCTCCACCGCGTTACTCGCCGCTTCACGACAATCAAACGTTGAGACCGAAGACCAGATTTTGGATGCGTCAGGATCGGGTTTCTTCCACCGGTCAGTGTCGCCTGTGGATATAAACTCCACCATAATGTCGCCCGACTCCGTCCCTAAATCGAGCATGACCGGACGCTTCCATTCGGGATAGGCCGGAAGCGAAACGCCATCGAGTTCCGGACCGTCCTTGAGCTTGACGCCCCGCGCGAGAAATTCCTTCTCGATGATCTCCAAGGCATCCAGCTCGCCCAGCATCACGGGCGGGTTGATGGCCATACAGCCGAAACCGCCGCGACCCTTCCCGGCCACGGCGATGGAGGCGAGCGGACATACGTCCGTCGAGGATTCGGACGATACCGCCTTCGCCGGTTTCTCTTTGACCCGTCCGGCTACTTCGACACTCGGCGCAGCCGCGACATCAGCGCCCTCCGCCGCATCAAGCGCAAGGGCCCTGAGCGCCATCGCCGCCGTCCCGATGGAGGCGACTGCCGACTTCAGTCCCGACCAGCGCGAAGGCGCCCGTGAAAGGTCCGCACGGGATATCTCGTCAATTGTCGGATAGGCCGGCACATGTCGGCCCTTCATCGGCTTGATCTCATTCATCGCTCGACTCCTTTGTTGTGTCCTTCGACTTCTTGAGCCAGGTCTCGAAATCAGGATACTCCCGTTTTGAATCTGTGACCGACTTCCAAAGCGTGGCAAACGCGGCCTTCACCGCGGCAGGTCGGCGCATCAGCTCCGCATAAAGCGACTGCGCATCTTCGTCACGTCCGTCCTGCAAGAGATGCATCGTGAAAGCGAGCGCATACACATCAGACTCTTTGTCACACCATGATGCCGCATATCCAGAATCGTCGGCCACATGGCGCAGACAAGCGCGAATTTTTGCGATGTCGCGCGTAAGCCGCGCTTTATCCAATATCATGACACCCGAATCTCTGTCATCCGACCACCAGTTGGAATCGAACACAAGCGTCTGAACGTTCCCTTCCGGCGACTCGCGAATCCATCCTCTACCGGTAATCCCGTATTCGCCATAGGAAAAAACAGTCGGGACCTTGCGAATAGGAGAGACGGCATCATAGCGCACATCTTCTGGCCGTATGAAATCGACGTTGACGTAACGCGCACCCGCGACCGACGCGAAACCCGCCTTCTCAAGCACGTTAAGCCGGATGCGCAGAGAATCAGAGACGGCATCCGCCGACAATTCGGGCTGATTCGGCTCGACAGCATGGTTTCCGAAGCGATCACGGCACAGCAGCCAAACAGCCGAAAGAACCAATAACACGCCCACGATGGCAATCGTGCTTATTCTAAGGTTCATTTTCTCCATCAGTTGTGTCCGTATACCATCCATCGCATGGTCAAAACCAGCTGTCCTCAAAAAAACGGACGGTCAGGCAACCGTCCGTTTTGACACCACATCATGTACCGCTTACTCCGCCACGGGCGGCGGCTCTTTCGATTTCGGTTCCGTCCCCTCTTCCGGCTGGGCATCGGCGGGGGCCTCAACGGGGGCGGGGGCCTCCGCGACCGGCGCGGCGGCGGGGGCATCGGCAGGCGCCTCCGCAACCGGCGCCTCCGGAGCGGGAGTTGTCTCGACGGCAACCGCCTCAACGGGGGCTTCGGCCGCCGGCGTTTCAGTCGCCGGAGCGGGTTCCGCGGCCGACGCAGGATCCTGCGCGGGAACGGGATCGGGCGTGACGGGCGTGTTCATCGCGTTGGGCTTCGGCCCGCCCTGGCGGCGCTCGCCAGGAAGGAACTTGAAGACCGGATGCTCCATCGGCGCGCAGAGCACGTCGTTGTAGTAGTGGATCACATGGCCCTTCTCGACCAGCCACGCCAACTGCACCAGCGCCTCGTGCACCTTCGCCTCGTCGGCGCCGGCAAGCTGCTCCAGCATCTCGCCCTTGGTGCAGCCGGGATGGGCGGTGACGAACTCAAGCACGTCCTTCAGCGTCTGGACGGTGTGTTCCGCCTCCAGCGCGACCGGCTGGCGCAGCATCACGAAATCCAACCCTTTCGCGTCATTTACGCGGAAGAGGTTGAGCTTGCGGTGATGGAACGCGCCGCGGAGCGCGTAGAAGAGGGAGACCGGGAAACGGCGCTCGCGCGCCAGAACATCCTTCATCGCGAAGTAGAGCGGACGGCTCGGCGTCTGCATCGCGACCGCCGCCGTGCAGACCAGATGCTTCGCGTTGAGAATCTGTCCGGGTAGGATCTCGCGGGTAAAGGTCATCTCCGCGACATCGCGCTCCATCGCGGGCGCCTTTGGCGCGGGTTCGGCGGCAGTCTCATCCGCAGCCCCATCGGCGGCCGGTTCGGGCGCGGCCGGCAGGAGGTCCTTCCGGCGGTAGATCTTTTTCTTCACGCACTGCTGGCGCCACTGCTCGATCACCTCGGGATCGCGCACCGTCTCGATACGGGAACGGTAGGCCTCTTCACTCATGTTCGGATAGCGGGTCCGGAGCATCTCGTGGACCTTGGCGTTGAAGCTGTGGTGGTTCGGCGGCCCCAGCAGCTCGCCGCTCAGCCCGCACCGGGCGACGCAGACGAAGACGCCGTTCGGCGGATCGCACTGGACCTCCTCAACCTCGAAGAAGTCCTCCAGATGGCGGCTCATCAGGTGGGCGCGGATCTCCTCCTCCGAAAGGGCCGGCATCCCGCAAACCTTGCACTGGTACAACGGAACCTGCTGGTCCTTGTTCGGCTCGATCCGGAGCAGACACGAAGCGGGATTGTCCAGGAAGAGCGAGGCGATGTCGCGCAGCGGATAGGCGCGGTGCGAGGTCTGGATCCGGCGGATGACGGCGCCCAGCGCCTTCTGCTCGGGCAGCACGCGGATCGTCAGCGGCAACGGCGGCGTCTCGGGACGCGGCGGACGGCGATCGCCATTGCGGCGCGGCGGACGGCGATCCCCGGACGGCGGACGGCGGTCATGCGGCGCGCCCTCGGGAGACGGGAGATTCGCCACGGCGCCGCGCGATTCCGGACGGGGCATATCCTGACGGTCCCGCTGATCGTCACGGCGGGGACGGGGCGGACGGTCCCGATCGAACCGGCGTTGGTCGCGGTCCCCATCCCTGCGCGGACGACGGTCGCGAAAACCGTCACGTCCCCCACCGGGACGGCGGGCATCGTCGTAATCCTGTTCATAATCCGTCTCGCGGTAACGCTTCATGGTCGCGTCCGGGTCAGTCCTCGCCCAACTTGGCTCGAAGTTCAACTCCAACGCCAATTTACCGCTCTCATTCGCCTCTGGTTTCACCACTTCGTTGTCGCTCATAGTGCAGGTATATTACCCCTTTTACCCCGTGGGGGTCAATGGGGATTTGCGTGTTTATGAAACGGCGCCGGCGGCGACAGCCGCCAGCAGACCTCCGTTCAAAAGCAGAATCCGTTGCCGTTCGCTCAACGCGACCGAGACCGGGAACGCGGTTCCCCGTGTCGTGTTGCGGACGAGCGCATGGCCGTCCCCCTCAACCGCCGCGCGGAGACCGTCGATCACCAGATGGTCCCCCGTCCCGATCCCGTCGTAATCGGCGGGGTTGTCGAAGACGAAGGGCACGATTCCGAAATTGATGAGGTTGGCGCGGTGGATCCGCTCGATGCTCTTGGCGATCACCGCCCGCACCCCCAGATACATCGGGCACATGGCGGCATGTTCGCGGCTGGATCCCTGCCCGTAGCTCAATCCCGCGACAATCACGTTCGCAAGGCCCGCGTCGCGGTCCGCCACCGCCCGGCCGTAGAATCCGGAATCGACATGCTCAAACACGAAATGGGCGTATTGCGGCACGTTGGAGCGGTACTTCAGCCGCGCCCCGGCCGGCATGATGTGGTCGGTCGTGATCCGGTCGCCCACCTTGATCGCCACGACGCCATCCAGATCCCGATCCAGCGGCCTGCCCTGCGGCACCTGGCCGATGTTCGGGCCGCGGACGATCTCCGTTCCGGGAACGCCCCGCCCCGCTGTCTCGCGGAAGAGGAACATGCTGTCGTCGATCGGGAAAGCGGCCGGCTCGGCGACCGCCGTGAAGGCCAGCGTCCGGGGATCCGTCGCATAGCCCGTCAACGCCGCCGCGACCGCCGTCTCGGGGCTGACCAGATAGACCTGCGCGGACTGGGTGCCGGAACGGCCCTCGAAATTCCGGTTGCTCGTCCGGAAGCTGACCGCCCCCGAGCCGGGCGACATGTGGTTGCCGATGCAGAAACCGCAGGCGTTCTCCAGGATGCGGACACCCGCCGAAACCAGATCCGCCAGCAGCCCCTCGCGGGCGAGCATATCGACCACCTGCCGGGATCCCGGGGCGACCCCCACCTCGACGTCGGGGCTGATCTTCCTGCCGCGCAGCATCAGGGCGACCGTCTTCAGATCGCGGTAGGAGGAGTTGGTGCAGGAGCCGATCAGCACCTGGTTGACCCGCATCCCCTGAAGCGCTGCGATCGTCTTGACATTGCCGGGCGAGTGCGGGCAGGCGGCCATCGGCTCCAGCGTCCCCAAATCAATCTCCAGCACCTGGTCATACGCGGCGTCGGGATCCGGCGCCAGTTCCGTCCAGTCCGCCTCGCGCCCCTGCGCCTTCAGAAACGCGCGGGTCACCTCGTCGCTCGGGAAGACCGAGGTCGTCACGCCCAGCTCCGCGCCCATGTTGGTGATCGTCGCGCGGGCAGGCACGCCCAGCGTCGCCACGCCGGGTCCGCCGTACTCCAGAATCCGCCCGACATTCCCGTTGGTGCCGTAGACCGAGAGGATCTTCAGAATCACGTCCTTGGCCGAGACCCCGGGCGAGAGCCGCCCCGTCAGCCGGACGAGGGTCACCTTCGGGGCGCTCAGGTAGAAGGGGCCGCCCCCCATCGCCACCGCCACGTCGATCCCGCCCGCGCCGATCGCGATCATGCCGATCCCGCCGCCGGTCGGGGTGTGCGAATCGCTGCCCAGCAGCGTCCCGCCCGGCTTGCCGAACCGTTCGAGGTTCAGCTGGTGGCAGATCCCGTTGCCCGGCCGGGAGAAGACCACGCCGTAGCGCTGCGCCACGCTCTTGAGATAGGCGTGGTCGTCCGCGTTCTCGAACCCGACCTGGATGGTGTTGTGATCGACATAGCTCACGGCCAGGTCGGCCTTGACCCGATCCAGCCCCATGCTCTCAAACTGGAGATAGGCCATCGTGCCGGTCGCGTCCTGCGTCAGGGTCTGGTCGATCCGGATCGCGATCTCACGACCCGGCGTCAGTTCGCCGGAAATCAAATGCGCCGATAAAATCTTCTCAACGATATTCTGTCCCATCCGTTCGTTTCCCTTCATCATCCGGCACCTATCAACGGTTCCGTTTGGCGCCCATCTCCTTCAGTTTCCGTTTTAAGCCCATGCCGTCCATCACCCGTCCGGCATCCATGTAGAGGTCCGCCAGACCGAAGGCGTATTCCGGCACGCGCCATCCGGTCAACGTGCAGGCCTTCTCCGCGTAGAGAATAGCCTTCTTGTACTCCTGCTTGGGGCGGCTCTTGGACGCCAGACTGGCGGCGTAGCGGAAGAGCGCCTCCGCGTTGTCCGGCTCCATCTGCAGGATTGCCTCGTACTGCCGTTCGGCCTCCTCGTAATCGTTCAGCGAGGCGGCCACCTGCGCCAGCTCGAAGCGGTAGGCGGTCTGGCGCGGCATCGCGTGGACGGCCCGCGCGAAATGGGTGAACGCCGCCTCTTTCTCGCCGGTCGCGCGGAGGCAGTACCCGACGCCGTAATGCGCCAATCCCATCTCCGGATCGAACTCCAGCAACCGCTCATAGCACTTCTTCGCCCCCTGAAACTCGCTCAGCGCGATCCGCCGCCGTCCCTCCAGCTCAAGGGAGGCGAGGAATTGCGACAGGAGGATGTCGCGCGGATTGATCCGGGCGGCATCCTTCGCGGCGGCGAAGCCCGCCGTGCCGCCCTGGGGCTTCTCGATCTCCGCCAACGCCATGACCGACAGGGCGCGGGCGTCCATGTTCCGGTCGGTCCGGTTGCGGACCGCCAGATAGATCTCGCTGTCCATCGCATCCTGCTTCAGCCAGGCGAGACTCCGCTGGCGCGCCCCCTCGACCTCGCTCAGCTTCAACGGCGCATAGCCCTCGCCGTCACCCAGCACCAGCTCCGGAAGCCGGAACGCGCTCTGCCAGCTGTTCTCCTCGGCGGAGTGGTCCATGAAGTTCTTGACGCCCTTCTCATCCGTCAGCAGCGACGGGAAAACATCGGAGAGGGCCCGAATCCCGACGCGGGCAAAATCGCGGTAAACCTCCCGCTTCTCGAAGAAGGCCTGCATCTCGGAGGCCGAGGCGGTGATCGCCTCGCGCCCGCCCACGAACACCCAGTCGTACCGTCCGAAGCACCAGAACTGGGAGAAGGGGAAGACATGGGAGAAGGCGTGGGCCAGACCGACAAACCGCGCCGTGGACATCGCGCGGGTATCGACATGCATCGCCACGACCCCTTGCGGCGTGATCGCGTCGCGGCAATCGGCGAACCGGCCCCGGCTGTAATAACGCGAACTTCCCCGCATCCAGACCGGCTCCAGCGCCAGAAAGATCACGTCATAACCCGCCGACGAGGAGAGTTTCGCCTTCCCTTCCGGGAAACGCATCGCATCGTCCGGGATCCCGAGCATGAAGGCATCGGCCGCCAGCGCCGACCGCACGCAGACAGGATCGGCAAGGCCATACGTGAGATCTTCCACGCCGCCCCGCTGGAAGAAGGGCAGATAAAGCCCCGCCTCATCCCCCAAAACCGCCACCTTCTTCGCGCCCGGCCGCAGCAACAACGGCAGATAGGCGGAGAGGGTGCGGGGCACCAGGAAACGGTTGCCCAGCAGCAGCGGCCGGCCGTCCTGGGCATAGACAAACCGATAGTCCTTGTCGTCAAAAAGCGTGACCGTGTGGCGCGCGCTCCGATAAACCGCGAGCGGCGCGCGCCCCTGGGCGAAGCCGGAATCGCGATGGATCAGCCGGCTGAAACTGCCGGAGGCGGCGATCGGCGTCTTCTCCTTCCGGTAGACGGGATAGGCGGCCAGCGCGGCGGCGATCCCCGCAACCGCCAGGCCAAGCGCCGCGTATTGCCACTGGAAACCGCCGGAGACGTTCCGCAGCAGAAGCACGCCGGCAAAGACGGCCAACCCGCAGAAGCCCCAGATCAACGTTCCCGTCGCCTGCACCTCGCTCCAATGGGGCAGCAGACACCGCGCGCCGAAGAGGCACCCGATGACAAACGGCAGAACGCTGGTGACGGTGAAGAGGAACAGGGCGCGTCCGGACTCCCGGTCCGACGCATGGAAGTAGGTCTGTTCCGTCATCATGGCGATCGCACCCGCAAGGAGCCCGGCGGGCACGAAGAAGAGCGCCGCGCTCTTCAGGAGAAGCCCCATGAACATCGCGGGGGAACGCGCCGCGTCCACCAGCAGCCGCTGCCACCCCTCCATCTGCGGCTCGATGGCGATCAAAAGCAGGCAACCGACCGCGGCGGCCAGCAGGAACGGGATGGCGAAGAAACGGGCCGGGCGATGAACCCGACGCAGACTCCACTCGCAAATCAACGCGCCCAGGAAGAACGCCAGAACCGTCGCCGTCACCGCGCCCAGCCCGGAGAAGAAGGTCCGGCCCGCGATCATGTCCAGCACGCGGCCCCACACGGAGACCATCACCCCGAGCAGCAACTCGGCGCAAAAGGCCCAGACGGCCCATCCCGAAGTCCGCTGGACATTCGGCTGCGAACCGGACGCGGCGACGGGAGCCGTCCCGTCCAACTCCTTCAGCAACGTCTCGGCGCAAACCGCCACAACGCCCTTGCGGTGAAGCACCGCCTGCGTCGCGCGGGCGCCCAGCGCCTGCCGTTCGGCATCATCGCCCAGGAGCCGGTCGATCTCCCGCTCCAACGTCTCTTCGTCCTCAACCTGGACCACCGCCCCGGCCTCCAGCAGATCCGACATCACGGGCCGGAAATTCTCGGTGAAGGGGCCGACCAGCGTCGCGTTCCCGCAGAGGCACGGCTCGATCATGTTCTGCGCGCCATGCTCGCACAGGCTCTTCCCGACGAACGAGATTGCCGCGCATCCGTAAAAGCCCATCAGCTCACCCGTCGTGTCGCCGACCCAAACGGCATCCCCGCGCGAGGCCGCCACCAGCGTCTCCGCGTCGGGCGCGCCGATCCGGCTCTTGCGGATGCAGGTCAACCCCGCCGCCTCCACCGTCTGCTGGACCGCGTCGGCCTTCTCGAAATGACGCGGCACCAGCGCCAGCCGCAGATCGGGATGACGGGTCCGGAGCGACTGGTAAATCGCCACCAAAACCTGATCCTCGCCCGGCCAGATCGAACCGCCCAGCAGAAGCCGGGTTCCCGCCGTCAGCCCGTGCGCGGCGAGGAAATCGGAGACCAGCCGTTCCTGTTCCGGTTGCCGGGCGGCCACGTCGAACTTGAAACTACCGGTCACCTGGACAGCCTCCGGACACGCGCCCGCCTCCACCAGCCGCGTCTTGTCCAGATTCGACTGCGCGAAGATCCGGCGGAACGAACGGAGGACCGGCCCGAACCAGAAGCGCAGCGCGCGGTAACGCGGCGCCGAACGGTCGGAAATCCGCGCGTTGATCAGGAAGACCGGGATCCGCCGCTTCTGGCAATTCAGCAGCAGCGTCGGCCAAATCTCCGATTCGGTCAGGATCAGCGCGCGCGGCGCGATCGCGTCCAGCGCGCGCCTCACACAGGGGATGAAATCCACCGGATGGTAGACCACCACGTCGCGTTCGCCCGCCACCCGCTCCGCCTCCCGCCATCCGGTCGAGGAGGTCGTGCTCAAAACGAACCGGAGGGAGGGATTGATCTGCCGCAGCGCGCGCATCATCTGCCCAGCGACATAGACCTCCCCCACACTCACCGCATGGATCCAGAGAAAGGTCCCGTGCCCCGCGCGCAACGTCTCCCGAACCGCGTCAGGATAAAACCCGAAGCGGTCCGCAAACCGCGCCTTGTAGCCGCCACGCCGTTTCATGCGGATAAAAAAACGCGGCAGCATCAACAGATAGCCCACCGCAAACAGAATATGATAAAGCCACCACCTCATAGCACACTAACGGCCTACCGACAGCCGGAGCGCCAACCTTTCCGGCAACCCGGCCTTCCGGTTCCGTTCCATCGCCGCCTCCACATCATACGCCACCCGGACAAACTCGACCTCTTTCGTCTTCGCGCTGTAGAGCACATACGCGCTGCGCGGGTCGCCGTCCCGCGGCTGGCCCACGCTGCCCACGTTGACGAAATACTTCTCCCCGAAACCGATCTTGAATTTGCACGGCTCCACGCGCATGATATCATGGACCCGCCGGTAAATCATGGGAACATGGGTATGGCCGTGGAAACAGAGGTTCGTCGCCTGATAGCTGAAATTCGCCTCCGCCGCCAGCACGTCAAAGACATATCCCCAATGCTCGGGCATATCCAGCGTGCTGTGCACCAGCATGAAACCGCAATGGAGCTTGGAGTACGGCAGGTCATGCAGCCACTTGACATCGTCTTCCGAGAGTTGCCGGCGCGTCCAGGCGATCACGCTCGCCGCCAGCGGCTGGAAGTCATCCAGGCTCTCGTCGTCATACGAGCAGTAATGGTCGTGGTTTCCCCGGACCGTCAGGCAGCCCAACTGGCGGATCCGCTTGATGCACTCTGACGGACAGGCGTTGTAGCCGACCACATCCCCGACAGAAACGAAATCCGTGACCCCTCTGGCGCGCGCGTCGTCGATCACCGCGTTCAATGCGTCCAGATTCGCATGGATATCACCTAAAACAGCAAATTTTCTGTCCATCTGCTCCAGCACCCACCCTATCTTGCCTATGCCTTACCCCACGCAAAGCCGCAAAGAAACGCCCGGTCCGCGAAGACCCCAACGGCACCGTTCGATTACAACAGTCCCATCATCACGGATGCGACCGCGAGATCCTCCGCCGTCGT
>DBXN01000084.1:11580-11812 GCA_002309585.1 Verrucomicrobia bacterium UBA1211
GCTCGCCCAGCAGCTCGACCGCGCCCGCCTCATCGGTGACAACCACCTTCTTCGCCTCGACCTCCTTGTAGGCCCGAAGCAGCAGCGAGGCGTTAAACGCCTGGGGCGTCTGCACCGCCCACAGCTTGGTGCGGTCCACCGTGTGGTCAACCGTCATCCCCCGCTCGACATACTTGATCGTATCCCAGATCTGCGTCGCCGCGACGCCGCACCCGTTGCGTTTGGCCGACTT
>DBXN01000084.1:11843-12357 GCA_002309585.1 Verrucomicrobia bacterium UBA1211
CCGTCATGCACCACCACGATCCGCGTGTCGGGATCCATCTCCTTCAGCCCGTTCTGCACGGAGTCCTGACGGCGCGAACCGCCGGGAATCACCGCGCGCAGCTTCGAAATTCCATAGAGCTGCGCCACGCTCTTCGCCGCCACCAGCTGATCCTTCCGGACGATCAGGATAATCTGATCGATATCCGTGCAGTTCTCAAACGCCAACAGGGACCATGCCACCACGGGACGCGACCCCAAACTCAAAAACGCCTTGTCCAGATTCGGCCCCATCCGCTCACTCTTCCCGGCCGCAACAATAATCGCTGTATTCATAAACGCTCTCTCTCAAAACTCCCCTCAAACAACTCCCCGAACGGACTTCGCTTCCTTGCCCGGCAACCACATGCCCCTATGTTCGACCATGATGACCATCGTCGACACGTTCCAGTAGAATGCTTAAAGGAAAATTTTGCTTTTATCTTACCAAAAGCGCGTATACAAGTCAATTGTGCAGAAACCCAAATGCGGGGAAA
>DBXN01000099.1 GCA_002309585.1 Verrucomicrobia bacterium UBA1211
TATAAATGGTGCGGCTTCGCCGCCGCACCGTTTAGGGCGACTGGCGGCGAATTGGCGTTCAGTCCCGAATCGCAACTCACCTTGTCGCAGGGCGCGGTCTTCGATGGAGGTAAGATCAAGTTGTTGCCAGACGAACAGGGTAGCTATGACTACTGGCGCGCCGAAGCGCGGAAAGTGGCGACGGCGGCATCCATTGAAGGATTGCCGCGCGTGCACTCGGCGGGCGGATGGTATCGCGCCGAGGTGGTGGAGAATCCGGACGGCACGGCCAGCGTGGTCGTATCTCCAGACGGCGGGTTCGTCTTCCAAATCCGTTGATACGTATGAGTTCCCTTGTCGGCGGGTCCGCTTTTTGGTAACCTATCGTTGTTCATGAACCCTAAACCTAACCTCGAACGGCGAGGCCTCACAGATGGCAGGGTTCATGGTGATCATCCGGCAGACGCCGCGGGAAAAGGACACTGATTTTGGGGGTAGAGTCGTGCATGGGATGGTAACGGTTGAGGAGCGTAAATGAACCAAGTTGTCCCACGGGCAGAGGTTGGTCGCGCTGTCAGGGCGATTATTATGGCGGTTTGCTCGGCGGCGGCCTGGGGAGAGGCCGCCATGGTGGTGCCGGGCGTGACACTTGACCTGCAACCGCAGATCGACGCGGCGGCGGCGCGCGGCGGCGGGACGGTATGTGTCCCCGTCGGTGAACATGAGGTGAAGCCGTTCGAATTGAGGAGCAACGTCACGCTTCAGCTCGCGTTCGGTGCGAGGATTCTCGCGAGCACCAACATCACAGACTACGCGACGCGCGGGGAATGCCCCGTGTTCATCTATGCCGAACACGCGACAAACGTCGCCATCGTCGGCAAGGGTACGATCGATGGACGCGGTATGGCGTTCAAGGAGACGGCCAAGCTGCGCGGCGAGGACCAGCCGAAGACGCTACCGCTCCTGATGCGTTTCTCCCGTTGCCGCAACGTGCGGCTGGAGGGTTTCCACTACACGAATCCCGGTTCGTGGTCGTGCCACCTCAGGAACTGCGATGGTGTGACGATGAAGGGCACCAGCTGCTTTAACTACTGTAACACGATGAATGACGGGCTCGACATCGAATCGTGCAACGTGACGGTAGAGGAGTGCGATTTCTTCGCAGATGATGACGCGCTCTGCTTCAAGACCGAGAGTGACAAATCCTTTCCCGTCACAAACGTTGTGGTGCGTAACTGCCGCATGGGGAGCAACTGCAACGCGATCAAGTTCGGCACCGGCAGCTACAATGCGTTCCGCGACATCACCATCGAAAACTGCGAACTGCGCCGTTCGCCCGGTGCCTGGCGATGGGATTGGAGCAAGTCGATACCGGGCGTCACCAACCGCTATTGCGGCATCGCCGGACTTGCACTCGAGGTCGTGGATGGCGGCCGCATGGAGAACGTGACGATACGCAACATCACGATGGAAGGGTATATGACACCCCTCTTCATCCGCCACAGCAACCGCCACGGACCGAATGGGATGGGCAACACGTATCTTCGCAATATCCTGATCGAGAACGTGAGCGGTACATGCGAAAGTCGCATCGCATCCTCCATCACGGGTGTCCCGCCGAGCAATGGTTCGCCTGTCCGCCGTCCGCGTACTATCACCCTTCGCAACATCTCGCTAGTCGCCCCCGGCGGAGGAACGGAGAAGGACGCGGCGGCACCGGTGCCGGAGAAGGATCGCGCGTACCCCGAGGCGTTTATGTTCGACAAGATGCCGCTTCCCGCGTATGGATTCTACGTGCGGCATGCGGACGATGTGGTTTTCGAGAACGTAAAGGTTGAGACGGCCACACCCGACGCCCGGCCTGAGTTTTACATGGAGGACTGCGAGCGGAGCGAAATGACAGCCGCGCTCAGAACCCGTCTCCTTCCTGACGCCGACACCTTTCTCGCATACCACGCCGTACTCGCTGAATTCTCGGCGGCGGACAAGGCGGCGGATGATGCCTGGCGCACGCTGAAGAGCCGCGAGGCGTACGATGCCCGCCGTCAGGAACTGCGCGAGAAGATGGCCGAGGCCGTGGGCGGTGTCGACTTCAAGCGCACGCCGCTCAACGCGAACGCGAAGGTGGTGGATCGCGTCGTTCGCGAGGGTTATCGCGTTGACAAGGTCATCTTCGAGAGCCGCCCCGGTGTCTACGTGACGGGGCTTGTGTTCCTTCCCGACGAGGCGAAGTTCAAGCCGCCGTATCGCGGAATACTCCTCCCGTGCGGACACTCCGCTAACGGCAAGGGGATCGACGCCTACCAGCGCGGGGCCGTGATGGGCGCGCTCGCCGGTTTCGCGGTCCTCATCTACGATCCGTTCGCGCAAGGTGAACGTTCTGTGGGCAACGGAGATGACGCCTGCTCCCAGCACAACCGCTATGGGGCGCTTGCCGCGCTCCTTGGACAGAGCATGGCACGCCAGCGCATCCGCGACGGGATGCGGGCGATCGACTATCTTATCTCCCGCGACGACGTGATGAAGGACGGCGTAGGATGCATGGGAAATTCCGGCGGCGGTACGATGACGGCGCTTCTGGCGGCGCTCGATCCGCTCGTCGTCGCGGCGTGTCCGTCATGCTACATCAGCTCGCTGCGCACGGTTGTTCCCAGCACGTCAGGCAAGAACATCTCTCAGATAGGGGATGCCGAGCAGAATATCTTCGGACAGCTGGCCTTCGGCCTCAACCACGCGGGTTACGTACTGCTGGGCGCGAACGCCGTGAGGATGCACTGCTGCCACGGGGACTTCTTTCCGATAGCCGGTTCGCGCGAGACCTACGCGGTCGTGCAGGACGTTGTGCGCAACTGCGGGCTCGACGCGCGGCGTTACGGCATGACGGATGTCGCGGGGCCGCATGGTTGGAAAGAGTCTCTCCGCACGTCATCGATCGCGTGGATGCGCCGCTGGCTCGCGGGCGACGGGACGCTTCCCGAAATCGATATTGAGGCGATGCGGAAACGGGATGACGGCTTCAACCTGGCGAAGGTGGATCACGGACTTGAAGGCAAGGATTACAACGTTACGCCGCACGGGCGCGTCGATCGGCTCCCGGGATTCAAGAGCATCTTCGACTACCTGAAGGACGATCTTGCGGCGGCGGAGAAGGCGCGTCCGGCGCGGAATGCAGCGGCTCTCGCGGAGGCCGTATCAAAGAGGGCGGGGATACGTCCGCTTGACCGCATCGGCGTGTCCGTCAAACAGGTCGAAGAGCCCCAGCGTCTCCCGGACGGTGTGACCATCCTGCGCGAAATTTATTCCTTTGGTGATGGACAGAAGGTTCCGGCTGTGACATTTCTGCCGCCTGGTACGGCGAAGGGCGCGGTACTGGTGGTGGATGACCGTGCGGACAGGGGCATCCACAGGATGCGTGTGACGCAGACGCTCGCCGAAGGAAAGGCGATAACCGTGGCCGACCTTGCGGGCATTGGCGAGACGGGCGCGATGTATCGGAAAACATGGCAGGGCACGGGCACGCCGGACGAAGTGCCCGCGATGATGCTCTACATGCTCGGCAAGTCGATGGTCGGCGTCCGCGCGGAGGAGATGATCGCGCTTGCCGCCGCCATCAAGCGCCGCTTGGGTCTCCAAACGGAAATCGTCGCCCACGGGAACGCCGCCATCGCGGCGGCCCACGCCTACGCCGCGCGTCGCGACCTTTTCGCAAGCATCTACTGCTGCCACACGCCATCGGGCTGGGCGGAATCGGTACGGGAAGGACAGTTCATTCCGTTCGCGAACGTCGTCAACGGCGCGCTCCTCGACTATGACTGGACGGATCTCATCCGCCAGTAACGCAGGCGACGCAATGAAGCTCGACATCGCGAAATCAGAGGGTTCATTCGGGGGAATGTGATTCGGAACGGAATATCGGACGACACGTTAGAGGCAAGGAAAGGAACAAAACAATGACATCAGGAAAAGTTGGTGCAACCCACGTGATCGCGCTGCTGGGATTGGTCGCCGCGTTCACGGCGTTCGCGCGCAAGCCGAACTATGACGAGGCGAAAGTCGCCCCGTACACGTTGGAGGATCCGCTTATGTTTGCGGATGGTAAGCGCCTGACATCACCTGAGCAGTGGCCCGCGCGGCGCGCCGAGATACTTGAAATCTTCGAACGGGAGATGTACGGACGCACCCCGCCCCCGCCGGAGGCGGTTGTTACGGAGATGTTCGAGGAGGGCATTACGCTGGCCGGTCTCGGTATCCGCCGCCAATACAGGATGTGGTTCAGGAAGGACAAGTCGGGTCCACATGTCGATTGGATCCTGTTCCTACCCAACCGTATCCAAGGTACAAGGCCGAAGGTTAAGGACGGTCGTCCCATCTGCGAGAACAAGGGGAAGTGTCCCGTCATCCTTTTCCTCAACTACCGCGGAAACCTCGAACTCGTCTCCGAGGAATGCGTACCGTTGCAGCAGGGGTGGGTCCGCAACAATCCGCAGTTCGACATCGCGGACCATAGGGTGACAGAAAAGAGTCGTGCGCGGATGCGCCGCACGGACAACGCCTCGCCCTTCCCGTTGGAGGCAATCCTTGCGCGCGGCTATGCGGTGATGAGCGCCTGTTACTGTGAGGTGTCGCCTGATCCAACCACGGAGAGTGAGCAGGAACGGCTCGCCTACACGGGCGTGTTCGACCTGTGGGAAAAGCGCGATCCGGCGCGCACGGACAACACAACCGCGCTCGGCGCGTGGGCCTGGACGCTTTCGCGGGGACTCGACCTTGCGCTGACGATTCCCGAAATCGATGCCCGCCAGAGCGTCGTGACCGGATGTTCGCGTCTCGCGAAGGCCGCCCTCCTCGCCGCATCGCGCGACGAGCGTTTCGCTGTGTGTGTCCCCAACCAGACCGGCGGTGGCGGCGTTCCGCTCGCCAAGCGTGACTTCGGCGAGAACGTCTCCACCGAAATGAAGGCGTTTACGCACTGGTACTGTAAGGCGTATGGGAAGTATATCGACAACGAAGCCGCGATGAAATTCGACCAACATCTGCTCGTTGCGTCGATCGCGCCGCGCCGGATTCTTGTGGAGGGCTTCAACAGCGACTGGTTTGACACGAAGGGAGAGTATCTTTCGTGCAAGGCGGCGAGTGTGGTATGGACATTCCTTGGGCTGAAGGGGTTGCCGGAGGAACCCTTCCCTGAAAACTTCAGCACATCCTGCGTGGGACCCTATCTGGGCTATGTGCGCCGCGGCGGCGATCATGGTATTTCCGGCCACGATTGGCTGTGGATGCTTGATTTCGCCGACCGCGCCTTCGGCCGTTGACGATCAGTGTTCATGATGGTTGAAAACAACTCGTTTAAACAACTTATCGTGTGTGCGCGGGCTAACTCACCCGCGGCCCTCTTCACGTTTTTTGACCCGTTGTTTGGGTTGTTTTCCGATCCCAGTCGGCATGGGTGAAAAACACAGTTGCGCTCCGTGCACGGGTGGGCTTGCTTGCATTTTGCTGTATAGTGTGAGATAATGCCAATCATTCATACCCTGTGGCGTGTTACCCGGTTGCGGGTATCAGCAGGCTGTTCGGCTTGCCCCGCAATCATCGCGAATGGGGGTTTGGGTCACCTCGCGTAAACAGACTCCGATGAGACCGATAGCGACAGACATGGTGAGTTTTCCCGCCCTCCGCAGGGAAGGGAAGATCATGGACAAGCCATACGACGCCCGCCGTACCGGGCGAAGGGGTTTCCTCAATGCGTTTTGCCTTTCTTGGTTGACGATGATGACCGCGCTGGTGGCCTCGGCGGCGATCGACATCGATCTGGGTCGGCAGCTTTTCGTGGATGACTATCTTGTTGACGGTACGCAGGGTGTCGTGCGCGTTTACAACCATCCTGTCAAAGCGTTCGACGCGCCGGTGATGTGGCCGGAGACCGATTGCGAGCGCGAGGTCGATCCGGCGCGTCCGTACCGTTTCGCGCCGGTGGCGGGCGCGACGAGCGGTGGCCTCTGGTGGGATCCCGTGAAGAAGGTGTTCCGCCTCTGGTACGAATCGGGTTGGATGAAACACCTCTGCTACGCGGAATCGAAGGATGGCCTCGCGTGGGAGCGGAAGGATTTGGGTATTGTGAAGGGGACGAACCGTGTGTTGACGGATGCGCTGCTCGACAGCTGGAGCGTGTTTCCGGACTATGCGGCGGCGAACCCTTACGAAAACTGGCGGCTGATGGTGTCGCTGGCCGGCGGGGTGACGGATAACCGGCTCTACACCTCGGCGGACGGTGTTGCCTGGAAGCACATCGGCAACGCAGGGCAGAGCGGTGACCGCTCGACGATGTTCTATGATCCGTTCCGGGCCAAATGGGTGTTCTCGTTGCGCGGGGGCGGTCCGGGCAAGGGCGGGCGCAACCGCTCTTACTGGGCATCGGAGACATTCGGCGGCGAGGCCTGTCTGTGGAACTTTCCGGACCGGCAGTCGCGGGGGCTTCATCCCGACCGGCCGCGCCCGAAACCGTGGCTCGCGACGGATGAGAAGGATTTGCCCGATCCCTCTGTGGGGGGAAACATGCCGCAGCTCTACAACATGGATGCCGTGGCGTATGAGTCGATCCTGTTGAGCCTCTTCGAGATCCTGCATCCGTTCAAGGGTGACAACAGGACTTGCGCCGCCGCCGGGATGCCGAAGATCACGGATCTCCACTTCGCCTACTCGCGGGACGGCTGGACGTTTGACCGTCCAGACCGCACGGCGGCGATTGCGGCCTCTCGGTGGGGGTCGGGAAAGTGGGATACGGGTTACCTCTCGCCGATGGGCGGCATCTGCGTCATCAAGG
Source organism: Verrucomicrobia bacterium UBA1211 (assembly GCA_002309585.1). GTDB lineage: Bacteria > Verrucomicrobiota > Kiritimatiellia > RFP12 > UBA1067 > UBA1211. Next base: position 6,800 of record DBXN01000099.1, read on the forward strand.
ACGAGCGGTTGTGGTTCTACTACACGGCCATGCGCGGCGATGCGACGGAGACGACACCCTATTCGAACAATCCTGAAATTGGCTGGCGGCGGAACGGCATGCATTTCAATGCTTCGATCGGCGTGGCGACGCTTCGCCGCGACGGGTTTGTGGGCTGGGTGGCGGACGGGCGCGGCGAGGTGACGACGAAGCCCGTGACCTTTTCCGGGGCGCATCTTTTCGTAAACGCGGAGTGCCGGTTCGGGTCGCTCACGGTTGAGGTTCTGGATGAACAGGGTAAGGTGTTGCCCGGTTTTGCGGCGGCCGACTGCCGGCCGCTCTCGCGGGCGGATTCAACGAAGGCGGAGATCGTTTGGCGGGGCGGTACCCTCGCGTCGCTCGCGGGGCGGCCCGTCCGGTTCCGGTTCCGGCTGCACTGCGGGACATTCTACAGTTTCTGGGTTGCAAAGGCCGCGGATGGGAAATCAGGCGGTTACCTGGCCGGCGGCGGTCCGGCCTATCAAGGGTTGCGTGACCTTTAAGGCGTGAAGGGTGTCAAGCGGTATCTGGGAGCAGAAAAGGAGGAAAACGATGGATATGCAAAGGGTGATCACAGTTGGAATGGCGTTGGCGGTGGGATTCTATTCGAGCCTGACGGCTTGGGCGGTCGATTTTCGTCTGGGCGTAGGCGCCTACGAGGGCAAGGCCGCGTTCAAGGAACTGCGCATCACAGACGCGGCGGGCAAGGTTGTCTATTCTAACGACTTCGCGACGCCCGATGCTGTGAAGGGGTGGATCCCGGCTGGGCGCGGCGTATGGAAGTGCGGCGACGGAACGCTCGAACAGTCCTTTGGCGGGCTGGGACATGAGGCGGCGACGCTTTCGATTCCGCAGAAGTTCCGTAACGTCACGATCACGATGAAGGCGAAGAAGGTCGATGGCAAGGAGGGTTTCCTTGTTCCGACGGGGACCGTCACGGTTTCCGGCGGCGGCGAGTGGGTGATCTTCGGCGGGTGGGGCAACACCTATCACGGGATTGAACAGCCCCCGTTTAGGTTCACGCGGGAGCCGGCTTCCATCGAGGAGGGACGCTGGTATGACGTGAAAGTGGTTTGTACGGACGATCATATCCGGGCATGGCTTGACGGGAAACTCGTGCTGCACTCCGAAATTGCGGCTGACACCTCCACACGGCCCGCCTCCATCGTACCGGTCAGGGACGCCAAGGCCATCACATACAGCCCGATGATCTTCGGCCACTTCATGGAGCATTTCGACACCCAGGTTTACGGCGGCATCTTCGAACCCGGCTCGCCGCTCTCGGATGAGGACGGATTCCGTAAGGACGTGATTGAGGCCCTGCGTGCGATCAAGTGTCCGATCGTCCGCTGGCCCGGCGGCTGTTTCGTCTCGGACTACCACTGGAAATATGGCGTGGGTCCCAAGCGTGAGCCGATGTGGAACAAGGCGTGGGCCGTTGAAGACCCCAACACCTTCGGAACCGACGAGTACGTGAAATGGTGCCGGAAGGTCGGCTGCGAACCCTACATCTGCACGAACGCCGGCACGGGTACCCCGGAGGAGATGAGCGACTGGGTGGAGTACTGCAACCTTAGTGTGGGCAAATGGGGCCGCTGGCGGATGGCCAACGGTTACGAAAAGCCCCATGACGTGGTGTACTGGAGCGTGGGCAACGAGAACTGGGGCCGGCATGAGATCGGCGCGAAGACCGTCGAGGAGTGGGGCCCGCTCGTGCGGGAGAGCGCGAAGATGATGCGCGGGGCCGACCGCCGGATCAAACTCTTCGCCGCCGCGCTCGCGAACGAGAACTGGACGCTCCCGCTCCTGAAACACGCCGGCTATCTGCTTGATTACGTGAGCGTACACGGGTACTACGTCTGGGGCGGCGGTTCCAATCCCTATCTCAAGTGCATGATGCGTACCACCGCGCCGGAGGCGGATATCACGCGCACGATCGGCGTTTTGGAGAAGGCCGGTTTCGGCGGCGGCAAGATCGGCATCGCCTTTGACGAGTGGAACTTGCGCGGCTGGTACCATCCCGGCCTCGGCAGCTACGGCAGGAACGCGGTGATGGACTACGCGGCCCGGCGCAAGAACGACATCGCCTCCACCTACACGATGGCGGACGCGCTCTTCTCCGCCTGTTTCCTCAACACCTGCCTGCGCCATTCGGATGTGGTGAAGATGGCGAACTTCTCACCCGCCGTCAATACGCGCGGCGCGATCTTCGTCCATCCGAAGGGAGTGGTGAAGCGCACGTCATACCATGTCTTCTGGATGTACACGCATCTGCTTGAGCCGAATATGGCCCCGGTGGAGGTGGATTGCGGGCAGCTGGCGGATGGCGCGGCGGCCGTTCCGGTGATTGACGCCGCGCTCACGGTTTCCGACGACGGCAAACGCCGCGTGCTCGCGGTCGTGAACAAGCATCCCGAACACGCGGTTTCGATCGATGTCTCGTCCCTGCTTCCCGGGAACCGGCCTGATTCGCTGAAGGCGACGGTGCTTGTCGGCGACTCGCCCGACGCCTACAACGACATCGGGAAAGAGGATCGCGTCGTGCCGCAGGCGACCACGCTCACGGTAAAGGATGGTAAGGTCACGCTCGCGCCGCATTCCCTTTCCTGCATCGTGTTTAACGGATAGCGGCGAAAGAGGCAAGTGTAAAACGGGATGCGGCAGGTTCTGTAATCGCGTTGGCGGATGAAACGTGTCAGGAATGAGGAGGGGTGCGATGAGAGGATATGTGATGTTCTGCCTTGCCGCCTGGATGGCGGGGATGACGGTCTGCCGGGCGGCGGAAGGTATGCCGGTTGTGGGTTTCCGGGCCGCGTTGGCGGATCCGCTCGCGTGGCTCTACGCGGATTCCACAATCGACGGCGTTGAACGGATCAGCGAGATCGATGTCCCGTCGAATGGTGTGATCGACGTGAATGTCTTGGTCAACGGTCTAGAGCCCGGCAAACCGCTCACGCTCTCCGCCCCGATTGGCGGCGGCGAATGGTACCGGATGCGGGCGGTGCCGGTGATGCGAAACACGGGTGTTCGCGGTTTCCTCGAGAAGAATCCGGGTGACAACCCGCATGTCGCGCGCCGCGCCCCGTTTGAGGTGTTCGATGTGTTGGAGCCGCTGCCGGTCACGACGGTCGCGCCGAACCCGGATGGGGCCGCGTCTACGGTAATGGCGACCGTCCCGTCGCCTGCGGAGACGGAGGCGATCCGCTTTCGGCTGGATCGCGCACCGGAGGGAACGAAGCGGTTCCCGATCCTGATCCGTGTCGCGCAGGGCGGGATTACGCGTGAGCTGCCGTTCACGGTGAATGTCCATGCCGTCGCGCTGCCGCCGGTCGGCAAGGACAGTTTCAAGTACACCAACTGGATGGACTTCGGCAGCATGGCCGCCTCGCACGGACTGAAGATGTGGAGCGAGGAGCATTGGGCGATGATCGAGAAGTACGTGCGGCTCGCCGCGCGGGGACGCCAGAACGTCGGGCTTGTCCGTGACGTGTTTGAAAAGGACGCGGCGGGGAACGTGGTCCTGAACAACGAACGTTTCACCCGCGTCCTCGACATTTACACCCGTGCCGGGCTTTGGTATTTGGAAGGTTCGCATCTCGCCGGTTTCACGGGCGGCTGGGGTTCGCCCGCATTCAAAACCTCGTTTACCACGAATGTCACCACCACCGTGCCCGGCGCGCTCGCCCTCTCCAAAATGGCGCGCGCCTACATGGCGGAAATCGACGCGCGGGGTCTCCGGGAGCGGTGGTACCAGCATGTCGCCGATGAGCCGGGCGGCAAGAATGTTGCCGAATACCGTATTACCGCCGGGATCGTGCGCCGATACATGCCCGGCATCCGGACGGTCGATGCCGTGGAGGAACCCTCTTTCGCCGGGGCGCTGGATGTGTGGTGTCCGAAAGTGGACGCCTTCCAACGGCACCGTGCACAGTATGACAGTTTTCGCACCAACTTCGGCGACCGCGTCTGGTGCTATACCTGCTGCATTCCCGGCGGGAAGTGGATGAACCGCACTATGGACGGTGAGCTGTTACGGCCCGCACTCATCCCGTGGGTCGCGGTGATGTGGGATATCGACGGATTCCTCCACTGGGGTTACAACCGCTGGCAGCGCAACCAGGGACAGGACCCGTTTAAAGAACCGTATCCCAAGAAATGGGGCGGTTCGAATGACGGCCACTCCCTCCCGCCCGGCGACACGCACATCGTCTATCCCGGAACCGACGGTCCGTGGCCGAGCGTCCGCCTGGAGGCGACCCGCGCGGGCATGGAGGATGCCGATTTGATCGCCGCTCTCCGCCGCCGTGACAAGGCTCTGGCCGATACCCTCGTGCAGCGCATCGCCCGGGGGTTCGACGACTACGATCCGTCCTGCAAAATGTACCGCGAGGTGAGGCGCGATATTCTCCGTGCCCTTGAAACGCCGCACAATTGACCGCCCCAAAACGTGCGCTTTTCGGTAAACGAACGTGATTCGACCCTGCTCAGATTCTGCCGTACGCACAACGACCTTTCCGACTACGAACCGTACTTTGAGAAGTGGAACGACGGGGAACTTGCCAATTGCGCCATCACGCTCTGCCACATGGTTGACAAGATGATGACCACGACGCTGGAAAAGAAGGAGAAGGACTTCGTTGAAAACGGTGGCATTCGCGAGCGCATGACTGCGGTGCGCCTAGGACACCGGAAGACGCAGAACGAGGAAATCGCCGCCCTCAAGGCGCGGATAGCTGCCCTTGAATCCGAGAACGCCGTGTTGAAGGCAAGGTTGAAGGCCCTGGGGTAAGGGCTGGGTTTCTAGGCTACTGGAAACCTAGACATCTCGAAAACTAGAAGTGGAGAAAAACCGATGAAAACGATGAAATACCTCGTCATCGCCTTTGCGGCAATGGCATCGGGTGCCGTTTTTGCGGCAAATCCGATCCTGCCGCTGTGGGAGTACATACCGGATGGCGAACCTTACGTCTTCGAGGATCCGGACCATCCCGGAATGATGCGCGTGTATCTCTACGGTTCACACGATACCCTTATCACGAGTTATTGCGGCCGTGACTATACGTTGTGGTCGGCACCGCTTGGCGATGTCAACCGGTGGCGATGCGAGGGGGTCATTTTCCGCTCGATCAACGATGCGAACGGGCAACCGATGTCGAAGTCCGGGGACGTGCTCTGGGATCCCGATGCGCAGGTGGTGACGGGGAAGGATGGAAAGAAGACCTACTATCTCTTTCCCTTTACCGTCAGGGCGCCCGAACGGCTCGGAATGGCGGCGAAGTCCAGCCGCCCAAACGGTCCGTTCGAAGTCTGTAACTGGTCCACGTCCGATCCCCGAAGGGTTGTCGGCCTCGGAGTGCAGCTTGCCACTTTTGTCGATGATGACGGGAGGGCGTACGCCTATATAGGCAAGGATATCGGTTTCGGCAGCGAGGGGGTGTCCGCCGTGGAACTGGATCCGGCCACCCTGTGCACGCTCAAACCCGGTACGGCCATCCATAGGAACATCGTCAGCTCCTGGCGCCAAAAAGGGGATGCCCGATATTTCGAAGGCCCGTCCATGCGCAAGATAGACGGTAAGTACGTGCTCGTCTACTGCCGCTACACGGCGGAGGGTGAATTCGGCCTCGGCTCCGACTACTGCACGCTCGCCTACGCCTACTCCGACAGCCCGGTCGGGCCGTTTACGTATGGCGGTACGCTGATTGATCTTCGCGGGCGCGAGACCGGGCCGGACGGAAAGACGCGTATCACGGCCCAGCCCGGCGGCAACACGCACGGCAGCCTCTGCGAAATCAACGGAGAGTGGTACGTGTTCTACCACCGTCACACCGGTACAGACCAATTTTCGCGTCAGGCGATGGCGGCCCGCGTGGAGGTGAAGGTTGACAAACGACCTGGCGGGAGGGTTGCGATCTCCGAGGCGGAATACAATTGCCTGGGCTTCGAGAACAAGGGCCTTGATCCGTTCGCGCTCCATGCCGCCGGAATCGCCAGTCACTATACGGGGCCAGAACCCGCCAAGCACAAGGCGAAGTTCATGTATTCTGGTCCGTATCCCGTTCCGTTCCGGTGCGACGGGTATGCGGCGCGGGATCCCTACGGACCGGATGTCAACCGCTGTGCGCTCGTCCATTGCACGGATGGCTCCATTGCCGGCTGGAAGTACTTCAACTTCATGAATACGTTCGGGAAGAAGGGGTTAAGGTTGCTCGTTGAATTGGAGTCGAATGGATTGGAAGGCGTGATCGACGTGTGGGTGAAGCGTCCTTCGGCGAAGGAAGGCGGCATGAAGGTCGGCTCGTTCCCCCTGACGTCTGACATGCCTGACGGCATGCAGAAGGTGGAGATTCCCGTCGATGCCCTTGCCGCGGTAAAGGGCCGGGAGGCGTTGTACTTGGTCTTCTCATCGCCTGTGAAGAACCAGTCGATCTGCACATTGCACACCCTGCGGTTCGAAGTGGAGCGTCCTTGATGAAACCCGCCGCGTACTGTGAAGGTATGGATGACCGTTTTCAGGTGAACATAGACCCCCGTTCCGGCAAGACGCTGACGCGTCAGGTCGAGGAGGGCATCCGTTCGCTCATCGCGACTGGGCGCTATGCGCCGGGCGATACGCTTCCGCCGAGGGGCGCGATTGCGAAGCGCCTGAACGTGAGCGAGTGCGTCGTCCGTTCCGCCCTGCGCACACTCGCGGCAGACGGAATCGTCGCCTCGCGCCCGCGTATCGGATGCCTGGTGCTGAAGGCGCTCGCCACGTCGAACCGGACCGTGCTTGACGTCAACATCGATCCTTGGACCTCTTTCGGCCCGTCCAACAGTCTTTTCCAGTGCAGCAAGGTCTTTCGTGCGGAGGGATACAGGGTGATCATGCTTCCGCTCGGCGGGGGCGGAGACCGGCCGTTTCTGCTTCCGCTCAAGGACGCTCTTGCCGAAAAGCCAGGGCTTGTGATTCTGCGCTCCTGTTATAGCAGCCTGAAAAACGCGATGCGGCTCGTTTCCGAAAGCGGATGCAGTTTCGTAACCGTCGGGACGGAGGCGAAACGTTCCCGCTACGTCCGACACGTTGGCGTCGCCCACTACGACTATGCGCCGGCGATAGAGGCGTTTGTCGCCGACTGTCGCGCCGCCGGATTGGAGCGCGTCGTCCAGTTCGACTTTGGCGGACATCCTTATCTCGATGCGTCGACCGCGCTGGAACGCGCGGGAATCCGGTGCGAACGCGTCAAACTACTGGTCGATGGTCCTGCGAACCTCGACGCGATTGTCCGCACAGCCTATTCGAGGATGAATCGCGTTCTGCGGGACTGGGCTTTGCCCGACCTCTTCTTCTTCACCGACGACTACTTGGCGCTTGGGGCGTTCAAGGCGTTGCGTGACGCGGGCGTGTCCGTACCGCGCGACGTCCGCGTTGTTTCGTTCGCGAATTCAAAGTCGGGGCTTTCCCCATACGGGGATGTCGCGCATATCGAGTTCGATCCCTTCGCGGACGGGCGCGAAATCGCCCGTTGTGTTCTGGAATGGTTCGATAAGGGCTCGTTCGGCAAATACAGCGGATGCTGTTCCTACGTGCGCGGCGCGACGTTTCCCATGCGTTGATGAGACGGTTCTCCAAATCCGTCTCTTTATGTTCTACCTGTTTTTAGCCAAACACAAAGAGAGACGGGCGGATGTGTTTGATTAACCACGGACTTTCTTGGACGGGGCTCGCTCACGCTCGCCAGTTTGGAAATGCCGTAACCCGTAGCGGACAAATTGCGGAATGAAACCCCAATAAATTGCGGAATGAAAAAGCAATAAGTTAAGGAATGAAAATCCAACAAATTGCGGAATGGGGGTTGCGCATCTGTAATGAAAGTCATATAATTTACCGTATGAAAACGTACAAAAAGCGGATTTTCGATGCGATTCTTAAAGAGGAACTTGCCGGGGCTGGAGCGGTTCTCATTGAGGGGGCTAAATGGTGCGGAAAAACGACGACGGCAGAACAGGCCGCCAAGAGTGTCATTTACATGGATAAGAGTGGAAAGATGGAGGAGAACATCAGTCTTGCGAGGCTGAAGCCGGAGAGGATTCTTTCCGGCGATTATCCGCGTCTTATCGACGAGTGGCAGCTTGCACCTATGCTTTGGGACTCCATTCGGTATGAAGTAGACCATGCCGAAGGCCCGGGCTGCTACATCCTCACCGGTTCTTCCGTCCCCGCAGACGATTCGGAAATGCGCCATTCCGGCGCAGGGCGCATCTCATGGCTAAAGATGCGGCCAATGACGCTGTGGGAGTCGATGGAGTCATCGGGTGAAGCCAGCCTCTCGGCGTTGTTTGCGGGTGGGGACGTGACGGGGGCGAAGTCCTCGTGTCCAGACCTTGAAGAAATCGCGTTTCTGCTGTGCCGTGGCGGATGGCCATACGCATGCGAATTGAAGGGGCGTGTTGCGCTCAGACGGGCGTTTGCCTATCTGGATGCCATTGTCAAGCGTGACATTTCGCGGGTTGACGGGATCGAGAGGAACGAGGGGCGAGCGAGGCGGCTCTTGCGGTCGTATGCGCGGCTTCAGGCGACGCAATCAGCTATTTCGGTAATCAGAGCCGATCTGGAGACGAACGAGGCGATGCCGATTTCCGTTGACACGGTGTCTTCATACGTCAATGCGCTGAAACGCCTTTTTGTGATAGAGGACATGCCGGCGTGGTGTCCCAATCTCAGGTGCAAGACGCCAATCAGGACAGGCGACACGCGCTACTTTGTCGATCCGTCGGTTGCGACGGCAGCGCTGGGGCTTGGTCCGGATGACCTTATGAACGACCTGACGACGTTTGGGTTTCTTTTCGAGACGATGGCCATGAGGGATCTGCGCGTTTACATGGACGCACATTACGGTTCCGTGTCGCATTATCTTGATGCCGGAGGGGTTGAATGTGATGCGGTCGTCCACACGGAGAACGGGAGGTACGGCCTTGTCGAGGTGAAACTCGGCGGGAAGGAACTGATAGAGAAGGGTGTGTCCACGCTCAAGAAGCTCGCCTCGCGGATCGACACCGTGAAAATGTCCGCGCCATCCTTCATGATGGTGCTCGTGGCTGCGGGCGATTTTGCATATCGTCGTGAAGACGGTGTGGTCGTCTGCCCGATCGGTTGCCTTCGGCCGTAGTTCTCGCGCACTGGAACTTGCTTGAAACGGGATCCCCTCATTTGGATGATTTGGATGGTTCTCGTCTTTCAACGATTCTCTTTGAACATGCTACAATGCCGCCATCAAAGACA
>DBXN01000011.1 GCA_002309585.1 Verrucomicrobia bacterium UBA1211
GTTCCGGCGCGGGTTCGGGGGCTCCCGCCGAGACGATCACCTGCGCGGGCCGCAGAACGCGCCCGGCCAGCTTCCAGCCGCGCCGGTACTGCTCGATCACGGTCATCGCGGGAACAGTCGGGGAGGGGATCTGGGAAAGCGCCTCATGGAAGTTGGGGTCGAACGCCGCCCCGGCGGCGTCGATCGGCTCCATTCCGAACTTCTTCAGCAACGTGACCAGTTGGTCATGGACCATCTTTACACCGGCCGCCATCGCGTCCTTCTCGACATCGCACTTGGAGAGGGCCAACTCCATGTTGTCCACGATCGGCAACAGCTCCTCCAGCAGCCGCTCGTTTGCCCGTTTCACGAAATCATCCCGTTCGCGGACCTGCCGTTTCCGGAAATTGTCAAAATCGGCCATGAGCCGTGTATAGCGGTCCTTAATCACCGCCAGCTCCTCGGCATCCTTGGACGGGGTCTGGGCCGTCTCGTCGGCACTCTCCGCCTCTTCCGCCGGCGGTTGCGGCGCGTCAGCCTGCGATTCGGCATCCGCCGGTTTCTCAACGGGCTTCTGCGCGTCGCCTGCCGTCTCCGGTTGCCGCTCGTTCACATTCGTCTGGGGCTGATCGTTCTTCTTGCTGAAAACCGACATGTCGTTCCTCTCTTCGCCGATGCTCTTCGGAAGCCCGCCGCGCCAGGTCCGCCGCGCGCGCTTCCGCTTTCCTTACAAAAAAGAAACAAACATTGTATATCGCTTGGCCGGGGATGTCGAGTGGCATTTGAGACCGGGCAATGCGTCGCTCAAAACTGGCTCCTCTTTCGAGAGAGTGTCGTTATTATGGCAAACTGCAGCCCGGGCCCGTCTAAACATCCCGATTGCTTTTCTTCGGCATGTTGTAGTATGATGGAGGTAACTGTTTGAGGAGAGTGGTTTATGATCCGTGTGAAAGTGGTTGGCGCGACAGGGTATGGCGGCATCGGGATTATTGAGTTGCTGTTGCGTCATCCGGAAGCGAAACTGGTTACTCTGATCGCGCGGGAGGATGTCGGGAAGACGATTGCCCAGGTGTATCCGCATCTGGAGGGATTCTGCGATCTGCCGATCCTGGCGGCGGACGATCCGGCGGCGGACGCCCCGGTGGACGTTGTGTTTTTCTCCACGCCTGACCGCGTGGGGATGTTTGACGCGCGTGCCGAGCTGGAGAAGGGCCGCAAGGTGATCGACTACAGCGGTGATTTCCGGTTCACAACGGCGGAGGCGTATGCCGATTACGCGACGCGCATCGGCAAAGATCCGGTTCACGCCTCGCCCGATCTGCTGGGCTCGAACGCCTACGGGATGGTGGAGCTGCACCGCGACGCGATCCGCCAGGCGCGGGTGGTGGGCAATCCGGGCTGCTTCGCCTGCAGTTGCATTCTGGGGCTGGCGCCGGCCGCGAAGAACAGGCTGGTGAATCCCCGGAGCGTGATCTGCGACTGCAAGAGCGGGATCTCCGGCGCGGGCAAGAAGCTGAACGCCGCGCACCATTATCCGCAGCGGTATGAGCAGATGAATGCCTATAAGCTTGCGGGCCACCAGCATGTGTGCGAAGTTGAGCGGGAGTTGAGCCTTCAGGGTGGCGAGCCGTTCACGGTCACCTTCACGGCGCAGGTGGTTCCGGTTTGCCGGGGAATCATGTCGTGTCTCTATGGCGATCTGCGTCGACCGATGACGGAGGACGAGGTGGTCGCCCTCTATCGCGATTTCTACCGCGATAGCCCGTTCGTCCGGGTTTACGGCAGTACGGCAGCCGTTGGGACGATGCATGTGCGTGGGACGAATTTCTGCAATCTGGTGGTGAGTGTCGATCAGCGGACCGACCGGTTGCGGGTGGTCTCCTATATCGATAATCTGGTGAAGGGGCAGGCGGGTTCCGCCCTGCAGGTCATGAATGTGATGTTCGGTTTGCCGGAGACGACCGGCCTTGATCATCCGGGGATGTATCCATGAGTAACGCTTCCGATAAGAAAAAGAAGGAAAAGGGAAAGCCTGTCCAGCAACCGCACACGCCCGCCGTTCCCCATCGCTCCGCCCGACACGGTTTGGGCCGCGGATTGGATGCGCTGGTCATGCCGGTTTCGCAGCCGGTTGTCCAGACCCCGGCTGTGTCGCAGCCGGTTGTTCCCCGCGCGGCCGCGCCCGCGCCCGCCACACCCGCGCCGGATGCGGCCCATACGATTTTCGATGTGCCGGTGGCGGACATCGCCCGGTCACCCTGGCAGCCGCGCCAGACTTTCGACGCTGATGCCCTGAAGGAGCTGGCCGATTCGATTAAGGCCAACGGCGTCCTGTCGCCATTGCTCTGCCGCAAGACTGCCGCCCACACCTATGAGCTGATCGCCGGCGAGCGGCGGTTGCGCGCCGCAATGGACGCGGGGTTGACGAAGGTGCCGGTGATGCTGATCGACGCCGAGGACCGCCGGGCGGCCGAACTGGCCATTATCGAGAATATCCAGCGCCAGGATCTGAATGTGATCGAAGAGGCGGAAGGATACCGTTCGTTGGCGGAGCAGTTCCACCTGACCCAGCAGGAGATCTCCGAACGGGTCGGCAAAGCCCGCGCGAGCGTGGCGAACGCGATGCGGCTTCTGGAGCTGCCGGATGAGGTCAAACAGATGGTCGGCGGCGGTATCCTCTCGGTCGGCCATGCGAAGGTCCTGCTGGGGTTGGGCGATGTGACCGAACAAACGCTTCTGGGCCGGAAGAGCGTGACGGACGCGCTGACGGTCCGCCAGCTGGAACGGCTGATTCAGAAGCGGCGCGAGGCCCCGCCCGCGCCCAAGCAGAAACGGTCCGATCTGCCCGAATCGTATGTGCGGGATCTCTCGGACCGGTTGCATCGTCACTTCGGGACGGCGGTCCGCCTGACCCCGAGTGTCACCCATGCGAACGGCCGCCATACCAAGGGCGTGCTGGAGATCGATTTCTACGGCAATGACGATTTGGATCGGCTGTTGACCCTCTTGGGTGTGTCGGTGAATTAAGATGGACTTTCGGGCAGGGGTGTGCGTATGGGTGGCGGTCTCGCTGGCCGTCGTCGGGTGCGAAGACGGCTCCGGGCGGCGTCAGTCCGCCGATGCCGCCCCGGTCACCTTTACCGCTGCCGATGCTGAATCGGCTTTGGGGCGCGTCCAATCGCTGGTGACAGCGTTCCCCGTCCGGGATGCCGGAACCCCTGCCGCCGGCGCGGCCGCGCGGTGGCTGGCGGAGTCCCTTCAGGCGATGAACATTCCCGCGACGGTGGACACCTTCGAGGATGCCTCTTGTGACGGGAAGGCTACGTTCCACAATGTGATTGGGACCTTGAAGGGGACGGGGGACGGGTGGATCGTCCTGCTCTCCCACTTCGACACGAAAAGCGGGGTCGGCGAGGGTTTTCAGGGCGCGAACGACGGGGGATCCTCGACCGGTCTTGTGTTGGAACTGGCCCGGTTGCTCCAGGCGCGCGCGCCGCGACGCCACAACATTCTGTTCGGATTCATGGATGGCGAGGAGTGCAAGGTCGCCTATCGGGAGACGGACGGTTTTCACGGCAGCAAGCGGCTGGCCCGCCAGCTCCGGCGGGAGAAGCGGAAAGTCAAGGCGGTTATCCTCATGGATATGGTGGGGGATCGCGACCTCAAACTGATGGTGCCGCACAACGGGTCTGGGCCGTTGCGGGTATTGGCCCTCCAGGCGGCGGACGCCGTCGGGGAACGGGCGAAAATCGGCCTTTTCGACGGAGTCATCTTCGATGACCATCAGGCGTTTCTGGACGAGGGATTCCCTGCGGTCGATCTGATCGATTTCGATTACGGCAGCGAACCGGGGCGAAACGATTTTTGGCACACGCCGCTCGATACGCTCGACAAACTTTCCGCCGAATCCCTCCTGACGACAGGCAAGATCGTGCTGGAAATGGTCAGAAGAGTGGAAGAGAAAGATTAACGGTTGTACTGCCTTTGACGGCTGACCGTCACGCTCTTGGCGGCTCGAAACCGTCGGCTTCGTTGGCGGCATCCCGCCGGTCGCCGAAACGGGTCAGGGTGTCGTCAAAATCCAGCCGGACCTCGCCGGTCGGGCCATTCCGGTGTTTGGCGACATCGACGATCGCCAGCCGCTTGTCATCGAATTCCGGGTCTTTGGGCGCTTTGCAGGGACGGCGCAGAAGCAGCGCCACGTCGGCGTCCTGTTCAATGGCGCCTGAATCCCGGAGGTCGGAGAGTTTCGGTTTGTGCGAGGCGTCGCCCCGCTGTTCCGGCGCTCGGCTCAACTGGCTGAGGACGATCACGGGCAGATTCAGCTCCTTCGCCATCGCCTTGATCTGGCCGGAGATTTGGGAGGTCTCGATCTGACGGCCCTGCTTGGCGAATTCGCGGCAGTTGCAGAGCTGGAGGTAGTCGATCACGATCAGCTCGATCTTGTACCGCTTCTTCATCCGACGCGCCCGCGCCCGCATGTCCATCACGTCCAAACCACCGGTGTCATCGCAATAGATCGGCGCCTTGCCGAGATCCGAGGCCGCGCGGGTCAGCTGCTGGTTGACCCGTTTGGGGTTGATGACCCCTTGGTCGATCTGGAACGCCGGGACACCCGCCATGCCGCAGAGCATCCGCATTGCGAGCGATTCCGTCGACATTTCGAGCGAGAAGACCCCTACGCCGTGTGGCCGGTTGTGGTCGCCTTTCATCGGATTCCCGTTGATGTCCCGTCCCAGCGCGACACACTCCGCGATGTTCATCGCCAGCGAGGTTTTGCCCATGGAGGGCCGCGCCGCAAGGACGATCATCTCTCCGTTGCGAAGCCCCTTCAGTTTCTTGTCCAGGTTGGCGAGCCCGGTCGGCAGCCCCGCCACGGCGCCTTTTCCAAGGGAGAAGAGGCGCTCGATATGCGCCATCGTGTTAGTGATCGCCTGGGGCCAGTTCACACCGGTACCCTCGCGCCTGTCCGCGATGCTGAGAAACTGCTGTTCGACCTCGCCGAGGATCAGGTCCGCGCTGACCGCCTCGTCATAACAGCGCCGCTCGGCGTCGCGGGAACAGGCGATGACCTTGCGGAGCAGATGTTTTTGGCGGAGGATGTTGATGTAATATTCAGCATGGGCGGCGGTGGGGGTCCGGTCGATCAGTTGCTGGAGCATGGCCGGACCGCCGACCTCGTCCAGCCGGTTCATGGCGCGCAGCCGCTCGTTCAGGGTGACCGGATCGATGCTCATTGCCGCGCGGGACATCTCGGTCAGCGTCTCGAAGAGAAGCCGGTGGGAGGGGGCGAAGAAGGATTCCTCCGTGATGCCGTGCTCGGTGCAGAGGTCCATGACCCGCGAATCGCCCGTCGCGGCGTCCAGCAAGATTGATCCGAGAACGCCCTGTTCCGCCTCGTCGCTGTGGGGCGGGGTCCGCAATGTTGATGGGTTGGCCATTGTTCTTCCTTGTGAAGGCTCAATCCGGCAAGGCACACTCTCCCTTCCGGACAGCCATAACGATACCATGCTTCCCCTTACTGTGGGTACCGCTTTTTATTGACATTTTATCAACCGATGCCTGTGGGAAAGATCGAACGTTCACATCTCGATTACAATACTCGCCCGGAACGGGATTTGCTTTTGGCCTTGTGTGGATCTCAATGGGTTTGATAAGATTCAATTATAAAAGTGGGTTACACAGACGAAGGTACTTTCATTTGTGTAAATGGCGATTCACAGAAGAGGGGCTGGTTTCATGAGAACAAAGAAAGTGAAGTGTAAGTTACTTCAGAAGGCACGGCATGTGCTGATAACTTTGTCGGTTTTCTTGGCTTTTGATGCGTCGGCATCGGCGCGTTGACCGAAGACGGTTCGGAAATCGGGTGCAGGACCTCCTCCGCACTCGGATTCCTCGGACAGAATGATCGGTCGCACTTCATCTGCCGCGAGGTGAAGGCGCTCGTCTTCGAGGCGTGGGTACGGTTGCGCAACATTCCGAACCGTTCCCGGGATTCCGCCTCCTCTTGGTACGATGATCTTCATCAGATAATACGGTTGGCGTTAGGGTTCTTGGTTCATGGATTTCCCCATGGGGAATTGCGGGTAACGAAAGACGTTGAGGTGTCGGGATGGTGAGCCGTTGGAAAGGGTGTTGGACAAATTACAGTGTCTGGATGGCGGCGGCGCTGTTCGCCGCGGGAACGCTGTGCGCGGGCCCGGTCACGGGCTGGACACGGCGGGATGACGGGCTGTGGACGGCGACGGTGGCGTATGCGGTCTTTCGGGAGGTGAACCCCTTCACGGACGCGCTCCTCGCCCCTGACGGTACGGTGACGGCACCCGCCGCGCGGTTGACGCAGGAAGGGCGGGAGTTGAAACTCCTGGACCGTTTCGACGGCGGGGTACGGACGCGGCCGGGTGAGTGCCTGATGAATCTGGCGGGCATCACCTCCGCCGGGCGTACCCTGCCCGGCGTGGCGGCGGTCGAGCGGAAGGGGCTCGGCGATGGCTACCAGACCCCGTGGGGAGTGGAGATCGGCCATCTCCGCGAAGGGGCGAGCTGCGTCTATCGCGGTTTCGATTTCTCCACCCCGGAGGCGCGCCGGCTGGCCTTTCACGTCTCATCCGGGATGCAGGATTCCTGCCTCGAGCTCTTCGATGCGGCGGCACCCGAAACGCGCCTCGGCACCCTCTTCTCACCTTTTACCGGCAACTGGAAACAGTATGTGACCGTCACCCTCACCCTTCCGGATTCGGCGGCGAAGGTGACCGATCTTCTCATCCGCTTCCGCCACGCGAAACCGGATGACCGGCGGATCGAACCCGGTTCCGCCCTGTTACGGCCCGGTACAGACGGAGGGCAGATCATCGCGGCGTTTGACTGGGATCCGAACGCGCATATCCCCGTCCTTGAACCGGCGCAACCGAGCCCGTCGGGCGAGGGTGCGCTGGCACTTGTGAAGCGGCATTCGCTTAACCCCTCTCATGTCTATACCTATCATGTCGAGGGACTTTCGAAGGGCGGTGGCCTCTATCGCTGTGACTTTTCGAAAGGGATCGCGCGCCGGCTGGTGGACGCGTCGGAGGGGGTGGTGCTGGACGCGCAGGTGTCCTATGACGGTCGGCAGATCCTTTTCAGCTGGAAGCGGACAATGGAGGAGCCCTTCGCCATCTGGCGGATCAACGCGGACGGTACGGGACTGGAGAAGGTGGTTTCGGGACCGTGCAACAACCAGAACGCCTGTTGGCTGCCGGATGGCGGGATCGCCTTCACTTCGGACCGCAAACCCGCCTTCGCCTACTGCTGGACCTCGACCTCGCCGGTACTCTACCGCGCCGACGGCGACGGGAAGAATGTCGTACGGCTCTCGGCGAACTATCTGACCGATTTTACCCCATCCGTGATGCGCGACGGCCGGATTCTCTTCAGCCGGTGGGAGTATGTGGACCGTCCCGCGATCCCGATCCAGAGCCTTTGGGCGATCCAGCCGGACGGCACGGGGCTTTCGGGTGTCTTCGGTAACCGTGTCCTCTCGCCCGCCACCTTCATGTTTGCGCATGACGTTCCGGGACGTCCCGGCGTCTACCTCTGCATCATGACGTCGCACAATGGACCGTGCAATGGCGCGGTGGGGCTTGTGGACGTGTCGCTGGGCGGCAACGCACAGAAGGCGATCCGCAACCTCACGCCGGAGGTGAAGGTTCCCCCGGTTGAGGACGGCATCCGCGGCAACGGGGTACGCGGTCCCTACACAACACCCTATCCCGTGGACGGCGAACGCTATCTTGTTTCCCGCGCGGGTGGGATCCAGCTCCGCCGTTACGATTCGGACGGGGCGAAGGACCTGTTGAAACCGGATCCGGACGGTCTTGGCTGGTATTCGCCGCAGCCGCTCGCCTCGCGTGCGAAACCCGCCGTGCAGCGTGCCGCCCTGCGCGACACGGCGATCGGCCCGTTCGCGGAGGTGATTGTCCAGGATGTCCGGATCGGGCTGGAGGCGTACGTCAAGCCCGGCGAGATCAAGCGGATCGCCGTTGTGCAGGAGATGGAGAAGGACCTGTATGCGGGGGTGGACAAACGGCAGTTCGGTTTCCAGTTCCCCGTGGTGAGTTGCGGCGCCACCTACGCGCCGAAGCGCGTGTGGGGCTTCGCGGAGGTGGAGGCGGACGGCAGTGCCCATTTCCTCGCGCCCGCGAACGTGCCGATCTACTTCCTGCCGCTGGACGCGGAAGGGCGCGCCGTGCAGCGGATGCGTACCTTCACGCACTTCATGCCGGGTGAGCGGCAGAGCTGCATCGGCTGCCACGCGGACCGCAACTACGTTTCAATCTCGCCCACGCAAATCGGAAAATCGATCGCCGCGCAACGTCCGGCGGCCAAACTCGTTCCCCCTCCGTGGGGAAGCGACAACGGCTTCAGTTTCGCCCGGACGGTCCAGCCGGTCCTCAACCGCCATTGCGTGAAATGCCACAGCGGCGCGGAGGGTGCGCCGGAGCCGGAACTCACGGGTGACAGGACCGACTACTTCAACGTCGCCTACGAGAACCTTGCCCGGAAAGGAACCGGCGCGGAGAGTGGCGGAGATGTGAAAGCCTACATGAAAAACTTCGGCAAAAATCCCTATACCAGCTGGATTCCGACATACAACGGGCTTGAGGAGAACATCCTTTGGATCACGCCCAAGATGTGGGGGAGTCCCGTCAGCAAACTGTCGAAGATCGTCACGTCAGGGCATCCCCGCGCGGACGGTAGACCGCGTGTCGCATTGACGGATGACGAACGGCTGCGCATCCACATGTGGATCGACCTTAATGTGCCTTTCTACGGCACGTCGCAATCCCGCCAGAACGGGTTGCGCGGGTGCCGCCGCGTCTTGCCGGATACCATTACCGCCACCGTCCGTGGAATCGAAGAGCGCAAAAAGGTCAAACTCCCGTACCAGTTCTATGTGCGTTACGACCATCCCGAGCGCAATCCTTGGCTCAAGGAGGGGCTGGCAAAGGGGATTTTCACCGGGACGGACGATCCCGATTATAACCGGTTGCTTGACGAGATCGTCAAAGCCCGCCCGATGCTCGACCTCCGCAATGACGTCGATTTCCGCGAGGTGATCGAGGCGGGATTGTAACGGAAGTTGGCGTTGCCCTTCCCGATGGGTGTTGGTATACTGTCGCGCATTCACAAATAGGGGGGTGGAGGGTCGCGATGGAAGACGGGATCAGTCGGGAAGAGGCGTTGGCGTTGCTGCGTCCGGAACGCAGGGAGGAACTTCGGGAACGGGCGCACCGCGTGACGGAGAAGTGTGTCGAAAAACGCTTTGATTTCTGTTCGATCATCAACGCGCGGAGCGGACGGTGTTCGGAGAATTGCAAGTGGTGCGCGCAGTCCGCGCACTGGCGGACGGCGTGCGAGACTTACGGATGGGTGGGATCGGAGGCGTGTGTCCGGGCGGCGCGGGAGGCGGAGGCGCGCGGGATTGACCGGATCGGGATCGTCACATCCGGGAAGGGCCAGAAGGCGAACGATGTGGACGATATCTGCGCGGCGTTGCGGGCGATCCGGGCGGAGTGCGGTATCGGGCTGTGCGGGTCGCTGGGGTTGGTTTCGGAGGCCGATCTGATCCGGTTGAAGGAGGCGGGGCTTCAGCGTCTCCACTGCAATATCGAGACGGCGCCCTCCCGCTTCCCCGCCCTCTGTTCGACCCATACGGTCGAGGATAAGATCGCCACGTTGCGGACCGCCCGGCGGTTGGGGTTTCAGATCTGTTGCGGCGGGATCATCGGAATGGGCGAAACAGACGAAGAACTTGTCGAGTTCGCCTTCGCCCTGAAGGCGATTGCGCCTGATTCGATTCCGGTGAATGTGCTGCATCCGATTCCGGGGACGCCGCTGGGCGACCGGCCCATCCTCGATCCCGAACGGGTGGTGGATGCGGTCGCGCTGCTGCGGCTGGTGAATCCCTCGACGCCGCTCCGGTTCGCGGGGGGGCGGCGTGACATGAGCGACGAGACGGCGGCAAAATGTATCTATGTCGGGATCTCCGCCGGGATCGCGGGACCGCTCCTCACGACGCCCGGCGCCGTGTTCGATGACGACCGCGAGTTGGCGCTGAGGGCGGGATACCAGGTTGGGGGCACAATACGGGGAAGTGAACGGCGTTAGCCGTGAACAAATCGGTTTGTTCTATCTGTTTGCATAATAGTGGAAAGGAAAACGAATAAACGGGTGTGAACTTTGAAACGGGATGTCTCGCCGCTTTACTTCATCTTCCGAAAACGGTACAATTCTCACTCATTTTTAATTGGGCCAGTTTTTTGGAAAGGTTGACTGAGGAGGCATAAAGAGATGAATCGGCTTCAGTATTGGAATGAGCGTGCGGAAACGATGTCCCGGGACGAGTTGGCGGCGTTGCAGTTGGAGCGCCTGAAGTGGCTGGTGAAGCATGTGTGGGCGAACAATGACTTTTACCGGCAGCGGTTGACGGCGGCTGGGATCGAGCCGGCCGATATCCGCTCGCTCGACGATCTCCAGTCGTTGCCGTTCCTGACGAAGGACGATTTCCGGTCGCAGTATCCGCTGGGGATGCTCTGCATGCCGCGTAAGGCGATCCGCGAGATGCACATGAGTTCGGGTTCCACCGGAACGCCGGTCGTGATGGCGTATACCGAGGCGGATATCACGCAATGGGCGGAGTGCATGGCCCGTTGCCAGATCATGGCGGGGTTGCAGCCGGGCGACGCGATCCAGATTATGCCGACGCTCGGTCTCTTCAACGGTGGGTTCGGTTTTTACCACGGCGCGCGCCGGGCGGGGCTTTTCGCGGTGCCAGCCAGTTCGGGTAACACGGCGCGCCAGCTGCGGCTGTTGCGGGATTTCAAGGTTCGGGGTATCGGTTCGGTGGTCTCCTACACGGCGCGTCTGATTGAGCTGATGGACCGGGACGGAATCGAGCTGCCGGATCTGAAGGTAGGCATTTTCGGGGCGGAATCTTTCTCCGACAAGGTGCGTGATCGCGTGGAGTCGCGGCTGGGGATCAAGGCCTACGACATCTACGGGATGACCGAGACGGGCGGCGTGGGGACGACGGGTATGGATTGCGAGGCCCGGTGCGGTATCCATGTCTGGGAAGACCAGTACATCACGGAGATCGTGGACCCGGTGACGGGCAAGCCCGTGCCGGACGGCGTGGTGGGTGAGGTGGTCTTTACGTCGCTGACCCGCGAGGCGATCCCGGTGATCCGTTACCGGACGCGCGATCTGACCCGGATCATCAGCCGTGAGAAGTGCGCCTGCGGGCGGACGAGCCTTCGGATCGACCGGATCGAGGGGCGTTGCGACGACATGCTGATCGTGAAGGGCGTGAACTTCTTCCCGAAACAGGTTGAGCAGGCCCTGATGCAGATTCCCGGCGTGTTGCCGGAGTACCAGATCATCCTGGAGACGGAGAATGGGGTGACGGATGTCCGGATCAACGTGGAGGCAGAAGAGGGTGTGACCGGATTCATGGTCGCGAAGCACCTGAAAGAGGTGCTGGGCTTCAGCCCGCGAGGGGATGTCTTCAAGCCCGGTTCGTTGCCCCGCACCGAGGGGAAGGCGCAGCGGGTCTTCCGGATCGACAAGGACAAGGGCGAATAGAGGGGAGTGAAGCGATGAAACGGGTGAGCGTGTCTTGCGTCCTGCTGGCGGGGATGCTGGCGGTCGGGGCGGGGTGTTTCAAACATCACGGCGCGCCGGAGCGTCCAGTGACGGCGAAAGGGCTGGAGGCCGCGTTGGCGATGCGGGAGACGGTCCAGTTTCTGGATCTTTCGGATTCCACCCTCCGGTCGGTTCCCATGGAGTGCGCGCA
The DNA here is from genome assembly GCA_002309585.1 of Verrucomicrobia bacterium UBA1211. Classification (GTDB taxonomy): domain Bacteria; phylum Verrucomicrobiota; class Kiritimatiellia; order RFP12; family UBA1067; genus UBA1211. Next base: position 11,810 of record DBXN01000011.1, read on the forward strand.
GATGCCCCGGCTTGAGACGCTGGTGCTGCGCGGCTCGAAGGGGTTGTCCATTTTCGCGGGGCTGACGCCGTTGAAGGGACTGAAACGGCTGGACCTCTCCCACACGGAGATGTCCCGGATGCCGCAGGAGGTCTGTGGGCTGGCGGGCCTCGAGCATCTCTACCTTGCCGGCAACAAACTCAAGACGTTGCCGCCCGCCGTCGCCCAGTTGACAAAACTGACGTATCTGAACCTGGACCGCAACGGGTTGGAAACCCTGCCGCCAGCCGTGGGCGGAATGGCGGATTTGCGCTGGCTGCGGATGAATGAGAACAACCTGACGGCGATTCCCGAAGAGGTTCGGGGGCTGAAACGGTTGCAACGGGTCTACCTCTGCCAGAACAAGCTTGCGGCGGTTCCGGAGTGTCTGAAAGATCTGCCCCTGCTGGAGGGTATCAGCCTGAGCGGGAATCCCGTGAAGGAGATTCCGCAGTGGGTGGCCGAATTGCCGAAACTCCGTCAGCTGGATCTGGACCATTGCCAGGTGTCGAAGTTGCCGGATGATCTGTCGGGGCTGAAGCGGCTTCAGGTGCTGACGATGGTGAAGTGCCCGGTTTCGGCGGAGGAGAAGGCGCGGATCCGGAAGGCGTTGCCGAAGACGCATGTGATGTTCTGAGTGTGAGCGGTCGAAGGTCGGCGGAAACGGGAGACGGGGTTTCATGGCGAATGTTGAGCTTCCTCTTGAGTTGGCGGATGAGATCCGGCGGCGGGTGTTTGATGAGCCGGGATTGATCAAGGTGACCCAGGTGTTGCGTCGGGGTGGCAATACCTTCCGGATAAGCCTGCGGCCGGTGGAGATCCGCGGGGAACGGAAGTATCAGGGCGAGATGACCGACGAGGGGAAGACGAAGGTCAAGAATTTCGACATCGACGGTGCCCGCGAGGGGCTTGAGGAGATGATCGGCCAGACTGGGACGCGCGAGTTGCATCTGGTTACGGCGAGCGGAGACCTCCACATCCGGGTGACAAAGAAGGGCAAGGTGCTCCAATCCCGCAGCGGGAAACTGGCGCGGGAGGTGGATGACGCGCCGGCGCATGACCGGGTGAAACGTCTCCCGCTGAACGCTTTCCACGCCCAGCCGCTCCTGCAGGCGATCGGGATTTCGGATGCGGACGGCAGGATCAAGGCTTCGATGCGCGGGAAGTACGACCAGGTGAACGCTTTCCTGCGGGTGATCGATGAGGTGTTGCCGGAGTCGGTGGGTCCGGAGCCGTTGACGATCGTCGATTGCGGATGCGGAAGGGCCTATCTGACGTTGGCGGTTTACGTCTATCTGACGATCGCGAAGGGGCGGGATGTGCGGGTGTGCGGGATCGACCGGCGCCACGATGTCATCACGGTCGCGCGGCATCTGGCGGACGATCTGGATTGCGCGGACCGGGTGACCTTCATCGAGGGGGACATCGACACGGCGGAGTTGCCCTTTGAAAAGGTCGATATCGTGCTGAGCTTGAACGCCTGCGATACCGCCACCGACGCGGCGCTGGCGCGCGGGATCGAGTGGAAGGCGACCCATCTTCTCAGTGTGCCGTGCTGCCAGCATGAACTGCATAAGTCCCTGAAGAATTCCGGCCCGATGGCGGGCGTCCTGCGGCACGGCATCCTGCGCGAGCGGCTGGCGGATCTGTTGACCGACACCTTCCGGGCGCAGATTCTGCGGATCATGGGGTACCGGGTGCAGGTGGTCGAGTTTGTCTCCAGCGATGCGACTGCGCGCAATATCCTCCTCCGGGCGGAATCGGCATTGAAACGCGGAATGTGGGCCGCCGTCAGCGAGTATCTTGAACTGCGCGATTTCTGGCGGGTGACGCCGTGGCTGGAGACGCGGCTCGGGGAGCCGTTCAGCCGGCTGCTGACGATTTGCGAGGAGACAAAAGAAGATTAAAAGAATAAACGGTTAAAGGGTTAAAAGGTTAAGGGGACCGGGGAAGTGGAAGTCTGATGTCTGAAGGCCGAAGTCGTGTGGCTGAGCCGGACAAGAAACGACGAAGGATAAGGATGACGGAAAGGGGAATGGCGATGAAGCGTTTATGGATGATGGTGGCCTTTTGCTGGATCGGAACCGTGTCGGCGTTGACGCCGGACGGCCTGATGTGCGAGCTGCTCGCCAAGCCGGGGCTTGTGCCGGTCACCGATGAGACGCCGGAGTTCTCGTGGGGATTCAAGGACGGGCGGCCGGGTGATTTCCAGACTGCGTACCAGATCCAGGTGTCAACCACGACGGAGGGTTTCAAACTGGGGAAGCCGGATCTGTGGGATTCCGGCAAGGTCAACAGTTCCGAATCGCTGAACATCTCCTATGCGGGGGATGGGCTGCCGACCGACCGGCAGATCTGCTGGCGTGTCAAGGTGTGGGACATGAAGCGCAAGGAAGGCCCTTGGTCGCAGGTTTACGCCTTCAAGACCGCCGCGAAACTGGGAGCGGACACCCCGATCCGCTATCCGCTAACGCAGCGCCGGGTGGATCCCGCGCGGCTCTGGACCAACGCGGCGGGGCGGGTCGTGGTCGATTTCGGCCGTGCCTCCTTCGGTTGGCTGGAGCTGGCGCCGCCTCCGGAGATGGAGAAAGGCGGCGATTTCGTCCTGCATGTCGGCGAGAAACGTTCGGGTGACGGCGTGGACCGCAATCCGGGCGGCACGATCCGCTACGCGAAGGCGCGGGGTGCCCTGACGAACCCCGGTGTCTACCGTGTCCCGTTCACGGCAGACCGCAGAAACACCTCCGGCGCGGCGGTCCGTCTGCCCGAGGAGATCGGCGTGGTCATGCCGTTCCGCTATGTCGAGGTTGAGGCCTGTCCGTTCGCCGTCACGCCCGAGACCATCCGCCAGATCGCGGTCACCTATCCGTTCGACACCCGCGCGGCGGCCTTCGTCTCCAGTTGCGACGCGCTCGACCAGGTCTACCGTTTCTGCAAGTACAGCATCCGGATGACGACTTTCGCCGGCATCTACGTCGATGGTGACCGCGAGCGCATCCCGTATGAGGCGGATGCCTATCTGAACCAGCTCAGCCACTACGCGCTGGACAGGGAATTCACCCTCGCCCGGTATTCGCACGAGTATCTGATGGAGCATCCGACCTGGCCGACCGAGTGGAAGCAGCATTCGATCATGATGGCGTGGCAGGATTGGATGTATACCGGCAACACCGAGTCGCTGGCGCGCTGCTACGAAGCGCTGAAGACGAAGAAGTTGCTTGATTTCTGTGTCCGCGAGGATGGGCTTCTGGTGACCAACGGGCCCGACAAGACCAACCAGGACGGCAGCCGGGATATCGTCGATTGGCCGGTCGGCGAGCGCGACGGTTTCGAATTCAAGCCGGTCAACACCGTCATCAATGCGTTTCATGCCTTGAACTTGCGGCAGATGGCCGATATCGCCGCCGCGTTGGGTAAGACAGATGACGCCGAGGCTTTCCGCAAACGGTACGCCGCCTTCACCGGGGTCTTCCACAAGACCTTCTATAATGCCGAGCGGGGCTGCTACGTGGACGGCGAGGGCGCGTCGCATGCGTCGGTTCACGCCAATATGTTGCCGCTCGCGTTCGGGCTTGTGCCGGAGACGGAGGTCGCGCGGGTTGCGGCGTTCACCGCTGGCCGCGACATGGCCTGCAGTGTCTATGGCGCCCAGTATCTGCTGGAGGCGCTGTTCGAGGCGGGGCTGGAGCGTGAGGCGATCCATCTGATGACGCGGTCCGACATCCGCGGCTGGCTGAACATGATGAAGAGCGGTTCGACCGTCACCCTTGAGGCGTGGGACATCCTCTACAAGCCGAATCTGGACTGGAACCATGCGTGGGGTGCCGCGCCGGCCAACATCATCCCCCGGTATGTGCTGGGGATCCGGCCGCTGGAGCCGGGTTTCGGCAAGATCCTGATCCGTCCGCAGCTGGGCGAAATCCGGGATGTCGAGGGAATCGTGCCGACCATCCGCGGTTCGGTGAAGATTGGTGTCCGGCAGGAGCCGGGACAGTTCTATCAGCTTCGGGTTGAGATTCCGTACAACACCACGGCACGGATCGAGGTGCCGGCGGTGGGGGTCCTGCCGGTCTGCCTGGACGGTGTCGCGTTTGACGCGACCCGGGACGGTACCCGCTGGGTGCTGGACGGCGTCGCGCCGGGTAGCCATTTGGTGACGATCGGCGACACGCCGTTGAAGGCTGGCGGGCGCTTCCGGTTCTTCCGCAAACTCTTTTAGAGTGAAGCGTGGATATGCACGTGGGCAAACGCGCCGGAAGCGCGTTCCACCACCCAGCCACCCAACCACCTAACTACCTAACCACCCAACTACCTAAGGAGAAAGAATGGAGATGCAGTTGCCGGCCGGTGTCCGTTACATCGGCGTGAATGACCATGATGTGGATTTGTTCGAGGGCCAGTATGTGGTGCCGAACGGGATGGCGTACAACTCTTACGCGATTGTGGACGAGAAGGTCGCGGTTTTCGATACGGTCGATGTGAAGTTCGGCCAGATGTGGCTGGCGAACATCCGTGATGCGCTGGGCGGACGGGATCCCGACTACCTGATCGTCCAGCACATGGAACCGGACCACTCGGCCAACATCGCCGTCTTCATGGAGGCCTATCCCAACGCGCAGCTGGTCGCCTCCGCGAAGGCGTTCGCCATGATGGAGAACTTTTTCGGGCAGGCGTGGGCCGATCGCCGGATCGTGGTGGGGGAGGGGTCGACCCTCGCGCTCGGCGCGCGGACGCTGACCTTCGTCACCGCCCCGATGGTCCATTGGCCGGAGGTGATCGTGACCTATGACGCGGCCGACAAGACTCTCTTCTCGGCGGACGGGTTCGGGAAGTTCGGTGCGCTGGATGTCGAGGAGGATTGGGCGTGCGAGGCGCGCCGGTACTACATCGGGATCGTCGGCAAGTATGGGGCGCAGGTTCAGGCGCTGCTCAAAAAGGCGGCGGGTTTGGAGATCCGGACGGTCTGCCCGCTGCATGGTCCGGTCCTGTCGGGCGAGGCGCTGGCGAACGCGCTGCGGCTCTACGGCATCTGGAGTTCCTATCAGGTCGAGAGCGAGGGAGTCGTGATCGCCTACACCTCGGTTTACGGGCATACGAAACAGGCGGTCGAGCTGTTGGCTGAACGGTTGCGAGCCAAGGGTTGCCCCAAGGTGTCGATTACCGACCTCGCCCGCGACGACATGGCCGAGGCGGTGGAGGACGCGTTCCGCTACGGGACGATCGTGCTCGCGACGACCACCTACAACGCCGATATCTTCCCCTTCATGCGGACCTTTATCGAGCATCTGACCGAACGGAACTTCCAGAACCGGACGGTTGCCTTCGTGGAGAACGGCAGCTGGGCGCCCACCGCCGCCAAGGTGATGCGCGCGATGTTTGAGAAGAGCAAGAACCTCCGGTTCGCCGAAACGGTCGTGCATCTGAAGTCCGCCCTGAGCGACACCTCACGCGGCGAGATCGAGGCGCTGGCGGACGAGTTGGTCAAGGAGTAAGCGGATATGGAGATCCTTTCAACCGATTTGGCGCCGAGGGCGGTCGGCCCCTACAGCCAGGCCATCAAGTCCGGCGGGATGATCTTCTGCTCCGGGCAGATCCCGATCGATCCCGCCGTGAATGCGGTTACCGCCGTGACGGTCGAAGACCAGACCCGCCAGGCGATCACCAACCTCCGGCATGTGCTGGAGGCGGCGGGGTCGGGGCTGGACCGGGTGGTCAAGACGACGGTTTTCATCACCGACATGGATGCCTTCGCCCGGGTCAACGCCGTTTACGCCGAGCTGTTCGGCGAGACGAAACCCGCGCGATCCTGCGTCCAGGTGGCCCGTCTTCCGAAGGGTGTGATGGTGGAGATCGAGGCGATCGCCGAAGCCGGCGCGTGAGCGTCCTCGGCGGGGGCCATGTCGGGCGCATCTGCGTTTTTCACCCATGCCGACTGAAACTGGAAAACAACCCATGCACCCATTGTGGAATTGTGAAATCGTGGCAATATGGCAGTGTGGCAATGTGAAATTTCATAATGGCATAATGTCAGAATGAAAACTTTGCCCGATTTCCGGCTTCCCTCCCGCCGCCGGTTGGGTATATCCTCTTCATGCAATTGAAACGGGAATCGGGATATGAGTACCATCAGGCGAAAAATTTATAAGAATGGATCGGGGGATGCGGCGACCTCCCTCTACTCCAATCCCTACGCCGGCATGTCCCTGCGCCCGCAGTCGTGATTATGCCGGTTATTCCGTACACCTATCAGGACGGGACAAGCGTATCAAATGTGTATCGACATACTGGAAGGATCATTTATGAACCGAAAGATGGGATAATGAACCCTGTGATTGAAGATGGGGAGGCATGGGTACGAATGGATTATAAAATGCGTATAGATAACAAACTGTTACATGACACTCTCTTCTGCAGGAGTTGGAGGAAAGAGTACTCAAACATTGGATGTGAACATCTTTTAAAGAATAATAGGAATGTGAAATTGAAACCATTTCTTCACATCGTGTTACCAGATCGTCTTAGTGAACGAATTAATGTTAAGTCATCCGAAATTCGTATTCGCGCACACTATTCCCACCATGCGCAGAGTTGCTATGATACTGGACACTTGCGAGGAGAAGTTGATGGGGTGCATGTCGATCCTGTCGGGATCTCTGAAGAACGAGTTCCTTCTTTCTCTGTTATGGATTTTAAAAACACAACAAGATTTTCAATCGCACATGAACTAGGCCATTTATTGGGATTGCGTCATATTGGTGCGGAAGAGCAGTCTGGACAACTTCTAGCTCCGCCAATCAATCTCAATTCTGTTACTGCTAGCTCTAACGAACTCTCGAATATTCTTATTCTAGGGAAAACAAAGGACACGCCATGAGAATAATCATTAAGCTGTTAATCGCATTATCGGTTGTTAATGTTTTAGCAGCCACGAATGTGTCGATACAAATTCGCGCTGCTAAAAACTGGAGAATCGAAAGGGAGTTGATCGGATTCTCTTTGGTTGTTACTAACAAAGGGGATACCGCAGTATTTGTTTCCACAAACGAAGCAACGCTTTTCTTATTCCAACTTTATGGCGAGAATAGTGAGTTTTCTAAAAGTCATTTGCAAACAGCTTTTTCTGACTTTATGAATGATTACCACGAAGGTATGGGATCACTTCAAGAATCAAAGACGCTCATTACTGACATGATAAATGAGTACTATGCCCCTCTTTACAGAACGAATGGGACAAGAAGACTAGAGTTATATCTTGGAAACGGTTTATGGCAAAATACGGAACCGTTTACCAACACGGTTATGATCGTGACTCCTACGCAAACGAATCTTATAGAGGATGTGAGCCTTCAATTTGTTGGTTCTCAACAATTTTTCCAGGCCTATTTTTTCGAAGTGACCTTGCCCAATGGTGAACGCTGGGTCTATCATTCGCAAAACATTCCCATCTGCCGGATGCGGCCCGGCAATACAATCACGATCGCGCAGACAACCCCTTCGGATTGGGTG
>DBXN01000012.1:0-2039 GCA_002309585.1 Verrucomicrobia bacterium UBA1211
TCGCCGATGCGCCGCAGCGCCTCGCCCAGATCCCGCGCACCGCAGACGAACGGCACCGCGAAGGTTGTCTTGTCGATGTGCCGTGTGTCATCGGCGGGAGAGAGGACCTCCGATTCGTCGATGTAGTCGATCTCGATCGCCTCCAGAATCCGGGCCTCGGCGATATGCCCGATCCGGCACTTCGCCATGACGGGTATCGTGACCGCCTCCTGGATGCCGCGAATCATCGCGGGATCACTCATGCGGGAGACACCTCCCGCTGCCCGGATATCGGCCGGGATACGCTCCAGCGCCATTACCGCGCATGCACCGGCCGCCTCCGCGATTCGCGCCTGCTCGGGCGTCGTCACATCCATGATGACGCCACCCTTGAGCATCTGGGCGAGATTGCGGTTGATTGTCTGCCTGTCGCTCATCTCCGTACCCCCTTGTTAACCCACCGCGCCTTAGAACTGGTACTGGACCGCGAAGACCGCGCCCGACCCGACACCCAGATTCTTGGCGGAGCCGTTCCGGTAGAACTTGTCCTTGTCGCCCGTCTCCGCGAAAGCGGCAACGAGGGTCAGCTGCTTGGTGACGAACCAGGCGACATGCGCGTCGTAGTAGTCGTGGTTACGGATACCGTCGCCCGCGTCCACNNCCCTGCTTGTACTCCACACCGATCGCCACGTTCTCGGCGGGCAGGATATCAAGGTTGCCGAAGGCGACCACATCGTACTCGTTGTGGCCCACAACGCCGTTCACCACCTCATCCGAGAGCAACAGACCCGCCGAGACCAAGACCGGCACCGGGGTCTGGGTGATCAGCTTGGTGGCGACCACATAGGCGTCGAACCCGTTGTCATCCAGCCCCAGCGCGTCAACCGTCTCCGAATCCGTGTACTTCCAAACGGTACCGACGGCGAGTGAGGGAACCCACGCGGTGTCAAACGCGTTCTCATCCAGAAACCGCAGTTTGAGGCCGACGTTGTGAGTCGAGATCGAGTCATCCCCGTATTTGTGCGCGTCGATGAAACCGTATCCATACGAAAGCTCCAGCCGTTCCGCGAAGGTGGCCGCCGCCGATCCGGCCCACCAGTTGATGCCCGCGTCCCCGAGGTTGACATACCAGGCGCCGACCTGCGGCCGCGTGACGATACCGTCCAGATCGCTCTTGTTCTCCTCATTTCCCCACGGCAGACCCGCCGTATAGGCGAGCGGGTTGAAGGCGATACCGCCCGTACCCTGGAGGTTGTTCAGCGGCACGCCCGCCAGAAGAGAGGAGGTCCACAAAACGGCCGCGACTGTGATAACGCTATTGATGGTCTTCTTGTTCATGTTGGTTTCCTTTCTCTACCACGAAGGTAGTGTCTTGTTCGCTTAAAATGGCCCGTTCCGGACCGGGGAGTGACTTCCGCCACCTGTCACCCGACAGGCGATTCTCCCCGATGGGGAACGGGCCGGGGGTGTAATTGTCAGATCGTCTCCAGCGCGTCGGAGAGCGCGCCGATGATGTCATCCGGATGTTCCAACCCAATCGAAAGCCGGATCAGTTCGGGCGCGATGCCGCCCCGGCGCAGATCCTCCTCCGACAGCTGCGAATGGGTTGTGGAGGCGGGATGGATGATGAGGCTCTTCGCGTCACCCACGTTGGCGAGAATCGAGAAGATGTCACCGTTCGCCGCGTCCGCGAGCCGCCGCGCCTTCTCGGCACCACCCTTCACCCCGAACACCACCATGCCACCCGCGCCGTTCGGCAGGTATTTCGCCGCCAGTTCCGGCTGGGAGAGCGAGGGATACTTCACCCAGGCCACCTTCGGATGGCTCTGGAGGAAGGTCGCGACCTTCAGCGCGTTCTCGCTGTGCCGCGCGATGCGCAGCGGCAGGGACTCCACGCCCTGCAGGAAGATCCACGCCGCGTCCGGCGCGAGGGTCGGCCCCTGATTGCGGATCCCGACCGTCAGCAGACGGATGGTGAACGCGATCGGGAGCAGCGGTTCCGGCAGGTCGTGCGCGAAACGCAACCCGTGATACCCGCGGTCCGGCTCGTTGTAGAGCGC
>DBXN01000012.1:2089-17089 GCA_002309585.1 Verrucomicrobia bacterium UBA1211
CCGCCGATCCACTTCGAAAGGGAGTGGATGACGAGGTTCGCGCCATGTTCGATGGGGCGGAGGAGGGTGGGCGGGGTGAATGTGGCATCCACCACGAGCGGGAGATGGTGTTTCTTCGCGACGGCGGCATATCCCTCGATGTCCGCGATGTCAAGCGCGGGATTGCCGACCGTCTCAATGAAGAGGAGGCGCGTTTTTTCTGTAATCGCCGCCTCGACGGCCGCGAAATCGTTGACCGGCGTGAAATTCACCTTGATGCCCGCGTTCGGCAGGATGGCGTCGAACTGCGAGAAGGTGCCGCCGTAGAGGTTGCTCGCCGCGACGATCTCGTCGCCGGCGCGGGCGATGTTCGTAACGGTGAAGAAGATCGCCGCCGTCCCGGAGGCGAGGGTCCGCGCCGCCGCGCCGCCCTCCAGCGCCGCGAGGCGCTGCTCCAGCACGTCGTTCGTCGGGTTCATGAGCCGGGCGTAGATGTTGCCGAGTTTCTTGAGTCCGAACAGATCCGCGCCATGCTGCGAATCGTCGAAGTTGTAGGCGGTGGTCCGGTAGACGGGGACCGCCCGCGCATGGGTCGCCGGATCGCCGTGCGCATCCTGCCCGGCGTGAATGGCCAATGTTTCAAGATGGTATTTGCTCATGGTTGAACCTCCTTAAATGATGATGGATGTGTGCGATACCCCGCTCCCGCATCCCGCATGCGGGGTATCGCATGGGAACGCGCACCCGCGCGTCCGTAGCCATGGTCTGATTATTCGCTGAAAAGCCAGGTCGAGAGATACCGCTCGCCCGTGTCCGGCAACAGCACCACAATCGTCTTCCCGGCGAAGGCGGGACGCTTCGAGAGCTCCAACGCCGCCCACAGCGCCGCGCCGGAGGAGATGCCGATCAACAACCCCTCCTGGGCCGCGGCGGCGCGCGCGGTCTTGCCGGCGTCATCGGCGCTCGCCCGGATCACCTCCGTGATCAGCGCGGTGTCGAGCACTTTCGGGACGAAACCCGCGCCGATGCCCTGGATNNATCTTGTGCGGGCCGGGCTGGCCGCCCGAGAGGACCGGGCTGGTGTCCGGCTCAACCGCGAAAAGCTGGATCGCAGGATTCTTCTCGCGGAGGAATTTGCCCGTGCCGGTCAGGGTCCCGCCCGTCCCGACGCCCGCGACGAACGCGTCAACCTGTCCATCCGTGTCTGCCCAGATCTCCGGGCCGGTCGTGATGCGGTGATAGGCCGGATTCGCCGGATTCTCAAACTGCTGGAGGATCACCCCGCCCTTCGTGTCGCGGATCTCCTCCGCCTTGGCGATCGCGCCCTTCATTCCCGCCGATCCCGGGGTGAGGACGATCTCCGCCCCGTAGGCCGCCGCCAGCTTGCGCCGCTCGATCGACATCGTCTCCGGCATGGTGAGGATCAGGTGGTACCCCTTCACCGCCGAAACCAGCGCCAACCCCACGCCGGTGTTGCCGCTCGTGGGCTCGACGATCGTCCCGCCCGGCTTGAGGACGCCGGCCTCCTCGGCCGCCTCGACCATCGACAACGCGATACGGTCCTTCACGCTCCCACCGGGGTTGAAGAACTCGACCTTCGCGAGCACCCGCGCCCCGCCCTTGTTCAACCGGTCCGAAATCTCGACCAACGGCGTCCCGCCGATTTTCTTCAAAATGCGTGTTGCGATCTTAGCCATTTTCACCGTCTCCTTTTTCTGTTCCAAATCCAATGTCTACCTTCGTGGTAGAGAACGCCGCACACTGTAGCACACCCGGTTCCGCATTGTCAACCGCCAAAGTAGACTTTTTTGAAAAAATTTTTGGGGTATTGGAAAACGACTCGTCTGGAAGGGCTAAAGATGTCAGCATAAGGCCCCGGGCCGGTCCTCTACCCGTTCCCCTGCTCCCTATAATGCTTTGAATCGCCGCGGAGGCCCCAGTTGATGGTCTCGCCAATGGACAAAACCCTCGCGTTCAAGCAGTTACGGCATTGCCCCGAATGTTCCTCCAGGCACGGTTTATTCTCGTACAGCTGATAGTTTTTGCGGTATTGGACATCCGTCACGTTGGGCATCATCACATTCGCCCCGGCGAGAAGCCCCATTTCGCGTCCCCGGTCGTCCAGCGCCTGAAGCGCCGTGGTCGCCGCGATGTTCACATCATGGAGATAGAGCCGCGTGACGGCGATCATCTTCAACCCGATCTTCAGTTGCGCCGCGGCGTATTCCGGGGTCAACGCGATGTCCCGCCCCAAAGGGGTCTCCTGATGCGGCAGGTAGGGCCCCATCCCGATCATGTCCAGATCCATCGCGTGGTAGAACTCGATATCGCTCGCCAGATCGTCCAGCGTCTGGCCGGGCAGACCGGACATCACCCCGCTCCCGGTCTGGTAGCCAAGCCGCTTCAACGTGCGGATGCATTCAACACGCCGGGCATGGGAATGGTCCGCCGGATGCAGTTTCGCGTAGAGCGCCGGCACGGAACATTCGATCCGCAGCAGATAACGGTGCGCCCCCGCCTCCCGCCAGCGGCGGTAGACCTCCTCCGTCTGCTCGCCCAGACTCAGCGTGATCCCGAACGCGTCGCCGCCGAACGCCCGGATCCGCCGCAGAATCCGCTCGATATAGGCGGTATGGGCCTCCGATTCGATCTCCCCCGCCTGCAGCACCACCGACCCGTAACGCGCGTCGAAACACCAACGCGCCATCCGCACCACGTCATCCTCCTCCAGCCGATACCGCCGGACATTCGCATTGCCGCGCCGGATCCCGCAATAATAGCAATTCTTCGCGCACTGGTTGCCCAGCTCGACCAGTCCCCGCAGCGACACGGTTTTCCCGATCGTGCGGCACTTCAACTGATACGCCGCCTGAAAGAGTTCATCGGTCTCGTCCAACGCCAGCAACGCGACCAGTTCCTCATGTGACAACCCGTAAGGGGTCTGAATGGCTTTCTCGATAATCGTGTTCATTCCCTGCATCCCGACGGTCACCCCCCGACCGTCCCGCCTCACGCGGAAAAACGCCCCCATTGTAGCACAGCCCAAAGGCGGAGGTCAAAGGCCGGAACACATATCACACGTCCCATGTCCCCGAACGGGACAGACGGGACACACAATGTCGGTTTTTGATCGCGCACATTTGCACCGCGCGTTGAGGGGTAGCCACGCCGACCGCTTTTTGGTATCATTCTGGGCGTGGGTAAATCATCATGTGGCCGGAGCCGGCCGGAAAGGACAGGAGCATGAACGCAAGGGTTTTCCTCATGACAGTGGCGTGTGTACTTGCATCGTATGGGGCGGGATACGCCAATCCGCCGCAAAAGAAGCCGATGCGCGTCACGCCGTCGGATGTGTCACGCGTCACCTACGTGAAACACAAGGACCCGAGCGGATTCTTCTCGATCGACATCCCGCGCGGATGGCAGGTGAAGACCGGTCTTAAACCGGATGGCAAATTCGACCTCATCAGCTATGCCATCACGGTGTATGACCCGCGCCATCCGGCCAGGGAACTCTACTTCTGCCTCAACAACGCCATCGGCCTCAAATCGCAGGCCGCGCACAACTGGTACGTCCAATCCTACGGTCCCAAGAGTCCCTTTGCGTTGATGCCCGTCATCACGGAAAGCACAACCGCCGGATTCTTCGCCGCCATGGGACCGCTGTACGGTTACCGCCAGTTCACCGTCCTCGAACGTCTCGGGAAGACGGCCCTGGGCGGGGAGGTGGTGATCGCCCAGACCCAATCGGCCGCCACAGGCAAGCCTCTGCAAGGGCTGTATCACGCAGTCGTCTCCGGAATGAGTATGCCGGTCCAGCGGAACCCGTTCAACCCGGCATCCGGAAAACTGGACGTGGGCATTCTGACGGAATTCTCCATCCTCTCGGAAACCACGCCGAAGGAGGAGTTCGTTGATTGGCAGCCCGTCCTCGACCACTGTTTCTCGACCCTTGTCTTCACGGAGGCCTTCCACCGCCAGCGGCGGGTCGCATGGGGACAACTGATGGGCACATCGAAATACATCATGCAGTCGGCGGATTCGGTCCGGGGTATGATCATGGACTCCTACCGCCGCCGCAATGCGACCTACGACGTGCTGTCGCAGAAACGCAGCGACGCCACGCTGGGCTACGAACGCGTTCAGGACACCCAGACCGGCGAGTATTACCGCGCTGAGAACGGGTTCACCGACTGGTACAACGGGACACGTTACCGCCCCGCCACCGACAACAAGGCCTACTTGAGCCCCGTCAGCGGCTACATCAACTGGAAATAGCCGCCTGCGGATCATCCGCTAAAGCGCCTTGAACTTGAGCCCGAAACGGGCAAGGTATTTGGAAAGGCGGTCGGTGTTGTTGGTGGATCGCTTGGCCTTGATGGAGACGGCATAGAGCTGCCGCGCGGCATCCGCCATGGAATCCGACCGGCGGCAGACCGACACCACATAGGCGAGCTGTACCAAATCAACCGCATCGAACCGCGACTCGTACCCCTTCCCCAGAAGCGCCGCGAGATCGACCTCCGACCCGGCCGCGGCGGCCGGGATGCCGGATGCGCGGTTCGCCCAGCGGTTGAACCGCGCGATCTCCTCCTCCACCAGATCCGTCGTGATGCGTCCCCCATCGGCCAGCGTGGACATCCTGACCACCATCGCGTTGAGGTCACGGAAATTGCCGTCCCACGTGTTGGCGGGATCAAGCGCGAAAGCGAGAAACCGCTCGCGCGCCTCCTTGTTGAACGAAACGCGCTTGCCCGTTTCGCGGGAAAAGCGGTCCAGTTCATAGTCGAGGTTCGGTTCGATGTCTTCGCGGCGATCGGCCAGTCCGGGCAGCTCAAAGTGCCAGAGATCAATCCGGGCGAGAAGATCCTGGCGGAACGTCGCCGGATCGTCCAGCCGGCGGTTGGTACCGCAGATCAGCTGGAAATCGCTCCGTTCATCCTTCGCGGCGCCAAGCGGCCGGAAGGTCTTCTCCTCGACCGCCTTCAGGAGCATGGCCTGCGCCTCCATCGGCAACTCGCCGATCTCGTCCAGAAAAACGATGCCGCCATCCGCCTCCTTGAGGAAACCGGCATGGTCCGCCCCCGCCCCGGAGAAGGCACCCTTCCTGTGCCCGAAAAGCGCGGACTTCGCGAGATCCCCGCCCAGCGTCGCGCAGTTCACGGCGACGAACCCGCCCTTCACCTTGCCGGACTGCCGCTTCAGAAGATAGATCTGCCGGGCAAGCTGACTCTTCCCGGCGCCGGTCGGACCGGTGAGGAGGAGCGGCGCGGCGGAACGGACCGCGACCCGCTCAATCGTCTCGATCAGTTTATTGAAGGCGGCATTTCTCGTGTCGATCCCCTGCTTGAGAAATGACAGATCATCCTGCCGCTCGATTTCGAAACGTTTGGCGAGTTTGTCATAGCGCGAAAGGTCGAGATCGATGATCGTGCACAGCCCTTTTGTGTCCTTTGAACGTCGGACATGCCCCTCCTTGGGCGACGTCTGTACCAGTTTCCCGGGGAGATGCCGCGATTCCGCCAGAAGGAAGAGGCAGATCTGCTCGACATGCGAACCGGTGGAGATATGGATATAGTAGCGCGTGTTCTCCTCATGGAAACAGGGGCTCTTCGCATAGTCGTAGAACTTCTCGTAAACCTCCTCGAAATCCCACGGATCCTTCAGCTCGATGATATCGAAAATCACCTTTGTCTCCGGCGACACACTCCGGATATCCGCCTTCACCCGTTCCGCAAGGCCCATGTATGCGCGGTTGAAGATGAGGTGCAGCGCGTCAATCGCCAGCGTCTCCTGCTGGACAAGCCCGATTGTCGGCCGCCAGGTGTCCCACCGCGCCGGCCCGCTTCCGCCGTGCGCATCCTTCTGCGTTCCAAGAACCGATATGGCCACTGTTTTCATGGCGCGCTACTGTATCACACCCACCCGCTGGTGTCTATATAGCAGGATAGGAAATATAATTTTATAGCGATTTCCCCATCAACCCACCACATTCATTCAACGTATTATCCCCGAAACGTGTTACAGGGATCCCTTTGATGTCCCGTTCTACGATAAATCGACACTTTCATTCTTCCAGATCGGCGGGGCACGGCCCCTCTTTCAATTTGTTATTGGAGAGCAATCAGCAAGAAGATATGGATAAGTTTCCAACCCTCAACCCTTTCACAGTCACGTATATGGATAATTGTATAGTCCCTATCTTTTAGGATAGGTCTGCGGCATACAACAGGTGGTTTTTCCGCGTTTTGGGGGTTGGCACGGTTTGTGCCAAATAAGATGTATCATGAATGACTGGATTACCATTGACGGATCGCAGGGCGAGGGCGGCGGACAGATTCTCCGGACGTCGCTGGCGCTGAGTGCGATTAAGGGCCGCAAAATTGAGATCGTGAAGATCCGGGCCGGACGCGAGAAACCGGGCCTCAAGCGCCAGCATCTGACTTGCGTCAGGGCGGTTGCGGAGATTTGCGGCGCGAAGATGTCCGACGCGGAGGTCGGCTCGATGGCGCTCACCTTCCAACCCGGTCCAATCAGGGGCGGCGACTACCGTTTCGATGTCGGGACGGCCGGAAGCGTCACGCTCGTCGCCCAAACGGTCATCCCTGTCCTCATGAAGGCGGACCGGCCCTCGACCGTCACGATCACCGGCGGAACACATGTTCCGTTCGCACCGATCTGGGAATTTTTCGCCGAGACGTACCTTCCCGAGCTTCGGAGGCTGGGCGTCCGCGTCGAGGCGGAGTTGGACACTTGCGGATTCTACCCTGCGGCGGGCGGCGCCGTGAAGCTCAGGGTGTGGCCGCTCGCGGAGGGTGCCGCGCCGAGCGCCTATACGTTCACGGACCTCGGGGAATACCGGGGCGGAAAGGTTGTCGGAGTCGTATCCGGGCTTCCGGACTCCATTGCCGAGGAGGAGGTCAAGTTAGTCGGAATGAAGCTGTATACGCTTGGACTTAAGTACGAGACGCGCCGCGTCGAATCGTTCGGTCCCGGCAACTACTGCTATGCGCAGCTCGACTATGGACGCGGTTCCGTGGTGTTCTCATCCGTGGGCACTTACGCGAAGTCGCGCAAAGCCGTCAGCCACGAGATCGTCACGGCCGTCCGCGAGTTCGTGAATGCGGGCAGGGCGTGCGAGAAGCACCTCGCCGACCAGCTGCTCGTCCCGCTTGAAGTCTGTGGTGGCAACGGCCTCCCGGCGGACGGAGATCCCGGCGGGCAACCGGACTCCAATGGGAATAACGGAATGCTGGACATTCAAAAGGAGACGCGGCACTATGTGACCAACCGCGATGTGATCCGTCTGTTTAAGGATTGAAAATCAGAAAAGGAACGTGGAAATGAAGTGGGAGCAATTTGAGGACGGGTATTCCATTCCCGTGAAGAGCTGGTGCGAGAACTGTGAGCCGGGCGCGGTCCAACAGGCCGTAAACCTCGCCCACCACCCCGCGCTGGTCGGCCACGTGGCACTGATGCCGGACGCGCACCAAGGCTACGGAATGCCGATCGGAGGGGTGGTCGCCGCGGAAAACGCGGTCATCCCGGCCGCGGTCGGCGTGGATATCGGATGCGGGATGATCGCGGTTGAGACGGACATTCCGGCGGAACGTTTCGCGGAGATGCCGTTACGCCGCGCGTTCCAGGAACGGCTCAAGGCACGCATCCCGGTCGGCGAGGGCGTGTCGCACAAGACTACCCAGAATTGGGAGGGATTCGAGTCGTACACCGCGAACAACGGTATGCGCGCCGATCTCTGGCCATCGAAACTGGACCGTATGAACCTCGGGACGCTCGGCGGCGGTAACCACTTCATCGAACTGCAGAAATCCACGGCGCTCGACGGTTCCGGCGAGCCGGAGGGCGGTGCGAAGATCTGGCTTATGATCCATTCGGGATCGCGGAATCTCGGCAAGCGGATCGAGGAGCACTACCACCGTATCGCGAACCGGCTCTGCACCCGTTTCCGTGTGCCGCTGCCGGATAAGGATCTCGCCTTCCTGCCCATCGAGGAGGAGGACGGGCACCACTATTTCACGGATATGCTCTTCGCCCTCCGCTACGCCAAGGAAAACCGCCGGCGGATGATGGAGACGATGAAGGAGACCTTCGCCGAGTTCGCGCCGGAGACGACCTTCATCCGGACGATCGACATCCACCACAACTATGCGGCGTTCGAGGAACATTTCGGCAAAACCGTCTGCGTACACCGCAAGGGCGCGACTTCCGCGAAACTGGATGAGATTGGGATCATTCCCGGCTCGATGGGGACGGCATCCTACATCGTGCGCGGCCTTGGCAACCCAAACTCGTTCATGTCCTGCTCGCACGGCGCGGGCCGCCGCATGAGCCGGATCGCGGCCAACACCTCGCTCACCGTCGAGGCGTGTAACCAGGCGATGGACGGCATCGTTTGCGAACGCTGGCGCCCCTACCGGGGGTTCGGGAAAGCGAAAGGCCGACTCGATCTCTCGGAAGCGCCACAGGCGTACAAGGACATCGAATCGGTCATCGATGCCGAGCGTGACCTCATCGAACCGCTCGTCCGCCTCGTGCCGCTGGCGAGTCTGAAGGGGTAGTTCGGGATCGCCCTACCAGCGCAGAACAAGCGTTTCGTAGGGCTCGAAGACATGGCGGATATGTCCGTCCTCAATGGCCAAGGTATCCTCCTCCATGACGGGGTCGCCCTTCTTGTCAAAGGCGGCCCCGCCTTCCTTATCCCGCTTCGCCACCTTTTTCCCACACGGAAGGGAAACGGCGTTCTGGCGCGCCAGCTCCGGCACGGCGAAATCAGCCGCAACTTTCCGGTCGGAAGTATTCACGAGAACGACATACCGCCCGCCGACGGCGTTTGGCGCACCAAGGACAATACCGTGTATGGCCCCCTCCTCGAAGGGGCGGCGCTCGGTCGAGATCAGACCGGGCATGATGGCACGGAGCTCTGAAAGAAGCGTCTTGTAGCACGCCTTGGTCTCCGGCTTGCTGTGGATGCCGACCCCGAGGGGACCTCCACCCGCCTGATGCCAGCAATACCAGATGACGCCGCGCACGTTGTGCGCGATGGCGGCGTAAGCCATCGCGCGGACGAGCCGCAAATCGGTCTGGTCGGCCCACGGGATGCAGACCGTCGCCTTGTGGCGACCAACCCCCTGTTCGAGTCTGCGGCACCAGTCGAGAACCTTTTCCATGTTCCCGTAGGGGTCGAAGCCCAACACGTCGGCATAATTCGCGTGGTGTTCGAAGAGATCGGGCCGGCAGCTGGCGAGAAATGTCGGATGGTCACGGTCAAACGCATGCCAAGTGTCGTTCGCCTCCGTCATGGAGGCTTCGGAACCCTCTGCGGGTTCATCGAGAACATACCACATCAAGATGGACGGATGAGAGGCGAGACGCTTGGCGCAATCCTCATAAATGGCACGGCCGCGGTGGTTCGATTCGAAGAGACACTTCAGCTTATGGCCAGCCGCACGGTTGAGGTTGACGGGTACACCTGAGCCGTCAAGACCGAGATCCCACTTCCAAAACTGCTGCGTGTTGAAACCGATAGCCTCGAGCTCGGCGTAGGCGTCGGGGTTTGTGTGGTAGATGCCCAGCGGAAAGAAGGGATACCCGTTCACGAGGAAGGTACCGTCATCATCGATGATGGTCTGCGCCTCGTGCGGCGCGCGTATCTCAAAGAAGGCGGACGAAACCTCACGGATACGGGGAGCGTCATGCGAGGCGGGTTTCTCCAGAAGGGCATCGATCCGGTAGCCGCCGGGCGGGAGGGAACGGTCGAGCGGGAACGGAACCCAACGTTCACGTGGCACGCCGTCCGTTGGCAACACCTCCGCAAGAGAGGCGACGCAGTTGGAACTGGCATCGAAAACGGCGAGGGAAAGTTTCGCGCCCGCAAGGCTCTCCCTGTCCGGCGCGAAATGGACTGGGAACCGGACGGTGTCCGTCCGACGCTCTGTCGAGAGAATCCCCCGGTAAGCGTTCGGGCAGACGCGCATGAGCGGCGGCATTTCGGCCATGCGCCGATATGCAAGGGCGCGTCCAGCAGGTGTAACGACGTAGAGCGACGCCGTGATCGGACCCCGGTACGGTTCGGAGAAGGGAAGCGTACCGGCCGTGGAGGTGAGGTTTGCAGTGAAGCGCGTGGTCTTGCCTTGGGGCCCCACGATCTCAAGTTCGAGCGAGACACCCGGAGGAGGCGGCGAGGAGAGCGTCAGCGAGAGGGATCCCGCGCCGGGCCGGAGGGGTGTCATCGAAAAGGCCTTCACCGCCAGACCGCTCCGACGCAGGCGTGCGAAGGCACAGTAATTCTCGATCGCCTTCGGATTCGGCTGTCGGAGGGCGGAAAGGACGGCGAACCCCTTCCCGATCTCGCGGCAGAAGATGACGGGCTTTCCCTCGCTGCAGACGGCGATGGTCGTCCATCCTGTGGGAACGGAGTCGAAATGCGGCCAACTGTCGGGATCGATGACGGCGTTCGGGAAACTGCGCAACGGATGGACAGGCTCCACATTCGCGGCATGGCCGTTGACCACCCACTGGGAGGAGGTGCATTTGCCGTCCCGGATGGTCCCGACACCCGGCAGAACGGGATCGAGCAACTGCCGCAACGGGGAATAGGAGGCGTCCGTCACGACGATCATGCCGCCCGCCTCAAGGTATTCCCGCAAAGGCGACATATCGACCTTCCCGGCCAAGCCGGCGTTCCAGTTGAAAAGCGGCGAGACAATGACGATCTCCACACCCCCCAGCGCCTTGAAGAAGGCGGCCAGGGATTCGGATGTGTCCGTGAACCGGAGCGGTTGGATACCGAGCACCGTGAAGGCGGTGTCGAATTCATCGGCATGCCGCCCCTGTCCGTTCTGCAGGACAACCACCTCCCCCGCCACGGAAGGAAACCCTGTGCAAACGGCAAAAACCGCGCCGATCAAAACCGCCTTCAGTCTACCCATTGATTGTCTCCCGTCCCATATCCACCCTCATTGATGATCCCCTGCCACATCCTGTTCCGCCTTAGACATTCACCTGACCTGACGGGGACCTTACGCTATTCGGGAAAGGCGATAAAAGACATTCGCTCTCCGCTCCGTTCTGGGCACAATACGCTTCCTTTGTTTTCACGTTATTATCATATCAAATTTGACATTCACGATCAATCAAACAGGATCTTCGAAACATTCAGCCGGAGCCATCCTACGTTCATTGAGGAAAGCAGGGTGCGATTCGCACCCCCAAACCGCACGGGGCCGTTTGACGAAATGGTGTTCGGTCATTTGTTTTCGGGTTGCATTCGTTCCCGTTTTCCTGTTTAATGGCACCTATGAGATAATTTTAGGCAGAATGGAAGCGTTATGTCCTTTGAAATGATACGGCATTATCTGGGAGGGATCATACTGGCGGCAGCGGTTGTTGGCCCGATCCTTCTCGCCATGTTTTCCGGGCGGCGGCGCGACCGCCCTCGCCATTATCCGCCCCGGAACAACCCGCACCCATTTCCGGACACCCCCCAAAAACCGTCCCACGGAAAAGAGGGATTTGCAAACGTGAGGTTCATCCCTGTCGCCGATCCGGACACATCAAAATCCCCTTCCACCGATGAAGAAGATCCATTTGCGGATGTAAAATTCGTCCCTGTCGATGATTTGCCGCAAAACGCGACCTTCCGCTGTACCCGGTGCGGGCAGACCGTGAAACACAATGCCCGGACACGCCAGGCTTGGGCAGCCGGAAAACGGCGCATGTTCTGTCCGGAATGTCACCGGCAATGGCGGAGGGAACATCAGCAAATCCCATCTCGCAGTTCCCGAAAGTCCCCAATCGGGTGGGACTGCTTACCCTTCCTCATCCTGGTCATTGTCGCCATCCTGTTTCTTTGGCTAGGCCACAATGGGTGTACCCGGTAATGCGCGCCGGATGAAAAAAGAGTCGCGGAAACGGGAAAAATGTGGCATGATAGTCCCCCATGAACAACGCATTTGGTGTCATCAAATTCCGCAGCCTGCTCGTGGTAGCCTCGTTGGCCATGCTGATCGAGTACCTGATGGGACTGGCGGACAGTGTCATTGCCGGAAATCTTCTGGGTGAAACCGCGCTGGCGGGGCTCAACCTGTTGCAGCCGCCAATGAACATCGTCACATTCGTCTCCTGCCTGATCGGAACGGGCACCGCCATCTGCTTTTCGCTGGAGACGGGGCGGTTAAACCGACCGCGCGCCACGGCTTTCTTTTCGCAAGGTTTCTGGAGCGCCCTGCTCCTCGGCGGTCTGCTCATGGCGCTCTTCGTCTTCGGCCGCGACCGCTTTCTGCACGCCTTCGGCGCGACCCCGGAAGTGCTTGGATACGCCATCCCGTATTGGAACTGGTTCACACCCTGCGCCCTGCTGGAACCGGTCACGGTGCTGTTGGCGAGCGCGGTCTACGCCGACGGTGACAGCCGGGCCTGTTTCTGGTCCTACCTCGTCCAGCTCGGCAGCAACTGCGGGTTATCGTTCATCCTCTGTAAAACAATGGGCATCTCCGGATGCGCCCTCGGAACGGTCATCGGTAACGCCACCGCGATCGCAATCCTCGCCAGCCACTTCCTGAAACGGTCAAACACCCTCCGGATCGTCCGCCATTTCACCCTCCCGGACCTCACGCATATCTGCCGGAGCTCATTCGGAGACGCGAGTGTGCGGCTCTGCTGGGCGGCCCTGTTCACGCTGCTGAACGCCTACGTGATCAAACATTTCGGTTCGGAGACCCTGCCGATCCTGAGTGTCGTGCTGACGATCCTCGGGTTCTCGGAGGCGTTCAATGGCGTCTCAAACGCGGCCCAGCCGATCGTGGGCGTCTACATCGGCGAGAAGAACGTGACGGGGGTCCGGGTGGTCATGCGCGCCGCGGAGGCGGTCTCGCTTCTGGAGGGGCTGACCGTCGCGCTGATCCTCATCTGCTGGCCGCAACTGGTCACCCGCCTCATCGGCATCCAAGATCCCGCCATCATCCAGCCCGCCTATACCGCCGTTCGCCTCATCGCCTGCGGCATCCCCTTCATGGCGGCGGTCTTCCTGTTCAACTCCTATTACCTCTTTATCGAACGGGAAGCGTTGGCCTGTATCCTGACGATCATGGCGAACCTCGGTGTGCCGCTCATCCTCTATCCGGTCCTGGGCCACCTCTTCGGACCCGACGGCATCTGGACCGCCCTGGGGATTGCCCCGATGGTGACGGTTGTCTTCTTCGGAAGCTACCTGCTGTTCCGCTATGGCCGGGCGATGTTCCCGCTCCTGCTGGTGAAGGGTCGCGAGGCGAACCTCTACACCTTCAACCTAAACCTGACGGAAAAGGAGATCGTCGACACCTCCGCAGCCGTCGCCGATGCCCTTAAAAGAGTCAAAACCCCTGACTCGATCGTTCTCCGCGCCGCTTTGATGGTCGAAGAGGTCTTCATGGCGGTGAAAGACCGTAACGGAAAACGGAAAGTACACGGCGAAGCGACCCTGGACCTGAATGACGCGCAGATCACCTTGATCCTCCGCGATGACGGCGAGGTTTTCGACATTACCGATGCCGACGCGCAGATCACCTCGCTGCGGACCTACCTGGTCGCCTCGATCATGGAGGCGCAACCCAGTAAATTGAACCTCACCACCACCGGCTACAACCGAAACGTCTTCAAATTCAAGAAAGGATAGGAAGGTGACACTTCCCACCCTGCTAAA
The DNA here is from genome assembly GCA_002309585.1 of Verrucomicrobia bacterium UBA1211. Taxonomy (GTDB): domain Bacteria; phylum Verrucomicrobiota; class Kiritimatiellia; order RFP12; family UBA1067; genus UBA1211. Next base: position 15,768 of record DBXN01000012.1, read on the forward strand.
CGGAGCGCACACATGACCATCACTTCCCGGATCGACGGTCCCGAACTGACCGTCAGCCCCAAGGGCCGCATCGACACCCTGACCGCCCCCCAGCTGGAAGAGGCGCTTAAAACGCTTCCGCCGGAAGTCAATGCCGTCACCTTCAATTTCGGCGAGGTCGACTATATCTCCTCCGCCGGGCTGCGTGTCCTGCTCGCCACGCAGAAACGGATGAAACAGGCCGGCGGCTCCATGGTCATCACCCACGTCACCCCCGCCGTCCAAGAGGTCTTCGAGATCACAGGTTTTCTCGGGATCCTCACCATCCGGTAGACCAACATGAAATTCCATACCTATTGGGCAACCGAAACCCGCACCATCCGTGGGCGCCAAACGACCCTCCGAGCCGGTTCAGACCTCTCCGAAGAGGATGCCCGGAAACGGTTGAATCTGGCGTTCGACGAGATTGAGGCCTTTCAGGCGCGACTGCCGTCCGACGAACGGCGGGAGCCCCGCGATCAACGGTCCGCCGAGGCCGAGGCCAACGCCCTGCGGGCGATGCGCGAACGGTTCCGCAGACGGCTTGACGAGATCTTCGGGAACCGTGCGGAGAACGGTGCCTATGAGCGGCCGATCTGCGAGGAGATCCTGCGGCGGATCGACACAGGGAACGTGGTCACCCGCAACCGCTACGGGGCCGAGATCCTCAACAGCGAAACCGTCTGCTTTCTGGACATCGACGACGACCCGCGCGGTTGTCTGCGCGGTTGTCTCCTCGACATCATCCTCCTGCCCTTTCTCCTTTTGGGTGCGCGGTTCAGACGCGCCCCCGCCCCGGACATGAGGGAACGCGACCTCCTCGCCCGCCTCCGCCGTCTGACCCGCGAGCCGGGCACCGCCGATCTGGCCTTCCGCCTCTACCGGACCGCCGCCGGCTACCGCGTGATCGTCAACGGCGCGGGCCTCGCCCCCGATTCCGAACGGTTCAACCTGCTCGTCAAACGGCTCCATGTCGATCCGCTCTACGCGATCCTCTGCCGGAAACAGCGCTGCTTCCGCGCCCGCCTCACCCCCAAACCCCACCGGCTGCGCCAGAAACAACTCCTCTACCCCAGCGCCGCGCGTTACCCGATCACCGACCCCGCCCTCCGCGCGGCCGTCGACGCCTGGCTCCCCGCCTACACCGAACGGTGCCGCCGGTACGCCGTCTGCCGCTTCCTCGGCGAGGTCGGGACACCCTTCCGCAACCCGATCGTCACCCTCCACGACGAACTAACCGGCGCCCTCTCCAACCGTCCCCTCCGGTGAGAACTGAAGAATGCGAGAGTTCCCGGTTCATGTGG
>DBXN01000122.1:0-8992 GCA_002309585.1 Verrucomicrobia bacterium UBA1211
CAGGATGGCGACCGAGGCGGAGGCGGCGGTGAACACCGACAAAGTTAAAGTCGTTACCACGTTTCGGGAATGCATGGGGCACCTCTCTTTTCGCGTCCGTTCCGGAGAACGGGAGGCCACCTGACGGACACATTAAACCAAAATACACCTTGCCTTTGTTTGAAACATATAGGGAATCAAATAAAAAAGTCAAGCGCAAAATTTTATTTTTTTTGAAAAAACCTTACCCCGTTAAAGGTAGGTTCTACAAGGAAGGTAAAAGGTTAAAGGGTTAAGAGGGGAACGGAGAATGGGGAACGGGAAGAGAAAAGAGGGGAACAGGAGTGACGAGTGACGGGTGACGAATGACGAGAGAGAATGAAAAATGAAGAGTGAAGAATGAAAAGATGGGGGACCTGTAAACTAGCCAAAATCTCCGCTCCTCTGCGTCTCCGCGTGAGATAAAACCGGTGTCTGACACACGTAACCGGGGGATTTAGATGTTGGCGTCGATGCGGAGTTTGTGACCTTTGAGGTGGAGGGAGGCTCCGGTGACGATGATCTTCTCGTCTTCCCGGCGGAGGTCCAGGATGTCGCCTGTGCGGATGATCTGGCCACGCTGCGTGGCGCGGGCATAGAGGTGGGTGAGGGTGTCGATGAACCGTTCCTGGCCCCGCCAGAAGGGGATGGGACCGAGTCGCGCGAGAAGCGGCACGTCCGCGCCGCCCGGCAGCGGGGCGGGATCGGGGGCGAGCGGCGCATGGGGCGCACCGTAACACGCCGATGCGGTCAGTTCGGCGGTGGGGGAGGGCTTTTCCGTTTCGGCAGGTTCGGGCAGGACCGGGATCTCCAGTTCGGGCAGGGACAATCCCCGGAGCGTCAGCAGTAGGCTGGGCTTTCGGACAAAGGTCTCACCGAGAAGGAAATAGACGGCGGCAAGATGTTTGCAGGGGTTGGCATAGTCGGGACAGGTGCAGTGGCTCCAGACGTCATCCTTCCGCTGCGGGAAAAAGGGGGTGCCCGTCTCGCCGAAGAGGGTTTCCAGCTCGTAGGGGAGTTCGCCTGCGAGGAGGCGGCCCAACAGCATCGGGTGGCGGTAGAGGTGGTCACGGATCCGATCAGCCGCTTCGGGGGCAAGCTGACGCAACCGGATGACACAGTGGTACGGCTGGGGCGTTGAGCCTTGGACATCGGCTTCAGTCTGGCCGTCTACGATGGTGAGTTTGGAGACCTGTCCCGAGACGGCGTAACTCCGTCCCCGACCGAGGCGCGCGCCGATGCGGAAATCCTCCATCATCTCCATCCACCGTCTGCTCCACCAGACGCGAGAGACGCCGGAGGTCGCCAACTGCGCCCGGATGCCGCCCTTGACCGTCAGCGGGGTTCTGACCGCGTATTGCCGCTTCTTCTTGCTCATGGCGCCAACTCCTCTCCGGTCTGAAGATGAAGGATCTCCTGCAGCGCCTCGTTGGTGAGTTCAGTCAGGAAGGTTTCACCGTGGCTGATGATCTCATTCGCGAGGTCCGTTTTCGCCTCAATCATCCGGTCGATCCGTTCCTCCAGCGTGCCCGTGCAGATCATTTTGTGAACCATGACACGATGGGTCTGGCCGATACGGAAGGCCCGGTCGGTCGCCTGATCCTCAACGGCGGGATTCCACCAGCGGTCGAAATGGAAGACATGGGTGGCGCGCGTCAGATTCAAACCGGTGCCGCCGGCCTTGAGCGAGAGGATGAAGGCCTGGGGCCGGCGGCCCTCCTGAAACGCGCTGACAAGCCGGTCGCGCTCTTTCCGCGCGACGCCACCGTGCAGGAACGGGGTTTCCTCGGCGAAGGTTTGGCAGAGCCGCCGTTGGAGCAGGTGACCCATCTCTGCGTATTGGGTGAAGATAAGGGCGCATTCCCCGCGCGCGAAAATTTCGTCGAGCATCTCTTCCAGCCTAAGCAGTTTACCCGAACGGGCGGTTTCGGCGTCGTGTTCGCCCAGATAGTTGGCCGGATGGTTGCAAACCTGTTTCAGTTTGGTCAGCACGGCAAGGATAAGTCCCCGGCGCTGGATGCCCTCCGCCGCTTCCAGATCGCGCTCGAAAGAATCGATCACCTCCTGGTAGAGACGGGCCTGTTCGAGGGTCAGGGGACAATAGACCTTGCTTTCCAACTTCTCGGGCAGGTCAGAGATGATCCGTTTGTCGGTTTTCAGACGGCGCAGGATAAAGGGGGTGGTCATCTGCCGCAACCGGGATCGCGCGCTGGGATCGCTTCCGGACTGGATCGGCTGGAAGAACCGTTTCCGGAAGAGTGTCCGGCCACCGAGCAGACCGGGATTCAGGAAATCCATGATCGACCAGATATCGCCCACATGGTTCTCGATCGGGGTACCGGTGAGGGCGATACGGTATTCGGCCTTCAGCGCACGCGCGGCCTGGGATTGGCGCGTGAGGGGATTCTTGATGTTCTGCGCCTCATCCAAAAGGATGCCCGCCCATTCGACTCTCCGCAGAGCGCGGTAGTCGCGATGCAGAAGCTGGTAACTGGTGAGGACCAGATCGTATGTATTCGCTTCGCGCGCGAACGAATCGCCGTGCCACCGGTCGGAACCGTGGTGCAGCATGCAGGTGAGGGTTGGGGCGAAACGTTCCGCCTCGCGGATCCAGTTGCCGAGTACCGACATCGGCGCGACCAACAGGACCGGTCGTTTTTCGCCTTTCGCCTTCTCATGGAGGAGAAAGGCCAGCGCCTGAATGGTTTTGCCGAGGCCCATATCATCGGCCAGGCAGGCGCCGAATCCCCAAGCGCGGAGGAAGGCCAGCCAGCTATAGCCGCGAAGCTGGTAGGGGCGCATGGTTCCGATGAAGGTGTCGGGCTGCGGAAGCTCCTCAAACGCGGCCTCGCCCTCCAGTTGGCGAAGGAAAGGGGTAAGCCAGCTGTCACTTCTGACGTGGGCGATCTCCAGGCCGTTACGCGCCTGGATGCCCAAGGCATATTTGACGACCTCGCCGGCCGTCACCGCCTCCTCGCTCTTACGGCTGATCGCGCGGAGTGCGTCTTGAAGCTTTCGGATATCGACGATGATCCACTTTCCCCGGAAACAGACCAATGGGGACGGGGCGTGCAACAGGTCCGCCACTTCAGCGGCCGTCAGCGTTTCGCCGTTCAGGGTGACGGACCAGCGGACACCCAACTTCTCATCCATCGTGTGTGCGGCGTCATCGGGCGGTGGGGTGGGGGAGGTGACGTCAGCGATCAGTTGCGCTTCGCCATCCAGGAGATGGCCTTCCTCGGGAAGTTCAACCCCATATCCCGCGCCTTCAAAGATCCGGACAACGGTGTTCAGAAAGAGGTACGCCTCATCGGACGAGAGGCGGCAGCCCNNCCCCCAGCCGTAGCCGCCAAGCGTTTCATCCGCTTCGGCGCAGGCCAGTGGGGGAAAGAGAAGGGCGGCTTGTCCCAGTGCGAGCAGCAGGGCGCGGGTGACCGGGGTACGGTTCAGGTCTGCGGGGAAGGGGCGTCTGACGTTCCCTTCCTGAATGAGAATCTGGAGCGGCCAGCCGTCATCAGGGCTTTTGGGGAAATCCAGTTTGAAGGCGAGCGAGGTGCCGGTTTGCTGTTGCCAGGCCACGGGGTAACGCCAAATGGCCAGGCGGTTCTTCAGGTCGGCCAATTCATCCGGGTAATCCCAGTGGATGGTGGGTGAGGTGCTGCGCAAGGCCGCGAACCAGGCGTCGTGTGCGCTGTAGAAACGTCTTTTCCGGGCCTGCGCCTCCGAAAGGGTGGTCACCGCCGCGCTCCGTGCGATACCGTCCGTCAACTCATCCAGAATCGTCTGTGCGGCGCATTCATTCGTGAGTCCGTCCGTGACAAGCGCCGGCAACGCCGCGCCTAAAGCTTGCAGGTTCTTCCTGTCAACCGCATTGAGGATCGGGATCCAGACCGATGTGTACGTGCCGTCCGGTTCGGTCCGGATGCCGGGAAGGTAACGGCCCTGTGCGACGACGCCGCCCGCCAGTTTGAAGAGATCCGCCAAGATCAGCAGCGATTCGCCCGCGAAAAGGCCGTCGTCCAGCCGACGGTCCTGCGAGCGGTTCAAAAGCATCATCAGCTGCTTGAGGTTCAGCGGGATGGCGTGAACGGGCCATCGCTTGACCGGATGGGGCTTTCCCTCCTCGATCGCAGCGAGTCCCTTCATCTCCGCGAGAAACGGTTGCGAGGGTACCGGATGGGCGGATTTGCCGCGGCCTGCGGTCGGGAGCGGCAGATCGATTTCCACAGTCGACACCGAGCCCCGTTCCCAGAACCAGGGGGCCAGAAGCCGTTTCAGATAGGCGCCTCCAACGTCAAAGAGGGAAAGCGCGTCGGAGACCGCCTCCGCCGTCTCGCCCCAAAGATACCATTTCCCTTTGTCTCTGTACAGATGGAGAAACACCATATAAACCTATTGTAAATGAACCGTTTGCGAAAAGCAAGTGATTAGGATCGTTCAATCCGATGTGGCAAGGCCGCCTCGGCCTTGCTGCAAGGGCGAGGGCGCCCTTGCCATATCAAGTCTTGTACCTGTTTCGATAGCGCTGGCCTTCAATCTTTTCCACGTCGCATAATATGTGTTATGTTAAGTTTTGGAAATTTCACCCTTGAAGGATTATGGAATCTTGTGATACTATAAACATACAAAACGTTAAAATCTATTAACGTTGCGGTGGCGTGTGTCAGAACTCAAAAAAGGAAAATTGAGATGAAAAAATGGATCTGTCTGATTGTCGGCTTGTGTTTGTCTCTTTCTGACGTTTGGTCTGAAACGGTTGATGAATCAGCCCGTAAAATCCCTCTCCTGAACGATGTGGATGTGGTGGTTGTCGGCGGCACCTTCGGTGCGGTCAAGTCCGCCATCGCCGCCAAAGAATCGGGCGCATCGGTTTTCCTCGTCGCCCCGCGTCCCCACCTCGGCGAGGAGGTCGTCACAACCCGCCAGCTCTGGGGCAATCCCTATGCCGAGGGCGCGGGAGATCCCCTGGTCCAATCGGCGTTCGAGATGAACCCGACGACCGTCTTTTCGTACACGTATGACGCGACGCCCGATCCGATGCATCCAGACAACAATTTCACCGTTCTGACAGACGGTAAATACACCATATCGTCGCAGCATTCGGTCCAGTTCAATACAGACATCGTCACCATCAACGTGGCACTCGTCGGCAGCGGGTCGATTTCGCGCATCACGCTCTCGACCTTCCTCCGTGCGACGGACGGCGGTTTCGCGACCACATCCCTCTCGGTCTCCACCAGTCTCGATGACCAGGAATACACGGAACTTCCCGGATCCCTAAACATTGAGGAGTCCCCCGGCGAGGGAGGGACGGATAACATTCGGACCTTCTTTTTTACGCCAAATTTTTATACCACCGCGAGATTTCTGAAGATCCGTTGCAGCAAGGCCTATTCACGGCAGCTTCTTGGCGAACTGGTGATCGGGACCCAAAACGCCACACCCCAGCAGACCCGTCCGCTGAAGGTTGAGAAAGCCTTGGATGCGGCTCTGTCCGCCGCCGAGGTCCCCTACCTGACAGGTTCGTACGTGACCGGAACCCTCACGGACAAAGCCGGTGCGATCGCCGGTGTCGTGATCGCGAACCGCAACGGGCGCCAGGCGATCCGCGCCAAAGCGGTTATCGACGCGAGCGAATGGGCCAGCGTCGCGCGCGCCCACTCCCCTACCCTCTTTCGACCGATCGAACCGGAGACCTCCTGCACCTTTACCCGCGTGGTTACCTGTATGACCAACGGACTCCCGGCGCTCTCGCGGCGCTATACCGTTGAGGAGCGGAAACCGGTGACGCCACAGGTCTCCCTTGCCCCGAATGACCTTCTCGTGGCTGACGCACCGACCGCATTCGGCGTGACCGCCTATGCGATCAGCGGGAATTGGACCTTCGCAGATTGGGATTACGCCGCACTGGCAGAGATCGAAAAAACCTTTATCAACGAGACGTGGACTCCGACAACCGTGGACGCATCGGAGAAACTCTTCTTCACCCCGCCCGTACAGATTAACAGCGGAAACGGTTATACAGGCGATTGGCCGGGCGCCACATCGCTCCCCCTCTCCGTCTTCCAACCCCAGGCTCTCCCCTACCTCTACGTTTTGGGGCCGTGCGCGGACCTTCCGCGAACCATCGCCGGAAATCTCCAGCAACCAGGGATCGCCTGTCTGATCGGCGGACACGTTGGCGCTTCGGCAGCGGTGGCGGCATTGTCGCGTCCCGGATTGGAGTCCGTCGGGACGGGCGTTGCGGTCTCCGAAGACGGGCAAACGATCCGTGAACGGTTGACGGTCCCGTTGAATGTCGGCCTGGACGGAAGCGAGACGATCCTCTCGTCAGGTGCGAATCTTCCGGTTCTCGGCAAGGTGGATGTGTTGGTAGCGGGTGCCGGAACCGCCGGTGCGCCTGCGGCGATCGCCGCCGCGCGGGAGAACCGCAGCGTCCTCGCGCTGGAGTACCTTTATACGATGGGCGGAACCGCGATCGACACCCGCATCGGCCGTTACTACCACGGCTTCAAGCGAGGCTTCACGCGCGAGATCGACAATGGATGGCCGACCAAAGGTATCGTCTTCTATACGGCCAAGCCGGAATGGTACCGGAGCGAACTCACCCGTTCGGGCGGGAACTGCTGGTTCGGCGCCTTCGTTGAGGGCGCATACGTTCCCGGCAAACGCGACGGACGTGATCAGGTCAACGGCGTGATCGTGGTTCTGCCAGACGGCACACGCGGCATCATCAAGGCCGGCGTAGTGATCGACAGCACCGGAAACGCCGATGTGGCGGCCGCGGCGGGGTCCCCCACCGACTATCTCCACGCCAAGGATTTCGCCCTTCAAGGCGCCTCTGTCTGTGCCCAGAAACTGGGTGAGAGTTATCTCAATTACGACATTGGCTTCTTAAACGATACCGACGCGGGCGACTTGAGCGCCTTCGGCCGCCGGGCACGGATGGGCATGTCCGACTCCATCTATAATACCGGCGCGGCGATGACCGGGACAAGGGAACGCCGCCGGATCGTCGGCGATATCCAGATCACGGAGATCGATGTGATCCGCGGCCGGACATGGCCCGACACCATTATGCATGGCACCAGCAACTTCGATTCGCACGGCTACACAACCAGCGATCTGATGATGTTCTACAACCACACCTCGTCGATGAATTTTGCGGCGGATGTCCCCTACCGCGCACTTCTCCCGTCCGAATTGGAGGGAATAATCGCAACCGGTCTGGGCATCAGCGCAACCCGTGACGCGATGCCGATCATCCGGATGCAGCCCGATGTCCAAAACCAAGGTTACGCCGCCGGATTGGCGGCGAGCGCCGCGGTCGAAGGAAATACGGGGCTCCGGGGTATTGATGTCAAAGCGCTCCAGCAGAAACTGGTCACGAAAGGCGTACTGGAAGAGCGGGTCCTGACCGACACCGACCAGCCGGTCACCCAGGCGGCGATCGCAGCGGCGATCAACAGCCTGACCACCAACTTCCAAGGACTGGAGATCATTCTGGCGGATGTCGAGACGGCCCTTCCGTTACTCCAGAGCGCCTTTGCGGGCGCGACGGACGATAACCGTAAGATCGCCCTCGCCTGCGCGCTGGCGCTCCTGGGCGATCGGGCCGGCATCGACGACCTGATCGTTCGGTTGAATAGCCGTGATTGGGATACGGGTATGGACTTCATGGGAATGGGTCAGTACGGACGTTCAACTTCTCTGGTGGACGCGATGGTCTATGCCTTGGGGAAAACGGCCGATTCCCGGTCCATCCCCGTTCTTACCGTACTCTGCAACAAGCTGAGGACTAATACGGCGCACCAACTCTCACACTACCGGATGTTGACCCTCGCCGGCGATGGCGTCTACGCCCCGTCGCTCGCTACGGCCGCTCGGAACCTTCTGGAGAGTCAGGAGGCGTTGCTGACCGGGCAATCCACAAACGCGATCATTCCCGTCACCTACAACACCAACCAGGACAATGCGGAGCGGACCGACGCGATCCGTTCGCTCAACATCGCCAAATTGCTCTATCGCCAGAATGACAGCGACGGAATCGGCGAACGTCTCCTAAGGGAGTTCGCCGGCGATGCCCGCGCCTCCTACGCGGAATATGCCCGACTGGTCTTGGATGAGGGGCCCCTGGCCGCCAACGAGACGAGCGACGGCGTCTGGGTCGGGACGGCTCTCTCCGACATCTGGAATAACGCGGCCGGTTGGGAAAACGGTGCCATCGCTTCAGGCGAAACGGCGAAGGCGGTGATCGCAGCCACCTCCCCCACCGAAACCCTCTCATTGGGTGGCCATGCGGTGACAATCGGTGAATTGGATGTCCAAGGGACTTATACCCGCCATCTGACGGACGGCGCATTGGTCTTCGGCGGAATGGATGCGCTTCTGACCGTGGTCCAAGGCGGGAATCTGATGGCCGATGCCGATCTAAGCGCCTATAGCCTCCGGAAATCCGGCGAGGGCACCCTCGCGGTTGGGGGCAACTTCCATGTGGATGACACCTTGAAAGTTGAGGCGGGCACGGTAGCCTTCAATCCGGATATCCCCATCTTCCAACCCTACACCGTCGGAACGGTGACGGAGCTGGAACCGATGCAGGAGAAATGTGGATTCGGTTATGCTTTCACCGTTGTGCAGGGGCCGCTTTGGGTCACGCACCTCGGATGCTTCGACTCCAGCGGCGAAGGATTCCAGAGCCCGATCCGTACCTACCTCGCTGATGAAGAGACACAGAAAGTGATCGCCGAAGTCTCGTTCGATGTCCACATCCCGGGATTCTTGCGGAACGGTTATCGCTTCATCCGGCTCCCGAAAGCCTGCAAGATCGAGGCGGGGAAGAGTTACACGATCCGATCTTTCGGATTCACGGGCGAACAGACCTGTCCCATCGCCGCGGATGGCGAGGATATCGCCCAGCCCGATTCGGCGGGGGGTCGCCTGACCTTCGGAACCGAACTGAAGACCGGTACGG